>DASTIE010000179.1:0-15544 GCA_035717865.1 Candidatus Limnocylindrales bacterium
CGGGCATGGAGAGCCTCGGCGGCCGGATCCCGGACTGGCTGATCGTCGGGCTTCGCGCCGAGGACGACTCGCTCGTCGTCGACGGGGTCGTCGCACCGCTGCCGGCACCGTCCGGCGGTCCCTCGATGCTGCCCGCGACCGTGGCCCACGCGAGCGTGATCGCGCCGCTCGTCCCGGCGGGCTCGTTGCTCTACCTGGAGGACCAGGGGACCGGCGTGTCGCTGCAGAACCTGCTCGCCCAGCTCCGTTCCGTCCCCGAGGCCCAGGCGCCGCTGCAGATGCTCGACGGCGTCGGCGGGCCTGCCGGCCTCGTCGGCTGGATCGAGGACGCCGCGGTCGCGGTGTCCGCGAAGGACCCAACGCTGGACAGCCCCAACGCGAAGATCGGCGTCTACCTTGCCGCGAAGGACGACGCCACGGCCGCCGAGAAGCTAGCGACCGTGAAGACGTTCCTGGGGCTCGCCGGGCTGTCCGGGGAGGGGATCACCGTCGCGACGGAGACGCTGTCCGGGGTCGAGGTCACGACGGTGACCGTCACCGACCTCGGCTCGATCGTTCCGCCGGGCTCCGTCCCGGGCGTCGACACGGGCAGCCTCGACACCCCGGTGTCGTTCTCGATCGCCGGCCGCGGCCGGATCATCTACCTCACCATCGGCGACGGCGCGATGGCCGACGTCCTCGCCGTCACGGCCGGGACGAGCCTCGCGGACGATGCCGCGTTCAAGCTCGCCACCCAGCGCGGGCTCGCCAACAGCCGGACGACGTTCTATGCGGCGGTCGGCGCGGGGGTCGATCTCGTCAAGGGCTTCGTCCCGGAGGAGATGGCCTCGCAGTGGGCCGAGATCGCCCCGTACGTCGACCCCGTGGAGGCCCTCGGCCTCTCCATCTCGACCGACCCAGCGGCGACGCGGTCGCGGCTGGTCATCACCGTCAACCACCCCCAGTAGGCGCGAAGGCACCTCACACCCGCCCAATCACCCCAGGAGGACATGCATGGCCGTTCGAATTCGCCTCACCCGCGTCGGCGCGACGAAGCAGCCCAGCTATCGCGTCGTGGTCGCGGACTCCCGCAGCGCGCGGGACAGCCGCTCGATCGAGACGCTCGGGCATTACAACCCGCGCAAGGACCCGGTGGAGTTCCAGGTCGACGCCGACAAGGCGAAGGCATGGATCGCCAAGGGCGCGCTGCCGTCGGACACGGTCGCGCGCCTGTTCCGGAACGCCGGCGTGCTCCCCCCGGACCCCGCCATCGAGGCGCGGAACGCCGAGCGGGCGGCCGCGCAGGCCGAGAGCGCCAAGGTCGCGGCGAAAGCCGCGAAGGCAGACAAGCCCACGGCAGCCGAGCAGGCTGTGGCCGCGGAGAAGCCGGCGGCCGCGGAGACCGTCGAGCCCGCTGAGCCGGTCGAGGCGGATGCGACAGCTGAGCCGGCCGAGGCAGATGCGACCGCGGAAGGCGCCGACGAAACCGATGGAGCCGAAACGACCGCGTCTGCCGACACGAGCGATTCGGCCGAGACGGCTGAAGAGGAGGCCGCGAAGTGAGCGCCAGGGAGCTCGTCGAATACGTCGCGAAGACCCTCGTGGATGACCCGGAGGCCGTGACGGTCACCGAGGTCGAGGACGACGAGGGCATGGTGATCGAGCTCCACGTCGCCGAGGACGACATGGGCAAGGTCATCGGGCGCAACGGCAGCGTCGCGAAGGCGCTCCGGACGCTCCTCAAGGTCACCGCGGCGCGCGAGGGCAGCTCGGTCCAGCTGGAGATCGTCTGAGGGCGGTCGTCTGAGCGGGACGGATTCGGTGGCGCGCACGCGCCTCGTGGTGGCGCAGGTCCGGGGCCTCCACGGGCTCGACGGCATTGTCCGGGTCGAGGTCCTGACCGACAAGCCGGAGGCGAGATTCGCCACTGGCGAGGTCCTGCACGTCGAGGGCGATGAGCGGCCGCTCACGGTTCTCGCCGCGCAGCCGGTCGAGGACGGTCCGGGCTGGCGCCTGCGATTCCGCGAGATCCCGAACCGCCAGGCAGCCGAGCGGCTGCGCGAGGCGTATCTCGAGGTCGAGGTCGATCGCGAGGCAGACCTCGACCCGGGCGCGGCGTACTGGCATGAGGTGATCGGCTCCACCGTGCGCGACTCCACCGGCGCGGAGCTGGGCAAGGTCGCGGACGTCTATCGCGCCGGCGAGTCCGAGGTCTACGTGGTGCGCGGAGGTCCGCCTGGCGAGTTCGACCTGGCGGCAGTGCGCGACGTGATCACGACGTTCGCGCCGGAACGCCGCGAGCTCGTGGTGGACGAGAAGTTCCTGGATCTGGACGCGCCCGTCGTGGAGGCGACGCCTCGGAAGTCGGCGAGTGGCGCGCCCCGCCGCCGTCCGCGCTGGTCGAAGCACGGCAAGGGCGCAAAGCGGAGCTCGGAAACCGGCGACGCCTCGGCAACCGGCGACGCCTCGGCAACCGGCGACGGCGCGGCGACCGGCAACGGCCCGGCCGCGCCGGCGGCTGACCAGCCTCCCGCCACACGGGACGAGGGGTCATGACCCTCGAGATCGACGTCGTCTGCCTCTTCCCGGCGATGCTCGAAGGGCCACTTTCCGAGAGCATCCCGGGCCGCATTCGCGAGCGCGGCCTGGCGGCGATCCGGATCCACGACCTGCGGGAATGGGGGCTGGGGCGGCACCGCAGCGTCGACGACGCGCCGTACGGCGGGGGAGCGGGGATGGTGATGCGCCCCGAGCCGATCGCCGGCGCGATCGATGCCCTTCGACGCGACGACTCGACCGTGATCCTGCTCGATCCGGGCGGCGAGGTCTTCCGCCAGGCGCGCGCCGCGGACCTCGCGACGCGCAGCCACCTCGTGCTCATCTGCCCTCGCTACGAGGGCATCGACGATCGCATCCGCGACCTGGTCGATCTCGAGCTGTCGGTGGGTGACTACGTGCTCTCGGGCGGCGAGCCGGCGGCGCTGGTCGTCATCGATGCCGTCACCCGGCTCCTCCCGGGCGCCATCGACGAGCTCTCGACCGCGGAGGAGTCGTTCAGCGACGGGCTCCTGGAGTACCCGCAGTACACGCGGCCCGCCGAGTTTCGCGGTCGCGTCGTTCCGGACGTGCTCGTCAGCGGGCACCACGAGCAGGTCCGTCGCTGGCGCCGCGAGGCCGCACTGGACCGCACGCGCCGCCTGCGACCGGACCTCCTCCCGCCGGAGGGCTGACGCCCGCGCGCGCCTTCCGCGAGGGACGCGGAGAGCGGGCACGTGCTATCGTTCGCGGCCGTCGGCCAGCCCGGGCCGGCACCCAACGGTTCACCCACCCGCGCCGCCGTGCGCGCCACACCACAGGAACTGCCCACCGTGAACGTGCTCGACGAGATCGTGGCCGACCAGATCCGCACCGACCTGCCCGAGCTCGCGTCCGGCGACACCGTCAAGGTCTCGGCCAAGGTCGTCGAGGGCGGCAAGGAGCGTGTCCAGGTCTTCGAGGGCACGATCATGCGCCTCCGAGGCGGCGGGATCACCCGTTCGATCACCGTTCGGAAGATCGCCAGCGGCGTCGGTGTCGAGCGCACCTTCATGGTCAACAGCCCGCGCATCGAGAAGATCGAGGTCGTCAGGCACGGCCGCGTCCGGCGCGCCCAGCTGTACTTCCTCCGCGACCGCGTCGGCAAGGCCGCGACCCTGCGCGAGCGCCGAACCCGCGCATAGCCCGCGGCCCGCGGCCCCCGGGCGGCGCCGCGCCCGGCGCGACGGCGCCGAGCGCCGACACCCGGTTCACCGCTGAACGGAACCCGCGACGACCCCGCGCTACCCTGACCACCCGATGGCGGCGCGCGTTCCCAGCCTCCGTTTCGAGAACGTCCACTGGCGCAACGGCGCCGTGCGCGTCGCGGGCATCGACGAGGTCGGCGTCGCTCCGACCTGCGGGGCCGTCGTCGCCGCTGCAGTGATCATGAAGCCCCACGGGCGCCGCATCCCGGGGGTTCGCGACTCCAAGACCCTCTCCGCGTCCCAGCGGGAGCGCCTCGCCCCGATCATCCGCCGGCGGGCGGTGGCGATCGGCGTGGGCGCCGCGTCCGTGCGCGAGATCGACACCATCAACATCTATCACGCCACCCATCTCGCGATGCGGCGCGCCGTTGCAAGGCTCGGCGGCCATGATCACGTTCTCGTGGATGGCAACAGGATCGCCGGGTTCGAGGGCCAGGTCGGGCCGTACACCGCGATCGTCGACGGGGACGCGAAGGTCTACACCATCGCGTGCGCGTCGGTGGTGGCGAAGGTCGTGCGCGACCGGATGATGACGCTGCTCGCGGCCCGCTACCCGGGCTACGGCTGGGAGCGCAACCAGGGCTACGCGACGCAGGAGCACCGCGACGCCGTCCGGCGCCAGGGGCTCACGCCGTTCCACCGCCGCTCGTTCCTGGCCCTCCAGCGGACCCTCGCCGGCGACCAGATCAGCCTCGACCTGTTCGACGAGCAGGTCGCGGATGTCGCCGCCAGCCAGGACCTCGGCGAGCTCGAGCGCCTGGACGGCATTCGGACGCCCGATTTCGAGGGCCTCCCGACGCCCGATCCGGACGGCCTCCCCGTGCCCGACCTCGACAACCTGGCCGCGCTCACCGCCGACGCCGACGCCGCGGCCGCGATCGCCGCCGCCGAGGCCCTCGTTGGGGAGCCATTCCAGGCGACCGACCCGATCGGCTGAGCCATGCGGCTCCGGAGCCTGCCACCGATCCCTGCCTCGACGATGCCGTTCGTCCGGCGTACGGCGATCGCCGCCGCGGTGCTCGTGACCGCGATCTTCATGACGGCACGGCTGCTCGACCTTTACCCGTGGAACGAGCGGATCTTCGACCTCTGGGCGTACTGGTCGACTCGCACGGGGTTCGACTACGCGAGCGCCCGGCCGGGCGTCTCCGGGGCGTACCTCTACTCGCCGGCGTTCGCCCACCTCATCGCGCCGCTCACGGCACTGTCGTTGCCGGTGTTCGCCGCGATCTGGACCGGGATCGTGGTGGCGGCGCTCGGTTGGCTGACGGGGTGGCGCGCGTTCTTCATCGGCGTCCTCGCGCCGGTCACGATGAGCATTGCGATCGGGCAGACCGATCTGCTGATGGCGGCGGCGATCGTCCTCGGGTTCCGCTGGCCCGCCGCGTGGGTCCTGCCGATCATCACCAAGCTCACCCCGGGGATCGGCCTGCTGTGGTTCGCCGTCCGCCGGGAGTGGCGCCAGCTCGCGATCGCGCTGGGCGCCACCTTCGCGGTCGTGGCGGTGTCCTGGGCGATCGACCCGGCGGCCTGGCGCGGCTGGATCGCGATGCTCCTGCGGGCCGAGTTCCCGACGACGGCGAACGGCGTGTTCCTGCCGGTCCCGGTGTGGGTCCGGCTGCCGCTCGTGGCACTGCTGATCGCGTGGGGCGCGCTTGGCAATCGTCGCTGGGTGCTGCCGATCGCGGTGTGCTTCGCCCTGCCGACGGTGTGGCTCAACACGCCGACGATCCTGATCGCGATCCTGCCGCTCGTCGCCGCGGGTACGACGACCCCGGCCGGCCGATGGCTGCGTGGCGAGGGCGCCGGGCTGCCGGCGATGTCGGTGCAGCGCGTGCGCCGGCAGGCCCGTCGGGCCGGGCTGGTCGTGCTCCGCGAGCTGGCGCGCTAGGTGATCCCGAGATAAGCGCGCAGGAAGCGCCGGCTGGCATCGTGCGTCCGTGCGGACGCTGGCGCAGCAGGCCGGGGACGCGGCGGAGGCGTTGGTGGAGGCGCGCCTGGTCGCCGCCGGCTGGTCGATCCTCGGCCGGCATGTGCGGGTGTCGCGCGCGGAGATCGACCTCATAGCGATCGACCCCGGTCCGCCGCTGGAGCTCGTTGCGGTGGAGGTCCGCTGGCGGAAGCGGCGGGACTTCGGGCTGCCCGAGGAGACCGTGGACGGCCGCAAGCGGGCACGCGTCCACGAGGCCGGCTTCACGCTTCGCGCCGCGGGTCGCCTTCCGGACGGGACGCCGTTGCCGCAGCTGGCGATGCGCTTCGACCTGATCGTCGTGGAGCCCGGCGGTCGGATCCGGCAGTACCGCCACGGCCTGTGACGTGCGGGTCGGATGGGTGACTGGAACGCTGGGCGTGCCAGCGGGGCTGGGCGGAACCTCGTGGTAGACTCCGCCGGCCGCGGGAGGATCCCGGGGCACCAGGCTCGCCCGGCGTGTGTCGCCAGGACGCATACCGGAGCTCACACGCGGACCGTTCCGATCGGGGCGGTGCCGGACCAGCCCAGCGGGCAACCGCAGTGGCGACGCCGGCTCCCGACGAGGGTCCGCGGCGGATACAACCAACAGGAGGTCACCCGACCGTGCCGTCCATCTCGATGCGGCAGCTGCTCGAGGCCGGAGTCCACTTCGGCCACCAGACTCGCCGCTGGAATCCCAAGATGCGCCCGTTCATCTTCGCGGAGCGCAACGGGATCCACATCATCGATCTCGCCCAGACCGCGAAGCGGCTCGAGACCGCGCTCGACTTCGTGCGCGAGACCGTTGCGCGCGGCGAGGTCGTCCTGTTCGTCGGCACCAAGAAGCAGGCCCAGGAGCCGCTCGCGGAGCACGCGACGCGCGCCGGCATGCCGTACGTCAACAAGCGCTGGCTCGGCGGCATGCTCACCAACTTCGTGACGATCAAGAAGCGCATCGGCCTCATGGACCAGCTGGAGGCGCGGCAGCAGGCCGGCGACCTCGACCGGCTGGCCAAGAAGGAGGCCGCAAAGCTGACCGAGGAGCTCACCAAGCTCCAGGGCACGCTCGGCGGCATCCGCAAGATGAAGCGCCTGCCCGGCGCGATCTTCATCGTCGACCCACACCGCGAGCGGATCGCGGTCCAGGAGGCCAACCGCCTCGAGATCCCCGTGGTCGGCACCGGCGACACGAACGTCGATCCCGACGAGCTCGACTACATCATCCCGGCCAACGACGACGCCATCCGCTCGATCCGGCTGCTCTGCCAGCTCGTCGCGGATGCCGCGATCGAGGGCGGCCAGGAGCGCGCGAGCCGCGCCATCGAGCCCGAGATCGAGATGCCCGAGGAGCCCACGTACGACGACGTCCAGGCGACCGACGAGCTCGTCGCGGCCCTCGCGGGCGGCGGCGCCCTCAGCTTCGCGCCCGACGACGATGACGACCTCCTGCCGGGTGGCCCCGCCGCCGCGGCGGCCCAGGAGGCCGCCCAGGAGGACGGCGCGACGCCGGAG
Source organism: Candidatus Limnocylindrales bacterium (assembly GCA_035717865.1). Lineage (GTDB taxonomy): Bacteria > Chloroflexota > Limnocylindria > Limnocylindrales > CSP1-4 > UBA5189. The sequence goes on from DASTIE010000179.1 coordinate 7,225, forward strand.
GACATCGCGGCGGAGCTCGCTCGCGAGGCCGCCGAGACCGCCGAGGCGGACCGCGACAAGACGCCCGCCTGAGACGGGCTCGGAAGAACCCCGAAGCCGAGCCGCCGCGGCCTCGCGCCGGGGCAGCCGGACGGCACGACCAGCAACCAACCGCGGCCGATCCGGTCCGCGACACGTGAACGAACAGGAGCACGAGCACCAGATGGTTGAAATCACCGCAGAGGCGGTCAAGCGCCTGCGCGAGCTCACCGGCGCCGGCATGATGGACTGCAAGCGCGCCCTCACCGAGGCCGTCGGCGACGTCGACAAGGCCGTCGGGGTCCTCCGCGAGCGCGGTCTCGCCGCGGCCGCCAAGAAGTCCGGCCGCGAGGCACGCGAGGGGCTCATCTCCAGCTACATCCACACCGGCGGGCGCGTGGGTGTGCTGATCGAGGTCAACAGCGAGACCGACTTCGTCGCCCGCAACGATCGTTTCCAGGAGCTGGTCAGGGCGCTCGCGGTGCAGGTCGCCGGGCTCAACCCCCGCTGGGTGGACATCGACGAGATCCCGGAGGCCGAGCTCGCCGCGAAGCGCGCGGAGCTGGCCCAGGACCCGAGCGTGGCCTCGAAGCCGGCCGACATCCAGGAGAAGATCCTGGACGGCCAGCTGAAGAAGTGGTTCAAGGATGTCGTCCTCCTGGAGCAGCCCTACCGCGACGAGGAGCGCTCCGTGCGCGAGCTCGTCAACGAGGCCGTCGCCACGATCGGCGAGAACATCCAGGTCCGGCGATTCACCCGCTACGCCCTCGGGGAGGATCGGTGAGCGACGGCGCCCAGGGAGAGCGACGCCCGCAGTACGGGCGGATTCTCCTCAAGCTCTCCGGCGAGGCCCTGCTCGGCAACAGCCAGTACGGCGTCGATCCGGAGGTCTGTGCCTTCATCGCACGCCAGGTGGCGGAGGTCCGCGGCCGCGGCGTGGAGGTGGGCATCGTCGTCGGCGGCGGAAACATCTTCCGGGGCCTGCAGGCGGCCGCAAAGGGGATGGACCGCGCGACGGGGGACTACATCGGGATGCTCGCGACCGTCATGAACGGGCTCGCGCTCCAGGACGCGATCGAGCGCACGGAGACGCCGACCCGGGTGATGAGCGCCATCGCGATGAACGAGATCGCCGAGCCCTACATCCGCCGCCGCGCCGTTCGTCACCTCGAGAAGGGCCGCGTCGTGATCTTTGTCGCGGGCACCGGCAACCCGTACTTCACGACGGACACCGCGGCCGCGCTGCGGGCGGTCGAGATCGGCGCCGAGGTGCTCATGAAGGCGACGAAGGTGGACGGGGTCTACGATGCCGACCCGATGGCCGTCCCCGGAGCGCGCCGCTATGACCGGCTCGAGTACGGCGACCTGCTCCGCGACCAGCTCAAGGTCATGGACGGGGCTGCCGTGTCGCTGTGCATGGAGAACGACCTGCCGATCGTGGTCTTCGACCTGAACGGCCAGGACAACATCGCGCGAGTGACGAACGGCGAGCCGGTCGGGACGCTGATCGCAGGCCCCGTGGAGGCGCGCGCATGAGCCACGAGATCATCACGACCGCGGACGGCAAGATGGGCCGGGCGGTCGAGGTCCTGGAGCGCGACCTGCAGGGCATCCGCACCGGCCGCGCCTCGACCAGCCTCGTCGAGCGGATCCACGTCGACTACTACGGGACCCAGACGCCGCTCAACCAGCTGGCCGGCATCAGCATCCCCGAGCCGCACCAGATCGTGATCCAGCCGTGGGACCGCAGCGTCCTCGGCGCGATCGAGCGCGCCATCACGAAGAGCGACATCGGGCTCACGCCCAACGTCGACGGGACCGTGGTGCGGCTGAACATCCCGGCGCTGACCGAGGAGCGCCGGCACGACCTCGTCAAGCAGGTCCACAAGCGCATGGAGGAGGCCCGGGTGGAGATCCGGAACCACCGCCGCGACGCCGCCGACAACCTCAAGAAGCTCCTGAAGGAGGGCGAGGTGGGCGCCGACGAGGAGCGCCGGCTGATGGACGAGATCCAGAAGACCACGGATCGCCACGTCGCCGAGGTCGACCGGGTGGGCGCGGCGAAGGAGCAGGAGGTCCTCGAGGTCTAGTGGCGCGTGCGCCGCTGATCCGCCCGACGGACGCGCCGCCTCGCGCCCACGAGCCGGAGACGCCGGAGACCCCGTCCGAGCCGGCCTCGGCCACCCGCGAGAAGACCACCGACAACGGGTCGACGAACGGCGCGGACCTGCCGCGCCACATCGCGATCATCATGGACGGCAACCGGCGCTGGGCCCGCGCCCGCGGCGTTTCGGAGATCGATGGCCACGCGGCGGGCGTCGAGGCGATCCGGGAGCTCCTGCGGCACGCCGTCCGCCGCGGGATCCCCGTCATGACGCTGTATGCGTTCAGCCGCGAGAACTGGGCGCGCACGGACGAGGAGGTCGTTGGCCTCTTCCAGCTCCTCGAGCAGGCCATCCGGAGCGAGACGGACGAGCTGCGTGCCGAGGGCGTGCAGGTTCGCCTCCTCGGGCGGCTGGACGAGCTGCCGCGCGCCACCCGCGCCTCGATCGACTCCGCGCTGGACGCCACCGCGGGCGGCACCCGGATGCGGCTGAACATCGCGTTCAACTACGCCGGCCGGACGGAGCTCGTGGACGCGGTCCGCGCCATCGTGCGCGAGGGCCACGACCCCGCAGCGATCGACGAGGCCACCATCACCGGCGCGCTCTACACCGCCGGCCTGCCGGACCCCGACCTCGTGATCCGGACCGGTGGCGAGCACCGCCTCTCCAACTTCCTCATCTGGCAGTCCGCCTACGCCGAGCTGATCACGAGCGACACCCTGTGGCCGGACTTCGGGCCGGGCGACCTGGATGGGGCGCTGGCGGAGTTCGCCAGCCGGACGCGCCGCTTCGGTCGCTGAGGGGATGCTCCGAGATCGCGCCCGAAGCGCCGCGATCCTCGTCCCGCCGCTGCTGATCGCGCTGTGGCTGGGTGGGGCGTGGATCTCGCTCGTCGTGGCACTGGCGGTGGTGCTCGCGGCCGTGGAGGCGTTCCGGCTCCTGACCGCGGCGGGCCACGCGTCGCTGCCGGTCCTGGGGGTCGTGCTGGCGGTCGTCGTGGCGCTCGGGGACTCGCTGCAGCAGCTCCCCGGCGGCTCCGGCGTGCTGCTGATCGCGCTCGGCTTCGTGCTGGTCGGCATCGGGGCGCTCACCCGTCTGGACCCACGCGAGGGCCTGGCCGTGTTCGCCACGACCACGTTCGGCGCGCTGTGGGTGGGGCTGCTCGGGTTCGTGGCTCGGCTCGGCCAGACGGGGTCACCGGTGGATCCCACGGCGCTCCTCGGCTGGCTCGGCGCCGAGCGGGCGTGGATCCTGCTGCTCCTGCTCGTGGTCTGGGCCTTCGACACGTTCGCCTACCTCGTGGGCCGGCGGTTCGGGCGGAACCCGTTCATGCGCCACATCTCGCCATCGAAGACGATGGAGGGCGTGATCGGCGGGGCGGTCGCGGCGGCGGTCGTGGCTGCGGTGCTGGTCGCGGCCCTCGGCCGGCCGTGGCTCGCCGGGCTTGGGTTCGGGCTCGTGGTGGGCGCGGCGGCCCAGGCGGGCGACCTCGCCGAGTCGATGCTCAAGCGCGCGGCGGGCGCCAAGGAGTCGGGGACGCTGATCCCGGGCCACGGCGGCCTGCTCGACAGGGTCGACAGCTTCCTGTTCGGCGCGCCGGTGGCGTTCTTCTACGTCGTGACAGTCCTGCATTGACGGACGCAGGGGTGCGGAACCTCGTGCTGCTCGGCTCGACCGGCTCGATCGGCCGGCAGACCGTCGACGTCCTCCAGGGCGACCCGACGCTGCGCGTCGTCGGCCTGGCCGCCGGCAGGAACGCGACGCTGCTCGCCGAGCAGGCCAAGGCCTTGAAGCCTGAGGTCGTCGTGATCGGCGACCCAGGCGCCGTGAGGACGCTCAGAGCGACGCTGCCCCCGGACGTCGCGGTGGACACGGGCGACGACGCGCTGATCGCGCTCGCGACGCGCGATGACGTCGACCTGGTGGTCGTCGGGACGGGCGGCGTGGTCAGCCTGCGGCCGGTTCTCGCGGCGCTGCAGACCGGCAAGGTCGTGGCGACGGCAAACAAAGAGACCCTGGTCGCCGGCGGGCACCTCGTGATGCCGTTGGCACGGGCTCGCGCCGAGGAGCGCCGCGCCGCGGCAGGACCTGCAGACCCGCTCGCCACCACCCTCGGCTGGCTCCGGCCGATCGACTCGGAGCATTCGGCGATCTGGCAGTCGCTCGTCGGCGAGGACATGGCCCGGGTCGATCGACTGCTCATCACCGGTTCCGGTGGACCATTCCTCGACACGCCCGCGGAGGCGTTCGACGCGATCACGCCGCAGCAGGCCCTGCGCCACCCGACATGGAGCATGGGCGCGAAGATCACGATCGATTCCGCGACCCTCGCGAACAAGGGGCTGGAGGTCATCGAGGCCCGCTGGCTCTACGATGTGCCGTACGAACAGATCGACGTCGTGATCCATCCGCAGTCGGTCGTCCACTCCGCCGTCCAGTTCGTGGACGGCTCACTGAAGGCACAGCTGGGCACCCCCGACATGCGACTTCCGATCCAGTACGCGCTGACCTACCCGGAGCGCCGGCCCTCGCCGGCCGCGGCGCCGAACCTGGTGGCGCTCGCCCGCCTCGACTTTCGCGCGCCCGACCTCGCGCGATTCCCGGCGCTGCGGATTGCGCGCGACGCCGGCCGGATCGGCCCTCGCGCCACTGCCGCGCTCATCGCCGCGGACGACGTGGCGGTCGCGCGTTTCCTGGAAGGCTCTCTGGGCTTCACGGGCATTCCGCGGCTGTTGGAGGATGCGGTGGCGAGATTCGGCACGGGGCAGGGGAGCCCGGAGCCCGACGTTGACGAGCTGATCGCCCTCGACGCGGAGGTCCGTGCCGCATTCGCCACCGCGGAGGCACGGCCCTGATGGACGGCCTGCTCTTCGGCATCGTCGCGATCGTCCTGTTCGTCGTGGTCCTCGGCGGGATCGTGCTGATCCACGAGCTCGGGCACTACCTCACCGCGAAGGCCTTCAACGTCCGCGTCCTGGAGTTCGGCTTCGGCTTCCCGCCGCGGGCGAAGGTGCTGCGGTCGAAGGGCGAGACCCTGTGGACCCTGAACTGGCTGCCCATCGGCGGCTTCGTGCGGATGGAGGGCGAGGACGGCGACGCAGCCGAGGATCCGCGTGCCTTCTCGGCGCAGAAGCTGCGCGTGAAGCTCGCGATCCTGGTCAACGGCGTCGTGATGAACATCATCCTGGCGTTCCTCATCTTCTTCGTGATCGCCTGGCTGTTCACGCCGGTCTTCGGCATCCGGATCGGGACCGTGGAGCCGGCGTCGCCGGCGGCCGCGGCGGGCTTCGTCGCCGGGGACGAGATCCTGACCGTGCAGGGCGAGGCCTTCGAGCTGTTCAGCGGCCGGCGCGTCGTGGACGCCCTCCAGGAGAACGCCGGCGAGACCGTCGAGCTCGGCGTGCGCCACGCCGACGGGACCGAGGAGACGTTCACCGCGACGCTCCGCCCGAAGGCCGAGCTGAGCCCGACCCGCGGCGCGCTGGGTGTCGGGCAGCTGGAGCAAATTTACGAAACCACCTCCCATGACGTCGGGACGGCGATCTCCCTGGCGGGCAACGACCTCGTCCGCTGGGGCGGCCTCATCCTCGGCGGCCTCGGCCAGCTCGTCGATGGGCTCATCAAGGACCCCACCGCTCCGCCGCCGGCCTCCGGGGCGATCGGGATCTCGGTCACCCTCGCGGACATCCTGCTGACCGTCGGTCCGGTGATGCTGCTCTACGTCGCGGGCATCCTCTCCGTGAACCTCGGCGTCGTGAACATCCTGCCGTTCCCGCCGCTCGACGGCGGGCGGATGTTCGTGCTCGTGCTGAAGCGGCTGTTCGGGACGCGGGTGAGCCTTCGCGCGGAGCGCCTGACGTACGCCGTCGGGTTCGTCGTGCTGATGGCCTTCATCCTGTGGATCTCGGTCTTCGACATCGCCCGCCTCGGCCAGACGCCGTGAGCGCGCGCCGCCGATCGACCGTCAGCGTCGACGTCGGGGGCGTGCAGGTCGGCAGCGCGCATCCCGTCGTCGTCCAGTCGATGACGAACACCGACACCGCGGATGCCGACGCCACGGCCATCCAGGTCGCGCGGCTGGCGCATGCCGGCAGCGAGCTCGTCCGCGTCACCGTCAACAACGACGCCGCGGCCGCCGCCGTCCCGGAGATGCTCCGCAAGCTGCGGGACCTCGGCGTCGGCGTGCCCGTGATCGGCGACTTCCACTACAACGGCCACCAGCTCCTGGTCGAGTACCCGGAGATGGCGCGCGGGCTCGCGAAGTACCGGATCAACCCCGGCAACGTCGGCGCGAAGCGGCACGACGAGAACTTCGCCACGATCGTCCGGGTCGCGATCGAGAACGACAAGCCCGTGCGGATCGGGGTCAACTGGGGCTCGCTCGACCAGGCGTTGCTGACCGACCTGATGAACGCCAACGCCGCGGCCGCGGAGCCGCGCGACAGCCGCGACGTGATGATCGAGGCGATGATCGAGTCGGCGATGCGCTCCGCGGAGCTCGCCGAGGAGACCGGGCTCGGGCACGACAGGATCATCATCTCGGCGAAGGTCTCCCGCGTCCGCGACCTCGTGGACGTCTACCGGCTGCTCGCCGTCCGGTCGGACTACCCGCTCCACCTGGGCCTGACCGAGGCCGGCCTCGGAATGAAGGGGATCGTCGCGTCGACTGCCGGCCTCGCGATCCTGCTGGACGAGGGGATCGGGGACACCATCCGGGTCTCGCTCACGCCCGCGCCCGGCGGCGAGCGCGAGGAGGAGGTCAGGGTCGCGCAGCAGGTCCTCCAGTCGATGGGCCTGCGGTCGTTCCTGCCCCAGGTCAGCGCCTGCCCCGGCTGCGGCCGCACCACCTCGACGTTCTTCCAGGAGATGGCCGAGCGGATCCAGGCCCACCTGCGCGAGCGCATGCCCGAGTGGCAGTCGCGCTATCCCGGCGTCGAGGAGATGACGGTCGCGGTCATGGGTTGCGTCGTGAACGGCCCGGGCGAATCGAAGCACGCCGACATCGGCATCTCGCTCCCCGGCACCTTCGAGGAGCCCGTGGCGCCCGTGTTCGTCGACGGCAAGCTCGACCGCACGTTGCGGGGCGAGGGCCTCGTCGACGAGTTCATCGGTCTCCTGGAGTCGTATGTCGAGCGGCGCTACGGCGCGGAGGCAGCGGTCCGCGCCTGAGCTCCGCGTTCGACGGTCCACGGGGCCGGGTGTATACTCCCCGGAACGTAAAAGGCCGCCTCGGGACGTGGGTGACCCCCACGTTTTTTTTCGGCGGCGAACAGGTTTTCGACCGAGGTCGATTCGGAGAGGAGGACGAACGACATGAGTCGCGATTTCGTCGGCGCCCTCCTGCAGCTGAACGCGGAAAAGCAGGTCTCGCGCGAGCAGCTCATCCACACGGTCGAGGACGCGATCGCTGCCGCCTACCGGCGCGTCGCCAACGAAGAGGACATCCACGTCCAGATCGACGGGGACAGCGGGCAGATCCGCGTCTACCGGGCGCGCATCGCCACCAATGACCCGATCGAGGAGGACGACCAGCTGACCCACTTCACGCTCGACGAGGCGCGGCGGCACAAGCCGGACGCGATCCCGGGTGAGCTCGTGGAGATCGAGCAGCTGGACGGCGACACGTTCGGGCGCATCGGCGCGCAGACCGCCAAGCAGGTCGTGCTCCAGCGCCTCCGCGAGGCAGAGCGCGACGCCGTCTTCGACCAGTTCGCCGATCGCGAGGGCGAGCTCGTCACCGGGCAGGTGAACCGGGTCGAGCCACGGGCGATGATCCTCGACATGGGCAAGGGCGTGGAGGGCATCCTCGCGACGACCGAGCAGTCGCCGCTCGAGCACTATCGGATCGGCCAGAACGTCAAGGCCTACGTGCTCGAGGTGCGGCGCACGCCGCGCGGTCCGGCGCTGTTCGTCAGCCGCACCCACAAGGGCTTCCTCAAGCGCCTGTTCGAGCTCGAGGTCCCGGAGATCCACAACGGCACGGTCGAGGTCCGCGCGATCGCGCGCGAGGCCGGGTCGCGGTCCAAGGTGGCCGTCGCCTCGCGCCAGGAAGGGCTCGATCCCGTCGGCGCAACGGTCGGCCAGCGGGGCGCGCGCGTCCAGGCCGTCGTCGCCGAGCTCGGCGGCGAGAAGATCGACGTCATCCCCTGGAACGACGATCCCTCCGCGTTCGTGGCCAACGCGCTGTCGCCGGCGCA
>DASTIE010000180.1:0-8892 GCA_035717865.1 Candidatus Limnocylindrales bacterium
GGGGCGCACCGATCCTGGAGCTCGGGCTGGAGGAGGCCGACTTCGCCGAGATGGCCGCGGGCGGCGTGAAGCTCGTGGGCGAGATCGGGCTCGGCAGCGTCAAGACCGGCGCGCAGGCGGCGCCGATGGTCGCCTGGGCGAAGCAGCACGGGATGACCGTGACGTTCCACACCGGCGGGCCCTCCATCGCCGGCTCGAACCCGATCGCCGCCGACGCCGTGCTCGAAGCGCGGCCGCACATCGTCGGGCACATCAACGGCGGCACCACGCCGATGTCCGACGCGGACATCGAGCGGGTGATTCGCGACAGCGACATGGCGATCGAGATCGTCCATTGCGGCAACGGCCGGGCCGCGCTGCACGCGCTCAAAGTGGCGGCCGACGCTGGCGCCGGTGGCCACGTCCGCGTGATCCTGGGCAACGATGCGCCGTCGGGGACGGGCGTCATCCCGCTCGGAATCCTCCGCACGATGGCGCACCTCGCATCGCTTGGCGGAGTCGCGCCCGAGGTCGCGGTCGCGTTCGCGACGGGCAACACGGCCCGCGTCCACAAGCTGGACGTCGGGGTGCTGGCGCCGGGCCGAGCCGCCGACATCGTGCTGTGCGACACGCCGGTCGGGTCCTCGGCGGGGTCGGCGCTCGAGGCGCTCGCCCTCGGCGACCTGCCCGGCGTCTCGATGGTGCTCATCGATGGCGCCGTCCAGATCGGGCGAAGCAGGAACACACCGCCCGCCGGCCGCGCCGCCGAGGTGGTCGGCGGCGGCGGTCCGGCCTCGGGAGGCCACTGATGAGCCAGCCTCATGGGCGCGGCCACCCGCAAATGAAACCCCGCTGATGCGATACGGGCTTCGCCTGCCCAGCTACGCCATCGGCGAGCGCACGGCCGGCCTCCAGGAGATGGGCGCGTACCTGCGCCGCGCGGAGGACCTGGGCTTCGAGAGCGCCATGCTCATCGACCACCTCCTCATCGCGCCGCCGGCGTACCGCGTTGCCTGGCTGGAGCCCGTGTCGCTCCTGTCCGCGCTCGCGGGGGTAACGCGGACGATCCGACTGGGCACCCTGGTGATCGTCCTGCCCTTCCGCGATCCCGTCGCCTTCGCAAAGGAGTGGGCGACGCTGGACCTGCTGTCGGGCGGGCGCTCGATCCTCGGCGTCGGGGTCGGTTGGAACAAGGAGGAGTTCGCCGCCCTCCGAATCCCGATCAGGGAGCGGGGCCGGCGCATGAACGAGCTGCTCGAGTCCATCACCGCGCTGTGGGCCGGCGACGACGTCTCGTACGACGGTCAGTACTACCGGTTCGAGCACCTGACGATCGAGCCCAAGCCCGTCCAGAAGCCGCATCCTCCGATCTGGATCGGCGGCGGCACGCAGCCGTCGGAGAAGATCTACGGCGAAGGGGTCGACACGATCACGCCGGTCCTGCGGCGCATCGCGAGGTACGCCGAGACGTGGGTCCCGCATTCGAGCGCGACGGCGGAGATGGTCGCCGGCGACTGGGCGCGGATCCGGGAGTTCATGACCGAGTTCGGGCGGGACCCGGACTCGATGCGCCGCGTGTACTCGAACTTCGTGCACATCCTCAAGCCGGGCGAGAAGCCCGAGTCGGCCGCCGTGAAGTTCTCCGTCTACTCCGGCATGGACCTGCCGTACTGGCAGGAGTTCTACCTGCTCGGCGAGGCCGAGGCCGTGGCCGAGCGGATCCGCGGCAAGATCGAGGCGCTCGGTGGCGTGGACCACCTGATCCTCAACCCGCTCGACTGGGATCCCGCCTCCATCGAGGTGCTCGCGGAGCGCGTCCTGCCGCTCGTCGCGGCCACGTAGCGGGGAGCCGCCGCGTTCATGGGCGCGTACCTCCGCCCGACCCTCCTGCACGAGGCGCTCGGCGCGCTCGCCGGCGGCGCGCCGAGTGGCGCCACGTGGGTCGTCCTGGCAGGTGCCACCGACTACTACCCCGCCCGCGTCGGGCACGTGCCGGACGAGGACGTGCTCGACGTGACCGCGCTCGCCGGCCTTCGCGGGATCGAGATGGTCGAGGGCGGCTGGCGGATCGGCGCGCTGACGACGTGGACGGACCTCGCGGAGGCCCAGCTGCCGCCCCTGTTCGACGGCCTGCGCGCGGCGGCGCTGGCCGTCGGCGGCCTGCAGATCCAGGCTCGCGCCACCGTGGCCGGGAACGTCTGCAACGCCTCGCCCGCCGCCGACGGCGTCCCGAACCTCCTCGCGATGGACGCGGCGGTGGAGCTCGCGTCGGCTCGTGGCCTTCGACGCGTGCCCGTCGGCCAGTTCGTCGTGGGCAACCGCCGCACGGTTCGCGCGCCGGACGAGCTGGTCACCGCGATCCACGTGCCGGCGCCCCTGCCGGGCGCGACCGTCCGCGCCACGTTCGAGAAGCTCGGGTCGCGGGCCTATCTCGTCATCTCCATCGCCATGGTCGCGGCGATCGCCGAGGTGGATGGGGACGGGCGCATCGCCCGCGCCCGCGTGGCCGTCGGCGCCTGCTCGGAGGTTGCGCAGCGCCTCGCACGGCTCGAAAGCGCGCTCGTTGGGCAGCTCGCGGCGGAGGTCGCCGCCGCGCCGGCGGACTTCGTGCGACCCGACCACCTGGCGGACCTTCGCCCGATCGACGACGTCCGCGGCACGGCCGAGTACCGGCGCGGCGCCGCGCTGGAGCTCGTCCGCCGCGCGCTGGCGGAGGTCCTCGCATGACCGCGCCGGTCGTCCAGGGCACGCGCGCGTCGGGCAACCACCCTGTCGGGTTCCGGGTGAACGGCCAAGCCGTCAACGTGGAGGTCGCCCCGCTTGGGCGACTGTCGGACGTCCTGCGCGACGACCTCGGGCTGACGGGCACGAAGGTCGGGTGCGAGGCCGGCGACTGCGGGGCGTGCACCATCCGGCTCGATGGCCGCCAGGCTGTCGCGTGCTGCGTGCCCGCCGCGCAGGCCGACGGGTCAGAGATCACGACCGTCGAGGGGCTCGCGGGCGAGGACGGCTCCCCGAGCGACCTGCAGGCGGCCTTCCTGGAGCACGGGGCCGCCCAGTGCGGCATCTGCACGCCGGGGATGCTCATGGCCGCGGACACGCTGCTGCGGGAGAACCCGGCGGCGGACGACCGGGCCATCCTGGACGGGATCGGCGGCGTGCTCTGCCGCTGCACCGGCTACGTGAAGATCGTCGAGGCCATCGCCGCGACGCGGGACGCACGCCTCGCGCGGCCGCCCGACTTCGCCTCGGGCGCGAGCGCTTCCGCAGCCCCGGGCGCGATTGCAGGCTCGGCCGTGGGCTCCCGGCTCCCCAAGGTGGACGGCCTGCCGCGCGTCCTCGGCACCGCTCGTTTCGGTGCCGACCATCGACCCGAGGACGTCCTCGCGGTCCGCGCGATCCGGTCGCCGCACGCGCGAGCGAGATTCGAGATCGGCGACCTCGAGCCGTTCCGTGCGGCCCACCCGGGCATCGTGGACATCCTCACGGCGGGGGACATCCCCGGCCAGAACCGCTACGGGATCTACCCGAGCGGCAAGGACCAGCCGGCGCTCGCCGACGGCGTCGTGCGCCACCGGGGTGAAGCGGTCCTCGCGCTCGTGGGGGACGAGCGAACGATCGCGGCGTTCGACGAGCGGCACCTGCCAATCAAGTGGCATCCCGAGGAGCCGGTGCGCACGATCGACGAAGCGCTCGCGCCCGGGGCGCCGCACCTGCACGAGGCCTCGCCCGGCAACATCCTCGTCGAGGGCCGGCTCGCGACCGGCGACATCGACGCGGTGCTAGCGCATGCCGGCGCGAATGCCGGCACGAGCGCCGGCGCGCCGACCGGCGCGATCGCGGAGATCGAGGTCGAGACCACGCACGTCGAACACGCGTACATCGAGCCCGAGGCCGGCGTCGCGCGGCGGGTGGGCGATCGAATCGAGCTCACGGTCAGTACCCAGGCGCCCTACATGGACCGCGACGAGGTGGCGCTCATCCTCGGCATCTCGCCAGCGGGCGTCCGGATCATCCCGACGGCGTGCGGCGGCGGCTTCGGCGGCAAGCTCGACCTGGGCGTCCACCCGCTGATCGCGCTCGCGGCCTGGCGCACCGGACGGCCGTGCCGGGCCGTCTGGACGCGTCCGGAATCGATGGCCGTCAGCCCCAAGCGCCATCCGGCGCGAATCCGCGCCGAGGCTGCCGCAGACGCGCGCGGCAACCTCACCGCGTTTCGCTTCCACGGGGACTTCGACACAGGCGCCTACGCCTCGTGGGGCCCGACCGTCGCGAACCGCGTCCCGGTCCACGCGATGGGTCCCTACCGCTGGGGCGCCGTGCTCGCGACGACCCGCGCCGTCTACACGGACAACCCGCCCGCCGGCGCGTTCCGCGGGTTCGGGGTGCCCCAGGCCGCCATCGCCCACGAGGGCCTGATGGACGATCTCGCGGCAGCGCTCGGACGCGATCCGCTCGAATTCCGCCTGGCGAATGCCCTGCGCGCCGGCGACCGCACACCCAGCGGCCAGCGACTGGCTGCGAGCGCCGGGCTGCCCGCCTGCCTCGAGGCCCTCCGGCCGCACTGGGACCGGCTGCGGGCCGAGGCGCGTGCCCAGAACAGGACTTCGAACGGCGGTGCTCGGCGTGGCGTCGGCATCGGGGCCATGTGGTACGGGATCGGCAACACGGCGCTCGCCAACCCTTCCACCATCGAGATGGGCGTGACGCGCGACGCGCGCGTCGTCCTGCTGTGCGGCGCGGTCGACATCGGCCAGGGCGCCTCGACCGTGCTCGTCCAGATCGCGTCGGACGCGCTGGGTGTGCCGGTCGCGGCGGTCGATCTCGTCAGCGGCGACACCGACCGAACGGCGGATGCCGGCAAGTCGTCGGCGTCACGCCAGACGTTCGTCTCGGGCAACGCCGCGCGCCTCGCCGGCGAGGACCTTCGCCGCCAGATCCTGCTGCTCGCGGAGGTCGACGACGGGTCGATCACGTTGGAGCCCGCCGGCGCCGACCAACCGGGCCGCATCGTCGTGACGGATCGGGAAGGTCGCGCGGTCCCGATCGAGCTCGCTGAGCTGCCGCAGGTCGACGTCACGGACGCCGAGACGCCGTGCGTGCTCGCGGGGCGTGGGACGTTCGACCCGGACACCACCCCCCTCGACGGTGATGGGCAGGGCGTGCCGTACCAGACGTATGCCTTCGGCGCGCAGGTCGCGGACGTGGAGGTCGATCCCGCGCTGGGGACCGTGAAGGTTCGCAGGATCGTTGCCGCGCACGACGTCGGGCGCGCGATCAACCCGACCCAGGTGGAAGGCCAGATCCACGGCGGGATCGCGCAGGGGCTCGGCATGGCGCTGCTGGAGGCGTACGTGCCCGGCCGCACGGAGAACCTCCACGACTACCTCATCCCGACCGCGGGGGACATGCCGCAGATCGAGTGCATCCTCGTGGAGGACCCGGAGCCTGCGGGTCCGTATGGTGCCAAGGGGGTGGGAGAGCCGGCGCTCATCCCGACGGCGCCCGCGATCCTCGGCGCGATCCGGGACGCGGTCGGGGTCCGGATCACCCAGTTGCCCGCGACCCCCGACCGGGTCCGCGCCGCGATCCGCGGGGGCTGATCCGGCGCCGGCGCGGCGAAATCCGGCAGACTGCGCCGCATGGCAATCAAGGTGATCCTCGACGTCGACACGGGGACCGACGACGCCGTCGCCCTCATGACCGCCGCGCTCTCGCCGGACCTGGAGCTGGTCGGCGCGACGAGCGTCAACGGCAATACGACGATCGACTACACGACGGAGAACACGCTCCGCGTCTTCGACTTCATCGGGCTGCCGCAGATCCCGGTGTACCGCGGCATGGATCGACCGCTGGTCCGGACGGACGTGAAGCGCGGGATGGCCGCCCGGATCCATGGCGACATGCTCGACCTGCCGGAGGTCTCGAAGGGCGCGAAAGTCCAGGAGGGGCACGCGGTCGACTGGCTGATCGAGACGTACCTCGCCTCGAACGGCGACATCGTGCTGTGCCCGGTCGGGCCGCTGACCAACATCGCGATGGCCATCCAGCGGGAGCCGAGGATCGTCGAGCGCATCCCCGAGATCGTGATCATGGGCGGCGCCCACGACCACGGGAACATCACGGCCTCCGCGGAGTTCAACATCTGGCTGGATCCCGAGGCGGCCCGGATCGTCGTCAACTGCGGCCGCCCGATCCGAATGGTCCCGCTGGATGCGACGCACCAGGCGCTCGTCTCGACGGAGGACGCCGCGCGTCTCCGGGCCCTCGGCACCCCCGCGGGAGAGGCCGCGGCGCGCTTCGTCCTGCAGCGGATCGACGGCTACGACGCCACCCAGCCCATGCCGCGCCGGGGCGATGCCCTGGCCGCGCCCGTCCACGACGCGCTCGCGGTCTGCGCGATCATCGATCCCTCGATCCTCACGACCGAGTTCATCCCGGTCGACGTCGAGACGCGGGCGGAGCTCTCGATCGGCCGAACGGTCTGCGACCGCCGCTTCCGCAGCGGCAAGGCGGCCAACGTCCACTTCGCGATGGACGCGGACGAGCCAAAGTTCAACCGCATGCTGCTGGAGATCCTCGGCCGTACCGCGTGAGGGCAATCGACCGCGACTCTCTGGACCGGCCAGGGGGCTGGAGCGTGGCAGCGTCGATCGTCCGGTGCGGGCGCCAGCCGTCATCCTGCGGGTCTGCCTCGTCAGCGGTGCATTCGGCGGCTGGCGGCGCCGTCCCGCTGGCCGCAGCGGCCAAATGATCCGTATGCGGGGCATTTGACGGCCCGAGCGGCCCGAATCGTGGAAAAGGCCTGCCGGGCGCGGGTTCCTTCGTCGAATGCTCCGTACACGAGGCAGCCGCCCGACGGGAAAGCGTCCGCGCCACTTGATGCGTGCGCGTGCCGTCGGCGGGGCCCACGCCGCGGCGCACATCCGCGGCGCGCCGCTCACGGGCCCTCCTGGCCCTACTCCTCCGCTGACGTGCCGCCGCCGGTGGGTTCCTTGCCCTTCGGCCAGTAGAGCTCCTTCTTGACCTGCGGCTCCGGGAAGCCGCGACCGAGGAGCGTCTCCTCTGCCGCGAGGATCATGTCCGGGTTGCCACAGATGTAGGCGATCGTGTTGTCCGGCGTCAGCCCGAGCTCGTCGCAGATCGGGCCGACGATCGACTCGACGCGGCCCGTCCGCCCGGACCAGCCAACGTTCTCCGGCGCATGCGGGCGAGAGACGGTCGGGATGAAGGTCACCGGATACCCGCCGGTCGCCTGCCAGCTCTCCAGCAGGTCGCGGTAGCCAAGGTCGCGCTGGTACGACACGCCGTTCAGGAACACGGCCTTCCGCGGCGCGCCCTCGCGGAGCATCCCCTTCATCATCGAGACGAACGGCGCGTTGCCCGTGCCGGACGAGATGAACAGGTGCGTTCGATCGTCGTCCGGCTCGAGCGTGAACTTGCCCTTCGGGCCGATCATCCGCATCCGATGCCCGACGGGCAGGCGCCACAGGAGCGGCGTGAACAGCCCGTTCTCGACGAGGCGGACGTACATCTCGTAGCCCTCGGTACCGGCGACGCCGGGATCCGAGGCGACCGAGTACGGCCGCTGCACGATGCGCGTCCTGGTCGGCGTCGAGGGATCCTCCACGAACACGCCGATCGTCATGTACTGGCCGGACTCGAACGCCGTGGCGTCGCCGTCGAAGCGGACCCAGAACGTCGCCAGGGACTCGTGGGCGTCCTCCCGGCGGATCAGCGACGCGTTGTACTGCGGCGCGTCCGGCAGGATGACGCGCTCGTCGGTCTCGATCACGCCTCCGAGTGTAGGTCCCGTCACGGCGCCCTTTCCGGCGTGAAGATTGAACGCTTTCGAGCCCGCAACCATCTATCCAGTGTCGGCACGCTGTCGACGGGAAAGTTGGAACCAACGGCCATCCACCCGACACATTGGAGTTGAGCGGGGCCACCAGGGCGCTCATGAGCCGGCTGTCGAGCGCCTTGAACCCGCGCATTAACCCGTGGGTTCCCGCCAGGGAGGATTCGACATGTCTCGAACACGTTCCGGCGCCGGTCGTCAGGGCCGTCGCGCCGTCGCGACACTGCTCGCCGCAGGTGCCCTGCTGGGCGCCGCTGCAGGCGCGGAGGCGCGCCAGGAAGGACCGTGGCGCGCGGCCGTGCTGGAAGCGGGCGTCAACAGCCCGCAGGCCGACGGCTGTCCCATCGAGTCGCCCAACGGCCTGAATCTCTACATCGCGTCGACGCGTGCCGGCGCCGTTGGGGGGGAAGGGGATCCGAACGACATCTGGCGCTTCCACCGCACATCGATCGACGCACCGTGGGGCGCCGCCGAGCATCTGCCTGCGCCGGTGAACTCCGCTTCGGCCGATTTCTGCCCGACCCCGCTCACGGGCAAGCGCCTGTACTTCGTGTCCGCTCGCGCGGGATTCTGCGGCGGCGGGGACATCTTCCGGACGCGTCAGCACCCCACCGGGAGCTGGCTCCAGCCCGAGAACCTCGGTTGCCAGGCCACGGGCAGTGGCCCCAACTTCGCCGGCGGCGAATTCAGCCCATCGGTCGTCGAGACGGGGGAGGGCACCCTGCTCTACTTCTCCAGCATCGGCAACGACGGCGGCTCGGATCAGGACATCTACGTCAGCGTGATGGGCGCGGACGGCAGCTTCGGGCCGGGGACGAAGGTCGAGGAGCTCAGCACCGCGGCCAACGACCAGATGCCGAACGTCAGCCGCGACGGCCTCGAGATCGTCTACGTGTCGGATCGCAGCGGCGGCGCCGGGGCCCTCGACATCTGGACGGCCACGCGCGCTTCGACCGCGGATGCATGGTCCGCGCCCGTGAACCTGACCGACATCAACACCGCCGGCGCAGAGTCGCGACCCTCGCTCTCGGGCGACGGTCAACGCCTCCACTTCG
>DASTIE010000181.1:0-3056 GCA_035717865.1 Candidatus Limnocylindrales bacterium
GATAGAGACGATGCCGTGCAACTTCCACCTGCGCGCGCTCGCCAAGCACGTCAAGGACGGCATCAAGGCCGCCGGCGGCACTCCGATGGAGTTCAACACGGTCGCGATCTCCGACGGCATCACGATGGGCACGGCGGGCATGCGGACGAGCCTCGTGTCGAGAGAGCTGATCGCCGACAGCATCGAGCTCGTCACCACCGGCCACCTGTTCGACGCCGTGATCGCGCTGTCGGGCTGCGACAAGACGATCCCGGGCACGGTGATGGCGTTGGCGCGCCTGGACGTCCCCGGCGTGATGCTCTACGGCGGCAGCATCCCGCCCGGCCATTACAAGGGTCGCGACATCACGATCATGGATGTCTTCGAGGCGGTCGGCGCGAACGCCGCGGGCAAGATCACCGACCAGGAGCTGGCGGACATCGAGGCCGCGGCCAGCCCCGGCCCGGGCGCCTGCGGCGGCCAGTACACGGCGAACACGATGGCGATGGCGTTCGAGATGATGGGCATCAGCCCGATCGGCCCGTCCCTCACGCCCGCGCAGGACGCGACCAAGCCGCAGATCGCGCACGCCGCCGGCGAGCTCGTGATGGACGTCCTCAAGCGCGGGCAACGCCCGAGCGACCTGATCACACGAGAGTCGCTCGAGAACGCGATCCTCGCCGTCGCGGCCTCCGGCGGCAGCACCAACGGCGTCCTGCACCTGCTGGCCATCGCCCGCGAGGCCGGCGTGCCGCTCGACATCGACGACTTCGACCGGATCGCGGAGAGCACCCCGAGCCTCTGCGACCTCAAGCCCGGCGGCCGCTTCGTCGCGACCGACCTGCACGCCGCCGGCGGCACCGCCGTGCTCGCCAAGCGGCTCAAGGAGCTGGGCCTCCTCCACGAGGACGCCCCCACGGTGACCGGCAAGACGATCGGCCAGCATGCGGACGAGGCGCAAGAGGCGCCCAACCAAGAGGTCATCCGTCCCACGAGCAACCCGATCAAGAAGACCGGCGGCATCGCGATCCTTCGCGGCAACCTCGCCCCCGAGGGCAGCGTCGTCAAGCTCTCCGGCCACGAGCGCCGTCACCACCGCGGTCCGGCACGCGTCTTCGAATCGGAGGAGGACGCGATGAAAGCCGTCACCGGCGGTGAGATCAACGCCGGCGACGTGGTCGTGATCCGCAACGAGGGCCCGGCCGGCGGCCCCGGCATGCGCGAGATGCTCGCGGTCACCGCGGCGATCGTGGGGGAGGGCCTCGGCGACTCCGTCGCGCTGCTCACCTACGGCCGCTTCTCCGGCGCGACGCGCGGCTTCATGATCGGCCACATCGCCCCCGAGGCGACGCACCGCGGCCCGATCGCCGCCGTCCGCGAAGGCGACACGGTGATCATCGACGTCGACGCCCGCCGGATCGACCTCGACATCCCCGAGGGCGAGATCGAGTCCCGCCTGCAGGACTACGAGCCGCCGGACGTCGAGACTCGCGGCGTGCTGGGGAAGTACGCGGCGCTCGTGTCGAGCGCGAGCGAGGGCGCGATCACGCACCCGGGGCAGAAGGTCCCCGTCCCGCAATAAAGTCCGCCAGCAGCGTGTTGAAGCGCGTCGGCCGCTCGAGCATCGCCAGGTGCCCGGTGTCCTCGAACACGACGACCCGCGCGTTCTCCCCGATCAGCCGCTCGAACTCGTAGGCGTCCTCGACCGGGATCAGGATGTCGTTGCGCCCCCAGACGATCAGCGTCGGCACCTCGATCTCCGGCAGCCGGTCGCGGAACGAGTAGCCGAGCACCGCGTCCAGCCCGCCCACGAACCCCGGCGTGCCGGCGCCCACGACCAGCTCCGAGGCCAGCGGCACCGACAGCTTCTCCGGATGGCGGATCACGAGCTGCAGCGCGGCCCGCCGCAGCCGCGGCCGCGTGACCACCGGCAGGCTCCGGACGCCCGTCCGCGCGGCGCCCACGGCCATCAGCCGCCCCACGGCCATGACCGGCTCGCGCCACATGCTCTCGGCCGAGATGCCCGCCGCGGAGACCAGGACCAGGCGCCGCACCCGCGTCGGGAACGCCAGCGCCAGCTCCGCCCCGATGAACCCGCCCATCGAGTTGCCGACCACCACCGGATCCTCGATCTCCAACCGATCGCACAGCGCGTCGATCACCCGCGCGAACCCCTGGATCGAGATCCGCCCCGACGGCATCTCCGAGCCCCCGAACCCGGGCAGGTCCGGTGCGACCACCCGGAAGGACCCCATGAACGCCGGGATGTTGAGCAGCCAGTTCTGCCACAGCCCTCCGAGCCCGTGCAGGAACAGCAGCACGGGACCCGGCCCACCGGTGTCGACGACGCTCACCTTCCGGCCGAGCACCAGCTCCGAACGCGTCAACGAAGGCCAGTCGACCGACAGCCACGTCGAGTCGTCGCCGTCCGCGTAATCCGGATCGGGCGCGGAGCGGGCCAACGCGTTGGCCGGGAGCGCGCGAACCTGCCCGAGGAACCCCGACACGCCGCTACCGTACCAGCGGCCGTGCGCCTCGCGATCGACATCGATTCGACGCTCCATCCCTACTGGGACCAGCTCGCGGCGGTCGCGCGCGAGCGCTTCGGCATCGACCTGCCGTACGACGACCAGGCCACGTGGGCGATCCACCGCCTCCAGCCCGACCAGCTCCAGGCCTGCGTGGTGGAGACGCACAGCCCCGAGCAGGTGCTGGCCGCCGAGCCCTACCCCGGCGCGGTCGAGACGATCACGAGATGGCACGAGCAGGGCCACTTCATCCACATCACGAGCCACCGCGCCACCGACGCCCACCCGCACACCAGCGAGTGGCTCGCGAACATCGGCCTGCCGCACGACGACCTCTACTGCTCGAACGACAAGATCTCCCGCTGTCTGGAGCTGAAGATCGACGTGCTGATCGACGACTCGCCGGTTAACCTCGCCAAGGCCGTCGAGGCCGGCATCACGGCGGCGACGCTCGAGCACCCCTGGAACCGCGACGTGCCCGACGTGATCCGCGCGCCCGACTGGCCGGCCCTGGCCGAACGCCTCGAGCCGCACCTCCGACCGTGAAAG
>DASTIE010000182.1:0-21216 GCA_035717865.1 Candidatus Limnocylindrales bacterium
GGCGATCGACTCCATGGCCGCGTCCCTCCACCAGACGATCGGGCAGATCGAGGGCTTCCTGCACCAGGACGCCCGCCGGCGCGTGCTGCGGATCCTCGCTCGCCACCGCTCGCTGTTCTTCCACGACCCGCCGGTCCTCAATCGAACGCACCTCCCGGGGCTGGTGGGCACGAGCCCGGAGATGACCCGTCGGGCGCTGCGGCAGCTGGAGCAGGAGGGGACCGTCAGGCGCGTCGGGCGGCTCGGGCTGGAGCTGCTTCGCCCGGAGCGCCTCGCGGAATAAAGGCGCAGCCGCGGCACAAATTCCTTCCCGCGGGGCCGGCGCGGCCCCATCGTCCCAGGTGGTGGCGACGATCTACCGCGTCCTGATCGCCGATGACGACGCGTCCATGCGCGCGTTCCTCGAGGCTGCGCTCCAGCGCGAGGGCTTCGAGACGGTGCTCGCGACGAACGGCCGAGACGCGCTGACACGCATCGAGCAGGAGGCCTTCGACGTCGTCCTCCTCGACGTCGACATGCCCTTCCTCGACGGCTTGCGAACGCTCCGGCAGATCCGCGCGGCGGAGCGGTTCAAGACGCTCCCCGTGATCCTCGTCACCGGCTCGATCGACGAGGCCGAGCGGATCCGCGGCCTGGAGCTCGGCGCAAACGATTACCTCGGCAAGCCGGTCCGCATCCGCGAGCTCACGGCCCGCGTGCGCGCGCAGCTGCGGGAGCGAACGGCCTGGACCTCGGAGCTGGAGCGCGGGCGCGCGGCCCGGCGGAACCTGAACACCGCGCTGGAGGGGCTGGTCGAGAGCAGCTCGCTGCTGGAGCTCGCCGGCGACCTGGCGCGACGCCTGCCGAACGCCCTCGGCGTCGACGGCGCCGCGATCCTGCACTTCGGGAGCGACGCGGTCCGGAGCATCGCGGCGAGCGGCGTGCTCTCCGGCCGCTTCCCGGCGGGCCGCGGGGTGGAGGAGCTGCTCGGGCGCGAGATCGCGCTTCGGAGCACGAGTGGCGCCTGGACGGAGAGCACGACTGCGCGACCCGTCGCCGACGGCTGGCTGGTCGACGTCGCGTTCGTCCCGTTCCGGCTGGCCGCGAGCGGTGCGCCCCTCGGCTGCTTCGTCTACGCGCTGCGTCCCGACAGTCGCACGGTCCCGCTCTCGCACCGGCTGCCGGACCTCATCGACGCGACCGGCCAGATCGTCGTCGTGCTGCGCCCGGCGGTCGAGCGGGCCGAGACCGCGGACGCCGCGATCACGCGCATTCGCAGCGTCATCGATGAGCGGGCGTACTCGATGGTCTTCCAGCCGATCGTCCGGCTCGACTCCCGCCGGCTCGTCGCCGTCGAGGCGCTCACGCGCTTCAGCGATGGCACGTCCCCGCAGCTGGTGTTCGAGGAAGCTGCGGCACTCGGGCTCGGCGGCGCGCTGCAGCGGGCCACCGTCGCCGCGGCGATCGAGGGAGCCGCTTCGCTTGACCCGGCGGTCGAGCTGAACGTGAACCTGTCCGGCGACGCGATCCAGCACGAGACGTCGTTCCAGGAGCTCTTCACGTCGAGCGGGCGGACGATCGTCGTGGAGCTCACAGAGCACGAGCGCATCGACGACTACGACGCGGTCCGGTCCGCGCTTGCGAACCTGGGGCCGACGGTCCGGCTCGCGATCGACGACGCCGGCTCTGGCTTCGCGAGCCTCCGCCACATCTTCGCCCTCAAGCCCGCGTACGTGAAGCTCGACATCGAGTGGGTCCGGCACATCGACGAAGACCCGATCCGCCGCGCCCTCGTCACCGGGCTCGTGCACTTCGCCGCCGAGACGGGCTGCGAGCTGATCGCCGAGGGGATCGAGTCGGAGGCCGAGCTCGAGGCCCTCCGCAACCTCGGCGTCGGGCTGGGCCAGGGCTACCTGCTGGGACGCCCGGCCGCGCTGTAGCGAGCGCTCCGGCCGCATCACACCCCGGCGACTCGGTCGTCTCTTGCCCATGCCCAACCCGATCCGCCGAACCGCTCGACTCACGATCGTGGCCCTCCTCGTCGCCGCCTGCGCCGGCGCGAGGCCCTCCTCCTCGCCGCCGTCAGCTGACCCGACCGTCGCCCCTCCGCCTTCTCAGCCCGCCACGGCCGCGCCGACCGTCGAACCCACCGCAACGCCTCCCGCTGCTCCCACCCTCCTCGAGCGCACCTGGACGCTGGCCGACCTCCCGGCCGTCGGCGATGTCGCGGTCCACACCGATTCGCGCTGGGTCGCGCTCAGCAACGGCTGCGGCGGCGGCTGCGACTCGTCTCGCCCGACCGGGATGACCTCGGACGACGGCATCACCTGGACGTCGAAGGGCTTCGAGCCCGTGGACGGCCCTTTCCCGGTCGCGATCGCGTGGAATGGCGGGCGCGTCTACGGACTCGGTTCGTTCCTGCGGGCTTCGGAGGGCGCGGACACCAAGGAGGCCGTGATCTGGGATTCCGAGGACGGAACCTCCTGGCGGCGCATATCGACCATCGACCTCGGCGAGTGCGCCGGCACCTGCCTGACGGCGGAGACGCTGTCCGTGAGCAGCCGCGGCGTGCTCGTCATGGGCGCGGGTCGGTCGGGCGAGGGTGGCCCGAGCGGCATCTTCCGCAGCGACGACGGTCGATCGTGGACTCGCGTCAAGGCGTCGACGTTCGGGCTGGTCGATGATCGGGTGTTCGAAGTCGTCGACACCATCGCGATCGGCGAGACGATCGTCCTCGCGGGGGCATGCGACGACTGCGGGATCGGGGTCGGCCTCTGGACCTCGGAGGACGGCGTGCAATGGTCCCGCCTCGCGACCCTGGACACGGAGCTGATGCCGAGCCTGCTCCAGCTGGCGTCCGACGGCAGTCGGTTGGTCCTCACCGCGCCAAGGTGTGTCGACGAGGCCTGCACGACGCCCATCTGGACGGGCTCGATCGATGGGTCGTTCGCGAAGTCCCCCGCGGACCCGCAGCTGCGGCGCCCACGCCTCGCGGAGATCGGTGGCGTCTACGTCCTCGCCGGCATGGCGGACGACGCCCCGCACGTGTTCGCCTCGGCCGACGGGCCGACATGGACCGAGCAGCCCACCACCCTCGACTTCGCCGGGTGCGACGTCGCCGACCTCGCGGGCGGGCCGGAGTCCATGCTGCTGTTCACGACCGCGGACTGCATCCAGGGCTGGGTGGGCCGGCCGGCGCAACCGCGTTGACCCAGGCCGGCGCCGTTCTGGCCTCTCGGGGCGGCGGTGCATCGGCGCCTTTCGCCTCACCGAGGAGCCGTCCCGCGCGCCAGGGACCGACGGCGCGGAGCTTCGGCGCTCCGGCTCGCGGATGGCGTGCCATGTGCCCGCAAGGCGCCTTGTTCAGATAGGGCGTACGTTCACGGGTGATCGTCGACTGGAGGTGTTGCAGCCATGGGAATTCATGCCCTCGAACACGAGGAAACGTCAGATCTGCGCTCGCCCCGCGCGGCGCGCGTCCATCGGGCGGCCGGCTTGCTCGGCACCGCCGTCCTGTTGGCCGCCTGTGGCGGCTCGGGGACCACGCCGCCGCCGACCGCCGGCGGGCCGCCAGCCACGAGCGGGACCGGCGCGACGGGTGGGATCACCGCCACGGAATCGGACTTCAAGATCGAAGTCAGCGCAGCGACGGCCGCGGCGGGGCCGGTCACCTTCCACGTGACCAATTCCGGCGCGCAGACGCACGAGTTCGTCGTCATCAAGACAGACACGGCGGCCGACGCGCTGCCGACGGACGACAGCGGCGCGGAGGTCGATGAGGACGCCAGCGGCCTGACCGTGGTCGACGAGGTCGAGGACCTCGCGCCCGGCACCAGCGCAGACCTCGACGTGACCCTCGACGCAGGCAAGTACGTCCTGATCTGCAACGTGCCCGGCCACTACCAGCTCGGGATGCACACGGAGTTCACCGTCGGGTCCTGAGGCAAGGGAAGAGAAGCGCCCGACCCGGGGGCTCCCGAGAGGTCAGGTCGAGGCGCCGGGCGCGCCGTCCCTGCGACTCGCGCCCCCGGCCTGCCTCGCCGGCTGCAGCGGACGCGCGGCGCGGCCCGCGCGCATGGGAACCATGACCCGCGGCGCCGCCGCTCGGAGCGCACGAATTCGCTCCGCGGCGACGAGCCACGCCATGGTCGACTCGGCACCCTCGTGGCGGTTCACGCCCTTCGGCGTCAGGCCGTCTGCGCAGGCGCCGCGCTTGGGGTGGGCGAGGGGCCGGCCGAGGTCGTTCGAGCCCAGGAACCAGGCGTAGCAGCGCTCCATCGCGAGGGAGTAGCGGGGGTCGCCGGTGGCGGCGTAGGCCGCCTCGGCCGCCAACAGCAGTGCTGTCGCGTCGATCGGGTGCTGGTCGAACTTCGCTCGCTCGCCGTCGAAGGCCCAGCCGTCGCTCCCGATCGGCGAGAGGTGGCCCTCCGGCGCCGTCTGCACGTCGATGAGCCAGTTGAGGACCTGGAGTCCGATCCCGACCATCGTCTCGGCGTGACCGCGATGGCCGGCAACGATGAGCGCCCGCGGGAGCAGCGCGCGCTCGAACGTCAGTGTGTCCTCCGGCCACGGCCAGCCCGCTCGGGCGCGCTCGAGGAACCGGGCATGCAGCCCCGTGGCGAGGCTGCGCATGAGGACCTGGACGTCGCGCCCGAGCGCCGCGTCCCGGGGCTCCGTGGATCCAGCCATGGCGCTGGAGCGCGCGACCGCCGCGCTCGCCAGGACGACCGACGCCTGCGCGCGCGGCGACGTCACGCGGGCCGCGGCCTTGAGTGCGCGGATGAAGAGCTCGATCGCCCGCTCGACCATGGCGGGGTCCGCCGCGTCAGCGATGGTCTCGCCGAGGGCCAGCATGGCGCGACCGAAGCTTTCGTTCGAGCCGGGACCGCCGATCCATTCGCCGTCGAGGGCGCGGAAGCCAAGGAATCGGCCGCTGGGCTCGTCGAACGCAGCCTCGAGGAACTGCAGGTTGCGCTCGGCGCTCTCGGCGACGGCGTCCCATCCGAGCGTCCGCGCGTGGAGCAGGTCGACCTGCAGGGCGCGCGCGACATCGTCCACGCTGTGGCCGGGAGCGCCGTCAGGCACCCCCGGCTGCGGGCTCTGGACGAGGCCGGTCTCGCCGCCGAGGGCGGTGAGATGCCGGCGACTGATCGGGTGGAGGGGAGCGAACGGCCCGTCGCCTTCAGGCGGCAAGGCGCGGGCGGTTCGACTGATGACGGTCCTCGCGGGTTAGACGGCCGCCTGGACCTGGCGCGCGCGGGGGCCCTTGGGACCCTGCTCGATCTCGAACTGGACCTTCTCGCCGCCGGTCAGGCGGTCGAAGTCCAGCGACCGATCGAGGCTGTCGCGGTGGAAGAAGTAGTCCTTCGCGTCGTCCGCGGTGATGAAGCCGAAGCCGCGGTCGGCGACGATCTTCTTGATGGTTCCGGTGGTCATGAGGACCTCCAACACTTCCCGAACAGGTTTTGCACAGCGCACGGTCCGTTCGAAAAGAGGGTCGACCACGCGAAGCACCGCCGCAAGAGGCGACGGCCCGGCCACCGTAGCACAACGATCGGACGGGGACCGAAGGCCACCACCTTCTCGGGAACGGAATCGAGAAGCGGTGACCAGGCCCGGTGCCCATCAGCGATCGGGACTGCCTCTGCATTTGCGGGCCCGTCAGCGCGGCGCTTCGGCGAGCCTCGTCTGTTTGGGTAGCGCCTGGCGTGTCGGCGCGGGTGTGGCCTTGACAGTCGCAAGGACCTCGCTGAGCTTCGTCTTTGCCACGCCGATCACGGTGTCCGCGGCGCCGTAGTAGAGGGCGAGATCGTCCGTCTCGGGGTCGTGGATCCAGCCGCACGGGAACACCACCCGCCCGACATCGCCGGTCATCTCGTGCGGCGTCTCCGGCCCGAAGACCCACTCGTCCGACCGATGGAGCACTGTCCCGGGATCCTCCAGGTCCAGCAGGGCCAGGCCGGCGCGGTAGATCGGACCGTCCGAGGTCACGCGGACGCCGTGGTACATCACGAGCCAGCCGTCGGGCGTCTCCAGCGGCGGTGGTCCAAGGCCGATCTTGCCGGCATCCCACCACGCGCCGTCGCGCGCCTCCAGCAGCAGCTGGTGGTCGCCCCAGTGGCGCATGTCCGGCGAGTACGACAGCCACATGTGCGCGCCGCCCCGGAGCGGTGACGGTCGATGGATCAGGGCCCAGCGGTTGCCGAAGCGGCGCGGGAACATTGCCGCGTCCTTGTCCTCGGGCGGCATGACGGGCCCCAGGCGGCGGACGGACTTGAAGTCGCGGGTGGTGGCGAGCGACACGAGCGGCCCGCGCCGGCTGTAAGCGGTGTACGCGATCGCCCACTCCTCCCGCTCGGGCAGGTAGGTCAGCCGGGGATCCTCGCAGCCCCAGGTCTCCTCGGGGTCGCGGTCGACGTCCGCACGGAGGAGCGGCTCCGGGTCGAATGTCCAGCCCGACTCGCCATCCGCGCTGCGCGCGACGTGCAGCTGGGAGATCCCTCGCAGGTCCTCCACACGGACGAGCAGGATCGTCTCGTCGCCCACCCGGGCGGCGCCGGGGTTGAAAACGCTGTTGGCGGGGTAGGGGACGTCGGCCGCGGTAAGGATCGGGTTGCGATCCGAGCGCCTGAACAGGGGTACCCGAGGCGTCAAGCCGGGACGCCGGTCCGGTCCGTGGCGGCATGGCCGGCGGCGACGCCCTGCCTCGCGGGCTGCAGCGGGCGTGCCGCGCGGCCGGCCTGCATCGGAACCATGACCCGCGGCTCAGCGGCCCGGAGTGCACGGATGTGCTCCGCGGCCATGAGCCACATGAGCGTCGACTCGGCACCTTCGTTGCGGTTGACGCCCTTCGGCGTCAGCCCGTCTGCGCCGGCGCCGCGCGCGGGGTGGGCGATGCGCAGCCCGAGATCGTTCGAGCCCAGGAACCAGGCGTAGCAGCGCTCCATCGCGAGGCGGTAGCGTGGGTCGCCTGTCGCCTCGTAGGCCGCCTCGGCGGCGAGCAGCAACGCGGTCGCCTCGATCGGCTGCTGGTCGAACTTCGATCGTTCCCCGTCGAACGCCCACCAGCCGTTCCCGATCGGCGAGAGATGGCCTTCGGGCGCCGTCTGGACATCGATCAGCCAGTTGAGCACCTGGAGCCCGATGCCCACCATGGTCTCGGTCCGGCCACGATGGCCGGCAACGATGAGCGCACGTGGAAGCAGCGCGTTCTCGTAGGTGAGCGCGTCCTCCGGCCACGGCCAGCCGGGTCGGGCGCGCTCGAGGAAGCGGGCATGCAGCCCGGTCGCGAGGCTGCGCATCATCTCCGTCGCGTCACGGCGGAGGGCGAGGTCCCTGGCCTCCGCAGATCCGGCAAGGGCGCTGGACCGCGCGACGGCCGCGCAACCCAGGACGACCGATGCCTGTGCCCGCGGCGAGGCCACCCGGGCGGCGGCCTTCAGCGCGCGAGAGAAGAGCTCGATTGCCTGCTCGGCCAGGTGCGCGTCGGGCGCACCGGCGATCGTCTCGCCGAGGGCGAGCATCGCGCGGCCGAGGCTGTCGTTGGAGCCGGGACCACCGATCCAATCGCCACCGACGCTGCGGAAGTTCAGGAAGCGGCCGCTCGGCTCGTCGAAGGCTTCCTCGAGGAACTGGATGTTGCGCCGGGTACTCTCCGCGACGGCATCCCAGCCGAGCGTTCGTGCGTGGAGGAGATCGACCTCGAGGGCGCGCGCGACGTCGTCGACGCAATGGCCGTGCTCAGGGTCAGGCACCGAGAGGCGGGCGTGCTGGAAGATCCCGAGGTCGCCGCCCAGGACTGCCAGGTGCCGGCGGTTGGTCGGGTGCAGCGGCGCGAGCGTCACGTCGGCTGCGCCGCGAGCGCCGTTGTCAGGCATGGACCGCCTGGCCCAGTCGGAGCTGCGTGGCGGCGGCCCGTGAACCCAGCGTGGTCACATTGAACAGCGCTGTGTACTCGGCGCCAACGGCCGGCCAGATCATCCGTCGACTGTAGGCATATGCGCGCCGCCCGATCGCAGCTCGCAGCTCGGGGTCGCCGAGCAGCGACGAGATGCCGCCCGCGAGGGCCTCGGCGGAGCCGGGTGGCACGAGGATGCCGCGGCCCTCGGCGAGGAGCTCCGCGGCGTAGGTGTAGGGTGTCGACACGATCGCCCGGCCGGCACCCATGGCATAGGACAGCGTGCCGGAGACGATCTGGTCGAGGTTGGGATACGGCGTCACGAAGACGTCCGTCGCCTGGAGCCAGCGAACGAGCTCCTCGCGACCGACAAATCGATCGACGAACCGGACGTGTCGCTCCATCCCCAGCCGCCTGATCCCGGCCTTGAGCGACTCGCGGTAGGCCTCGCCCTCGCTGCTGATCAAGTCGGGATGCGTGGCCCCGACGATGACGTACAGCACGTCCGGGTGGGCCGCGACGATGGCGGGCAGAGCGTCCACGGCGAGCTCGTAGCCCTTGCCAGGGCCGAGCAGCCCGAAGCTCAGGATGACCTCGCGGTCCTCGATGCCGAGGCCGGGCTTGACGGCCGCGGACTCGACCAGCGGGACGTCCGGGACGCCGTGCGGGATCACCTGGAGCCGGGTCGGGTCCACGTCGTAGGCGCTGATCAGCAGGTTGGCTGCTGAACGCGACATCACGACGGTCTTCTCGACAGTGGCAACGAGCTCGGCGAGGATCGATCGCTGGTGGGGGCTCGGGTCGCGCAGCACGGTATGAAGCGTCGCGACGGATGGGACCCGCAGGTCGTGGACGAAATCGAGGATCCGCTCGCCATCCTCGCCACCCCAGATCCCATATTCATGCTGGATCGAGACGACGTCGACGCACCGGCTCAGATCCTGGGCGGTGGCGCGGTAATCGCGTCCCTCCTGCTTCCGGATGCGGTGGTGCACCTTCAGGGGATACCTCAGGGCGGAGCCGGTCGGGTGCAGGGCCGCCACTTCGCCGTCCGGCGTGACCGCGGCGAGATCCCTCGTGAACGTGGCGATGCCGCAGAGGCGGGGCGGGTAGGTCGAGACGAATGCGGTTCGGACGATGATGAATTCTCGCGCTTGAGCAGATCAAGCCGACGGGACGCGGTCAATCGACCATCGTCCCGTCGGAGTTGTCGAGGCGACCCGCACAGGGCGGGTCGCCAGGAGCGCTAGACCGCGGCCTGGACCTGGCGGGCGCGCGGGCCCTTGGGACCCTGCTCGATCTCGAACTGGACCTTCTCCCCGCCCGACAGGCGGTCGAAGTCCAGCGAGCGATCGAGGCCGTCGCGATGGAAGAAGTATTCCTTCGCATCCTCGGCAGTGATGAAGCCGAAGCCGCGGTCGGCGACGATCTTCTTGATGGTTCCGGTGGTCATGATGACCTCCAACACTTCCCGAACAGGAATTGCAGAACGCACGGTCCGTTCGAAAAGGGGATCGACCACGCGAAGCACCGCGCAAGAGGCGACGGTCTGTTAACGATAGCACAAATGTTCGAACGAGGCGAGGACGCGGTCCGCGGAAGCTCTCCAGGCCTCGCCCACCGCGGCGAGCACGGCCGAGCCCCTACTGCACCTCGGTCATGCAGGCGACCTCCAGCTGCTCGGCTGATGGGTCGGCACGCTCGTCCGGGGAGCACAGGCGGCCGGTGACCTGGTAGAAGGTCCCGACCTCATCCTCCAGGACGTCCACGTTCTCCGGCTGCTCCGCGTCCGTGGGAGCCGGGGCGTCCCGGTAGATGAGGATCAGCAGGCCGCCCTGATCGTCGTCAGGTGACAGGACGCCGAAGATGCCGCTCTCGACGTGGTTCGTTCCGTCTTCGGCCGCGGTCCGGTTCTCGTAGTACCAGGCGGCGCCCGTGCCCGAGGTGACCGCCTGGTCAATCGGTACGGGCGCGATCGGCGTGAGGCCCGGATACCCGACCTCCCAGAGCCGCCGGAGCTGCGCCTCGGTTGCTCCGCTGTCGAGCGGCAGGTCCGGAATCCAGGCCAGGGCGATCGACGACGTCCCCCGAGTCGTGCGTGCGTCCGCCGGGATCGCGTAGACGTCGCCCTGCCACGTCCCGCGGCGGCCCGGGATGTTCAGCAGTCGATACGGGCCGATGTCCGTGTAGTCCTTCGCGGCGAAGTCCTCGTACCCGAGGCACCACGGCACGCCACCCGTCATCGACGGCTTCGGATTGGGGTAGTCGATGTTGCTCTGCGCGCCCGTCGAGAAGGCCATGATCCGCTGTTGCGGCGAGCCGTGGACCCCCGGGTCGAACCACTCGCTGTCCGCATAGCGCTCGTCCCCGAGCTGGAACCACGTCCGCAGGCCCTGCTCCATCGCGGTGAGCTCGGTCGATCGGTCGCCGGTGTGGGGGAGCAGGCCGCTCGCGGTCGCGTACAGGCCGGAGAAGCAATCCGCCTGGAGCTCCGTGGCGATGTCCAGCCGGGGCGCGCCGGCGATCGACTGGACGTGGTGGCCCCACTCGTGCGCGAGCACGGTCACGGGTGCGAAGTAGCTGAACTCGGCGCTCATCGCCAGGAACCAGTCCTCGTCGTAGGCAATCGAGCCGTCCGACGGGCAGTAGCGCGCGTTGTCGGTGAACAGGCGCTCCATGCCGCTCGCGGCGCAGTTCGTGTCCGGGAGCGCGCCGGCGCGGTAGCGCACGACGCGCGCCGGGGGTCCGTACGGCCGCTGCCCGTCGACCTCGAGCTCCTCGAAGACCTCCTGCCAGAGCGCCCCGAGGTCGCTGTTCGAAGGCTCGGTCGTGCCGGCCGTGAATTCGAGGATCGCCTGCATGGCGGCCCTGTCGACGGGCAGTCCGGCGGCTGTCGAAGAGGCCTCGGGGCTCGCGCGGCCCGGCGAGGAGGGCGATGAGGACGACGAGCTCGCGTTGCGGCTCGGTTCGGGGGTCACGTTCCAGCTCTCCGCGCAGGACGCGAGGACGAGGCATGCCGCCATGGTGACCGCGAGCACGCGTCGCGCGGGCAGGCGGCGCATGGGCGGCGAGGCAGCGCGCATGCCGATCCCTCCGAGCCTCTCGCGACCGTCCGGCCGCATCGTACGGCTCTACCATGGCGCCGGTCGCGCTCGGTCGGCGAAGCCGTGGAGGGATGCAGCGGATCGATGCCCACGAGGAAACGCGCGACGCCCAGGTCGGGGCTGTCCGGTTTCAGGGAGCTGGGCCCGGCCTGGCTCCAGGCGATCGTCGCCGCGCTCGCGTTGCTCCTGTCCGTCCTCGTGGCCGTCGGCATCGTGGGCGACAAGGACGGCTCGGGCTCCGGCTCGACCCCGACCGCGCCCGCTGTGGCCGCTTCCGTGGCGCCGGCCGATGCGCCACGTGTCGTGCTCACCGTGGTTCGCGAAGCGCCGCAGGTGCACGGTGTCGGCGAGTTCGAGAACCTCGACCTGACGATCGATGCGATCTACCTGCTGGGCATCCCGCCCGAGGGCAGCGACGAGGCGCCGGTCGTCGTGCGCGGCGAGCCGACCGACCTCGCATCGATCGTGCCGGGTCCCGCCAGCGGCGCGTGGGAGGCGCTCCGCCCGGCGCCCGCCACCGGGCTCGCCTGGCAGGCGCTCATCTACCCGGCCTCCCTCGGAGCGGCCGGCGGGCTCGACGACCTGAAGGCGCATGGCGCCTCCGCAGCCGGGGTCAAGGCGGCCAGCGAGATCATCCAGCCGACGCCTTGACTGCGCCACGGTCAGCGTCGAGCTAGCCGAGCAGGGTCAACCGCACCGTTCGGTGGTCGTTGTCGACATTCGTGTCCAGCAGGGCGATCGACTGCCACGTTCCGAGCGCAAGCCGGCCGCCAACCACCGGCACGTTGATCGAGGGCGGGGCGAACGCCGGCACGACGTGATCCGCGCCGTGACCCGGCGAGCCGTGGCTGTGGACCCAGCGCTCGTCGCGGGGAAGCAGCCGCTCCAGCGCCGCCAGGAGGTCCCGCTCCGAGCCTGCCCCGAGCTCCATCACCACGAGTCCGCATGTCGCGTGCGGCACGAACACGTTCAGGAGCCCCTCGCCCTCGCCGGCCACGAAGCGCTCGCACTCCTGCGTGACGTCGAAGAGCCCGGCGCGGCGCCCCGTCGTGATCGACAGCTCGGTGGTCTTCACGTCTTCATTGTCGACCGAATGAAACGAGCCCTCCGGATCGCTCCGGAGGGCTCGCCTGTTCCTGTCAGGAAGGGCTGCTACGCGGGGTAGTCGAAGGTCACCTTCACATTGGCAGGGTCGATCGGCGCAGCGAGCTCGAGGACCAGCACTCGATCCTCGCCCTCGCCGTCGGACGCCGGCGGTGGCGCCTGCTGGACGAAGTGCAGGACGAGCTTGCCGTCCGCGTCCCGGCTGACGTCGAGCTGGACCTCCTCGTCGCGCGCGAACCCGACCCAGGTCACCCGGATCGCGCTGGGACCCGCCTCGCCCACGAGCGCGTCGAACCAGCGCACGCTCATCGTCGGGGCGGCCGGTTCGGCCAGGGCGCCCGTCAGGAGCCCGTCGGGATCATCAATCGAGACGTTCACGACGCTCCCGGACGCCGGGGCGAGCCGGATGATCCCGAGGGGGACCTGCGACGACGGCACGGGCACCAACGGCGAGGCCGAAGGCGACGGGGCCGGCTGGCTCGGCACTGCCGTGGGCTGGGGCGACGGGTTGGTCCCGAAGCCGGGCGTCCGGAACAGCAGCGGCAGTGCGATCACTGCCGCGAGCACGACCGCCGCCGCGGACAGCGCCCACTGGAAGGCAGGCCGGCGCCAGAGGCTCCGGCGGGCGGGAAGGGTCCGGGCGAAGAGGCGCAGTGCCTCGACGTCCCGCGGGCTGACCTGCGAGCGTGCCAGCAGGCGCTCCTGGAGCGCGCGTTCGAAGTTGTCGGTCATCGTCGTTCCTCCGCCTCATAGGCGGCTCGTAGTCGGTTCATCGCCGCGTGGACGCGGCTCTTGACGGTGCCCTCGGGGATGCCGAGGTGCCGGGCGATCTCCGCTCCGGGGAGGTCCCAGAGGTGGCGGAGGGTCAGCAGCGTTCGATCGTCCGTCGACAGGCGGTCGAATGCCCGGTCGAGCTCTCGAACGGCGAACGCTCGATCGAGGGCGTCGGACGGTGCGGCCGCCTCGATGTCCAGCTCGGTGACCCGACCTCGACCGCGGCGCTTCGCGTGCTTCATCGCCGAACGCGTGACGTGGCGCCGGAACCACGCCGGGAAGGCCGCAGGCTCACGGAGCGAGCCGATGCCCTGCCAGGCTGAAAGGAGGGCGTCCTGCACGGCGTCGGTGCCGTCGTCGGGCGAGCCGGCGACGACCCGCGCGACGCGCAGGGCGGTTTCGAGATGGGGTGAGACGAGGTAGGAGAACGCTTCGCGGTCGCCGCGTTTCGCGGCCACGACGAGCTCTTCCGGTACCGGTGCCTCCATGGTGAGTGATAGTTCCATGTCGATAAGTGCACCGGCCGGGCGAAACGGTTCGGATTTCGGCTCGCTACTCCTGCGGGGCGGGGAAGGGGACCGGGCCGTCGATGCCGAGCATCTCGCCGATCGTGACGAAGCGGAAGCCGCGCGCCTTGAAGCCCCGGATGATCCCGGGAAGGGCTTCGGCAGTGGCTTCGGGTCCCGTATGCATCAGGATGATCGAGCCGCGGCCGCCGTGGAGTGCCTCGCGCCGGATGGACGCGGCGCTCGCGCCCTGCCAGTCGCGGGTGTCGATGTTCCAGAGGATCACCGCCTGGAGGCCCTCGGCGGCCGCGGCGACGGCGGTCGTGTCGTCGAACAGCTCGTACGGCGGGCGCATCGCCGGGAACTGGAGGAGGTGCTGCTCGTCGAAGACTGCTGCGGCGCGCGAAAGCTCCCGGCGCTGGACGTCGAAGCACTTCCCGGAGAGCTCGCCGTGGGCGTAGGTGTGATTCGCGATGGGGTAGTTGGCCCGCGCCACGGCACGCCAGACCTTCGGGAAGCGCTCCATCGATCGACCGGTCGGGAAGAACGTCGCGTTGACCTTGAACTGCTTCAGGATCCGCAGGATCTGCGCGGTGTTCTCGGGGTTCGTGCCGTCGTCGAACGTCAGCGCGACGGTCTTCTCGTGGATGCTGCCGTGGGACACGACACGGGCAGGCTCGATGCCGGCCGGGCCTTCACACGGTGGCGGCCCCGACGGGGTGGGGGAGCCCGACGGCGGCGGGGCGATCGGCGGCAGCGATCCAGCCGGAAGTGAGGCGGGCGGCGGCTGCGGCGAAGCGGCCCCGACGGGACCGGGGGTTGCGACCGCGGCCGCAGAGCTGCCGGGCGCCAGGCCGAGGGCCGGGAGGTTGCCGGCCAGCGCCACCGCGCCCACGACCGCGACGAGCGCCAATGCGAGCGCAACGATGGTGACGCGGCCCGAGCGCCGGCGCGGACGTCCGCCGATGTAGTACTCACGACGCCGCGAAAACACGGAATCCCTCGCTCGTTCCGGCCAGCCCACCCAGATCGGGCCTCGCGCAGTGAACCATCCAGGAACGGCGTGTCAATGCCGCTTCGGACACTCCCGCACGATCTGCCCTACGGAGTGCCTTCGACGGCGATCCCGCTGGTGCAGGGGGCCTGGGAGCCCGCGGTCAGGCTCTGCGACTCGATCGTGTAGTGCGGCGGGCCCTGCGGCGTGAAGGTCACGAGGCCCGTGAAACCCGCGTTCGCCCAGTGGGCCTGCGCCTGGTTGGACATGTCGCCAACGAGGTTGATGACCTCGCAGTTCGGGATGGGCGTGGGCGTGGGCCGCGGTGTCGGGGTGGGCGTCCTGGTCGGCCGAGGGGTCGGGCGCGGCGTCGGCTTGGGGGTTGCCACCGCTTGGGCTGCGGGCCTGGTCGTGGGGCGTGGAACGGCGGTCGCGCCGGGAGTGACCGGAAGGGGCTGGCTCACGGTCGTGGTTGCCGTGGGCGCGGCGGTGGGTGGGGCCGGCACGAGTCCCTGCGGGGTGGCCGTGGGCGGGCTCGTCAGGCCTGCGACGGCATCGAAGCGGTTGAGGGCGCCCAGCGCGACGGCGCCGCCGACGAGCACGACAAGTGCCGCCGCTGCCACCAGGAACGGCGCGATCCGGGAGCGGGCCGGCCCGCGGCGCCTCGCTCCGGGAGCCGCATCGGGGCGGGCTCTGCCGCGGCGGGATCGAGGCGGCGCGGCCATGGCGACGGCGCCATTCGCGATCGATCCATCGGGCGTCGAGGCGACGATCTCGTCGTCCCAGCGCTCCTCGTGCCAGGACATCCGCGGCGCGACCTGCTGCTGCGCCGGCGGCGACCCCGCGAGTTGCGCGGAGCTGGCAATGGCCGCGGCGCGCACGGACTGCGACCACGCCTCGTCGGCGCGTCGGGCCTCCTCGACTCGCGCCTCCTCCGCGAGGCGAGCGTCCTCGGCAGCCAGGCGCGCTTGCTCGTCGTACCGCGCCTCTTCGTCGAGCCGAGCCTGCTCCGCGAGTCGCGCGTCCTCTTCGAGCCTGGCCTCTTCCTGTGCGCGAGCCTCTTCGGCGAGTCGCGCCCCTTCCGCTGCGCGGGCCTCTTCCTGTGCGCGAGCCTCTTCGGCGAGTCGCGCCTGTTCTTCGAGCCTGGCCTCTTCCTCCAGGCGAGCCTCTTCGGCGACCCTGGCTTCTTCCGACGCGCGAGCCTCCTCGGCGACCCTCGCCTCCTCGGCCAGTCGCTCCTCTTCGGCGCGAGCCTCCTCGGCGCTCGCCTCCTCGGCTACCCGGGCCTCTTCCTCCAGGCGAGCCTCCTCGGCGAGTCGCGCCTCTTCGGCGACTCGGGCTTGTTCGGCGACATGGGCCTCGTAGGCGAGACTCGCCTCTTCCTCCAGGCGAGCTTCCTCGGCGACCCGGGCTTCCTCGGCCAGTCTCGCCTCCTCGGCGACCCGAGCTTCCTCCTCCAGCCGAGCCTCATCGGCAGCGCGAGCCTCATCCGCGACTCGAGCCTCTTCCTCCGCGCGGGCATCGTCCGCGTCCTGGGCTTCCTCGAGGCGAGCCTCTTCGGCCACACGAGCCTCTTCGGCCACACGAGCCTCGTCGGCCACACGAGCCTCGTCGGCCACACGAGCCTGCTCGGCGAGCCAGGCTTGCTCGGCTTCGAATTCCGCCTCCTCCTCCGCGAGCCGCGCGGCGTCCGCACGCTCGATCGCCTCGGCCTCGGCGCGGGCCTCCTCGGCCAGTCGCTCCTCTTCCGCGCGAGCCTCCTCGGCGAGCCGCGCCTCTTCAGCCTGGCGGGCCTCCTCGGCGACGCGCGCCTCCTCGGCGAGCCGCGCCTCCTCGACCAGCCGCTGCTCTGCGGCGAGCCGCGCCCGCTGCTCATCCGCGCGCGCCTGCTCCGCGAGCCGGGCCTCCTCGGCGATTCGAGCCTGCTCGGCCAGGTGCTCCGTCTCGGCCTTCGCCTGCGCGGTGAGACGCACGGCCTCGGCGAGGATCGCATCCTGCGCGAGGAGTGCCTGCGCGGCGGATCGAGCCTCGTCCGCGAGTCGAGCGCGTTCGGCCTCGGCCCAGGCCTCGTCCGTCACCCGCGCCTCGCGCGCCAATCGGGCCTCTTCCGCCAGTCGCGCGACCTCGGCCCGTGATTCCTCGGCGAGTCGAACCTGCTCCGCGAGCTCCGCGGCGGCGGCCGCCCTCGCGCGCTCGGCCTCGACGCGGGCCTCCTCGGAGAGTCGTGCCTGCTCGGCCAGCTCCTCTTCGGCAGCAAGCCGCAGGCGCTCGGCCTCGGCCCGCGCCTCCTCGGCGATGCGCCGCCGTTCGACCAGGTCGGCCTCCCCGGCCAGTCGGGCGCGCTCGGCCTCCGCCCGCGCTTCCTCGGCGAGCCGCGCCTGCTCCGCGAACTGCGCCTCGGCGGCGAGACGCGCCTCTTCCGCCTGCGATCGATCCGCCTCGACGCGAATCGCCTCGTGCGCGAGACGCGCCGCTTCCGCGCGGGCTTCTTCCGCCCGCCGGGCCTCGTTCGCGAGCCGGGCGTTCTCCTCGGCGACGCGCTGCTCCTCCTCCGCGCGCGCAAGCTCGGCGGCGGCCAGCGCCTCCGCGGCCATGCGTGCCTTCTCGGCCAGCCGTGCGCGCTCCGCCTCCGCACGCACGAGCTCCGCGGCGCGCGCCTCCTCGGCGGCGCGAGCGCGCTCCTGGTCCGCGCGAGCCTCGTCCGCGAGCCGGGCGTCCTGCGCGCGCTTCGCCTCCTCCGCGAGGCGCTCGGCGGTCTCGTGGGCCTCCTGCGCGAGCCGGGTGTCCTCCGCGAGCCGCATCTCGGCGGCCCAGCGGGCCTGCTCGGCGGCGGTTCGAGCCTCTTCCGCCAGTCGCGCTTCCTCCGCCAGGCGGGCGTCCTCGGCGGCGGTTCGGGCCTCCTCTGCCAGCCGCGCTTCGTTCGCGAGGCGGGCGACCTCCGCCGCCAGTCGTGCCTCCTCGGCGAGCCGGTCGCGATCCGCGGCGGCCCTCGACTCCGCCTCGACCCGGGCCTCGGCGGCCAGCCGTGCCTCCTCCGCAAGCCGCTCGGCCTCGATTCGTGCGGCCTCCCCCAGTCGAGCCTCCTCGGCCAGGCGCGCACGCTCCGCGGCGCTGCGGGATTCCTCGGCCTGACGCTGCTCCTGCGCGAGGCGTGCCTCCTCCGCGAGGCGTTGCGCGGTGGCGCGGGCCTCCTCGGCGAGACGCGTCTCCTCCGCGAGGCGAGCCTCCGCGGCGACGCGGGCCGCCTCGGCGTCTGCCCGAACCTGCTCTGCGCGGCGCGCCTCCTCGGCCAGCCGGACTCGCTCGGCCTCGGCGCGGGCCTCCTCGGCGAGGCGGGCCTCCTCGATCAATCGATCCTGCTCCGCGGCGCGAAGCCGATCGGCCTCTGCACGTGCGGCTTCCGCCAGACGGGCTTCGTCGATCAATCGCTGCTGTTCCGCGGCGCGAATCCGGTCCGCCTCCGCCCTGGCCTCCTCGGCCAGTCGAGCCTCCTCGATGAGGCGCTGCTGCTCCTCGGCGTGCAGCCGACCCGCCTCCGCCCGCGCCTCCTCGGCGAGGCGTGCCTCTTCCGCGAGTCGCTGTCGCTCGGCTTCCGCCCGCGCGGCCTCCTCGAGCCTTGCCTCCTCGGCGAGGCGCGTCTCCTCCGCCAGTCGGTGCGCTTCTGCCCGAGCTTCCTGGGCGCGACGGGTCTCCTCGGCCAGCCGCAGCTCCGCGGCGAGCTGCGCGTGCTCTGCCTCGGCCCTCGCCGCCTCCGCCGCTGCGGCGTGGTCCGCGAGGCGCTCGGCCTCTTCCCTGGCTTCCTGCGCGAGCCGGGCCTCCTCGGCGAGTCGAGCGCGCGCAGCCTCAGCGTTGGCTTCCTCGACGCGGCGGGCCTCTTCGGCGAGCCGGGCTTCCTCGTCCCGCGCCCGAGCCTCCTCCGCGAGCCTCGCTTCGGTGGCCGCGCGCACCTCCCGCGCGAGCCGCTCAGCCTCGACGCCGGCTTCCTGGGCCAGCCGAGCATCCTCTGCCAGCCGCGATCGCTCGGCTTCCGCGCGTGCTTCCTCTGCCTTGCGGGCCTCCGCTGCGGCGCGTGCCTGCTCCGCGAGCCGCTCGGTCTCCGCGCGGGCTTCCTCGGCGAGACGTGTCTCCTCCGCGACGCGCGCCTCGGCGACCACGCGAGCGGCGTCCGCCTCCGCTCTGGCGGCCTCGGCGACGCGAGCCTCCTCGGCCAGCCGATCGGCCTCTGCTCGCGCCTCTTCGACGAGTCGCGTCTCTTCCGCGAGCCTGGCCCGCGCGGCCTTCGCCTCCGCCTGCTGCGCCCGCCGGACCTCGGCCGACAGGCGCTCCGCCTCGGCCCGGGCGTGCTCCGCGAGCCGCGACTGCTCGGCGAGGCGATACATCGCGGTGTCGGTCTTGACCTCGTCGGCCACGGGCGCAGCGTCGACGAGCGCGGCGGCCTGCGCGAGCTGCGCATCCTCCGCGGCGCGCGTTTCCTCCGCGGCGCGCGTTTCCTCCGCGGCACGCGCTTCCTCGGCCGCGCGAAGGTCCTCGGCCAGCTGCGCTTCCTCCGCGGCCCGAGCGTTCTCTGCGGCGCGGGCTTCCTCGGCGGCACGTTCCTCAGCGGCGGCACGTTCCTCTTCGGCACGTGCTTCCTCGGCGAGACGAGCCTCTTCGATGGCGCGAGCTTCCTCGGTCGCGCGCGCCTGCTCGGTCGACGCCTCCTCAGCCTGGCGCGCCTCCTCGGTCAGCCGAGCCCATTCGGCGACGCGCGCCTGCTCGGCCGTCGACGCCTGGTCCGCGATTCGAGCCGCTTCCG
The DNA here is from genome assembly GCA_035717865.1 of Candidatus Limnocylindrales bacterium. Lineage (GTDB taxonomy): Bacteria > Chloroflexota > Limnocylindria > Limnocylindrales > CSP1-4 > UBA5189. The sequence goes on from DASTIE010000182.1 coordinate 19,154, forward strand.
CGACGCGCGCCGCCTTGGCCTGACGCGCCTCGTCGGCAGCCTGCGTCTCCTCAGCCGCGCGAGCCTCGGCAGCCGCCCGAGCCTGCTCTGCGAGTCGCGCCTCCTCGGCCGCTCGCGCCTCGTCCGCGACCCGCGCCTCCTCGGCGAGCCGAGCGCCATCGGGGTCCTGGGCATCCTCGACGAGCTCGGCTGGACTGGCCTCCCAGGGGGCCGCAACCGCATCCGGGGCGACCCCGTCGACGAAGTCTCGATCCGGCGCGAGGATGCCCTTGGCGGCCTTCCGGAGCCAGCCGAGGCGTCGCCCGTTCGGGGCGCCCTTCGACCCGTTTGCGCCGTCGACCGTTTCCGTCGTCGTCCCGCCGTCGCCGCCCGGCGTCGCAGCGTCCACGGGCGGGTTCCAGGTCCGCAGGCCGGTCGCCGGCTCGCCCGCGTGGCGCACCCACGGGATCAGCAGGACGTCGAAATCCTCCGGCGTGATCAGGTCGCGCAGCGCGATGGCCCCGGCCATGTCGGCGACCGCCTCGGCCACCCGATCGGTCAGCGCGGAGGGACCGAGCGCCTCGCGGGCGACCTCGGCAGCGGCGTCCTTCGAAGCCTGCCATTCGCCGGTTCGCGCGTCCTCGGCCACGGCGCGAACGCGCTTCCGCGCAGGGCGGTAGCCGACCGAGTCCGCGAGGATCCGGCTGTTCGAGATGACAAAGGCGCGCCGGCTGTCGAGCGCCCGGATCTCGTCGAGGAAGGAGTCGACCGCGCGGGCGTTCGGGCCGAATCCCGGCGCAGCCGGCGGATCGACGGATGTGGCGATCTCGGCGGTCGCGGTCGACGCGGGGAATCGGTCGTCGGGCACGGGCCCGCAGTGTGCCACTCCGCGCCGCATACGACCACCGCGAACATCACAACTCCCTGACAGGAGCGGGGCCCGGGAACGATTTGCCGGCGGTGGCGGGCAGCGGCTCGCGCGGTACTCCCCATGTCCGTGAATCAGCAGCGCCGCGCCCACCGGGCGCGGCGCGTTCGCTTGTGTGCGCCGGCGCGTCAGTCCTTGAGGCGGCTCGACTCGCGGGCGTCCTCTGCCTTCGCGCGGCCCTCGGCAGACTTCTCGGCGCCCTTGCCGTTGCTCTTGCCGGCGTCGGCCTTCGCCGCGCCCTGGGCCTTCGCCGCGGCAGACACGAGCGCGCCGTGCTGCTTCGCGATGGCCGAGACTGCCTCGCCGTGCGACTTGCCGCTGACCGCGTCCGCGGCCTTCGCCACCTCGGCGACGGCCTCGCCATGGCCCTTCGCGACGCCCGACACGCCGCCGCCCGCGAACGCGACGGTCGCGGACAGTGCGAGGACGGAGACGGTGGCGGCAGTCGTGGCAACGGTGCGTCGCATGGTGATCGGGCTCCTGCGCGGGGATTGAACGGTCGACCGTAGGAACGAACCATCGCCGATTCCGTTGGGGGCCGCAAGCATCACGGGTCCCATGCGCGATCATTCGACGCGTGCGAAACCGCAGGCGCACCCGCGCAGTCGGATGCAGCCTCCTCGTCATCGCCCTCGCGGCTGTCGCGGCATGCGGCTTGTCACCACGCGAGGCGACGGCACCGGCCAGTCCCGCGGCCACCTCCGCGATGACGCCGGCCGGCCCGGCGGTAGCGACCGTCGCGCCAGCGACCTCGACCCCGCCGGTGCCGAGCGGCGGCTTCGCGTTCGACCCGGAATCGATCGTCGGGTACTACCGCTCGATCGGCTACGGCTGCACGGAGCGCCAGCCGAGCGCAACCGCCGCGGGCCACCAGTTCGAGTTATGCCGGATGGTGGACGGCGCCGGGAGGACCTTGACGCTCGGCGTCGTGACCGATCCCTCCGACAGCGTCGCCGATGCCACGTTCAGCGTCCGCGGCGCCGACGGCGAGACGATCCTGGATCCGGCGACGGCCATCGAGTCCTTCGGCTCGTTCCTGGGCGCGTTCCTCGGCGAGGAGCAGGGCACCGCATTGCTTCCCTGGCTCGCCGCTCACCTCGGCGACGCCGACGCCCGAACGACGCTCGGCGAGCGGACGATTGCCACCTACACGGAC
>DASTIE010000183.1:0-5103 GCA_035717865.1 Candidatus Limnocylindrales bacterium
CGCGCTGGCCAGCGCGGCTCCCACCTGGGAGGCCATCGCACCCGATGGCGAGCCGCCCTCGCCGGCGAGGCTGGCGACCCTCCGCCGCCGCTTCCACGACCTGGGCGCGGTCAACCCGTTCGCGGCAGACGAGTACGAGGAGGTCAAGGCCCGGCTCGACGCCCTCGAGGAACAGCGATCGGACCTCCAGTCGGCCATCGACGCGACCCGCGAGCTCATCGCCGAGCTCGACCGGCTCGTCACGGACCAGTTCCGACGCACCTTCGAGGCCCTCGAGCGCGCGTTCGACGCGCGCTTCCAGCAGCTGTTCGGCGGCGGCTACGCGCACCTCACGCTGACCGATCCGCAGGACCTCACGACGACCGGCGTCGAGATCACCGCGCGTCCGCCGGGCAAGAAGGCCCAGGCGCTCGCGATGCTCTCGGGCGGCGAGCGGGCGCTCACCGCCGTCGCGCTGCTGTTCGCGATGCTCACGGTCCGGCCGGTCCCGTTCTGCGTCCTCGACGAGGTCGACGCGGCCCTCGACGAGGCCAACATCGGGCGGTTCACCGATGCGCTGCGGGACCTGGCCCGGGAGACCCAGTGCATCGTCATCACCCACAACCGGGGCACGATCGAGGCCGCGGATGCCCTGTACGGCGTGACCGTCGGCGACGACTCGGCCAGTCGGGTGATCAGCCTCCGGCTGGACGAGGCCACGGCGCTCGCCGGGCGCTCGCGGGGCGTCGCATCGGGGGTCGCCGCGACACTGTCCGGCTCGGTCGCGGGGGCACCGGCAGACGGGTGAGCGGTCCCGACACGCGCAACCGCGAGCTCGAGGACGGCCTGCGTCGCAGTCGCGGCGGGTTCATGTCACGCCTCCGTGGCCTGCTCGTCGGCGACGCCGTCGATCCGGCGACGTGGGATGAGGTCGAGGAGACGCTCATCGCCGGCGACGTCGGCGCGGAGCTGGCGACGGAGGTCGTGGAGCGGGCCCGGGATCGTGGCGCTCCGGATGGCGCGGTGGCCGCGGTGCGGCGCGAGCTGACGTCGATCTTCGTGCCGCGTCGCGCCGGCTGGCGACTCTCGGTCCAGGAGACGCGCCCGGCGATCGTGCTGATCGTCGGTGTCAACGGCACCGGCAAGACGACGACGATCGGCAAGCTCGCGACGCGCGAGGCGGCGGCGGGCCGGCGCGTCGTCCTGGCTGCCGCGGACACCTTCCGCGCCGCCGCGAGCGACCAGCTCCGCATCTGGGCCGATCGCGCGGGCGTGGACATCGTCTCGCATGCGGCTGGCGCCGATCCCGCGGCGGTCGTGTTCGACGCGATCGACGCTGCCGTTGCCCGAGGTGCCGACATCGTCCTCATCGACACGGCCGGCCGTCTGCACAACAAGACCAACCTGATGGACGAGCTGGCGAAGATCCGGAGGGTGATCAACCGGCGGCTGCCCGAGGCGCAGCCGGAGACGTTCCTGGTCCTCGACGCCACGACCGGCCAGAACGGGCTCGCACAGGCCGCGGCCTTCCACGAGTCGGTCGGGCTGACCGGCATCGTGCTCACCAAGCTCGATTCGACCGCCCGCGGCGGCATCGTGTTCGCCGTGGAGGAGCGGCTTGGCGTGCCAGTCCGCTACGCCGGGGTGGGGGAGCGGCCAGAGGACCTCGTGGAGTTCGAGCCGGAGGCTTTCGTCGAAGCCCTGTTCGAGGACGCCGCATGACCGCCGAACGCAGCCGCGGTGCCGCACGCCGCATCAGCGCGGCACGCCGCATGACCGTCGCCCGCCGCCGCATCGTGCGCCCGGGCGCTCTCCTGCTGCTCGCGGCCCTGTTCGCGGCCTGCGCCAGCGCGCCGCCGGCGTCCGTCGCGCCGACGCCGACCCGCGCCCCGCTGCCGACGCCGCTCACCACCGCCTACCAGCTGGGGACGGACGTCTGGTACGAAGGCCTCGTGCTCCACATGGACCTCGCCACCGCCGTCCTCGACAGCCGCGGCGGCACGGTCGACATCGCGTTCCGGATCGAGAACGCCGGCGCGGAGCCGTCGGACCTCGACGCGCGGATGACGCTCGTCGTCGCCGGGAACCGCATCGCCCCGACGCGCGAATCCCACATCCCGACCACGCCCGCCGGCGAGACCGCGCTCGCGCTCCTGAGCTTCGAGCTGCAGGAGATCGACTCCGCGGAGGACGGCGTCCTCGAGATCGGCGCCGATCCCGACCACATCGCGAAGGTGCCGTTCGGCCCCGCGGGTGGCGAGGCCGTCACGTTCCAGCCGGTCGACCTCAAGCTCTCGGGCACGACCGCCGCGAGCTCGCTGCGGATCACGCTCCGCCGCGGCCTGATCCGCTGGGACCTGCCCGACTGGTCACAGGAGCTGACCGAGGATCTCCGGGCGTTGACCCTGACCTACGACGCCACGTTCACGGGGACGTTCTCCGGCGGCCTCGCGTTCACCGGGAACAACGTCGCGCTCCGCCTGCCGAACGGCAAGATCGTGGAGGCCCGGCCGGACGGCCACAGCCAGTCGGTCGAGCTGATCGGCGCCGGCAAGACGAAGCGTGGCCTGATGTCGCGCTTCGAGATCCCGGCGAGCGCGAAGGGCAAGTTCGGGCTGGTGGTCCGGAGCGGCGGCGAGGAGCGAATCATCGCCTTCACCATCAAGGGCTGATCGGGGCTACACTCCCGCTCGCCGGTGCGCCAGAACCCGCGCATCCGCCTCGCGGCACGTCGCCGCGATCCCCGTCATCGGGTCCTCACGTCCGGAGCTCGCACGACCGCGTGTTCGACAACCTCAGCGACCGACTGCGCAAGACGCTCGACAACCTGACCGGCCGCGGCCGGGTCAGCGAGGCGGACGTCGACGTCGCCGCGCGCGAGATCCGCCTCGCCCTGCTCGAGGCCGACGTCAACTTCAAGGTCGTCAAGGACGTCGTGGCCCGGATCCGCGAGAAGGCCATCGGGACGGAGATCCTGACCAGCCTCACCGCCGGCCAGCAGATCGTGAAGATCGTCCACGACGAGCTGGTGGCGCTGCTGGGGACGGGGGACAGGACGTTCCGGCTGCAGGGCAACCCGGCGGTGATCTCGCTGGTCGGCCTCCAGGGCTCCGGGAAGACGACGACCTCCGCCAAGCTCGCGCGCTACATCGTGAAGCAGGGGCGGCGCCCGCTCCTCGTCGCTGCCGATCCCTATCGGCCCGCTGCGGCCGACCAGCTCGAGACGCTGGGCAAGGCCCTCGACATCCCGGTCCATCGAGCGCCGGCCGGGAGCGCGACGCTCGACATCGTGAAGGGCTCGCTCGAGACGGCGCGCCGCCTGACGCGCGACACGCTGATCCTGGACACCGCCGGGCGCCTGACGCTGGACGAGGCCCTGATGGCGGAGATCGCGGCGGTGGACAAGGCGGTCCACCCGATCGAGACCCTGCTCGTCGTCGACGCCATGACCGGCCAGGAGGCAGTCGGTGTCGCGCAGGCCTTCGCGGGCGCGGTGCCGGTCACCGGGCTGATCCTCACGAAGGTCGACGGCGACGCGCGCGGCGGCGCGGCCCTTTCGATCGCGACGGTCACCGGGCTCGGCGTGAAGTTCCTTGGGACCGGCGAGAAGACCGACGCGCTGGAGGTCTTCCACCCGGACCGGCTCGCCGGCCGCATCCTCGGCATGGGCGACGTGCTGACGCTCGTCGAGCGGACCCAGGAGGCCTTCGACGAGGGCCAGGCCCGGAAGCTCGAGGAGAAGCTCAGGAAGGCCGAGTTCACCCTGGAGGACTTCCTCGAGCAACTGCAGCAGGTCCAGAAGATGGGCCCGATCGGCCAGCTCGTCGGGATGATCCCGGGCATGGGCAACGTCGCGAAGGACGCCCAGGAGGCGGTCGATCGCGGCGAGCTGCGACGCACGGAGGCCATCATCCGCTCGATGACGCGGCACGAACGGCGCGACCCGGCCGTCCTGAACGGCGCTCGCCGGCGGCGAATCGCCGCGGGCTCCGGGACGTCCCTGACCGACGTCAACCGGCTCGTGAAGCAGTTCACGGAGATCCAGCGGGTCATGAAGCAGATGGCCGGCGGCCGCGGACGCGGCATGCTCGGCGGCCTTCCGATGGGACGGCGATGAGGGGGACATGACGGACGACCAGACGCACGCCTACGAGACACCGCCACCGGAGCCGGCGCCAGAGCCGGCGCCGGAATCGCCGCCGCCATCGGCGCCGCTGCCAGCAGCGTCCGAGCCCATGCCCGCCGCAGCTCCGGCAGTGGCGCCGCGGGGCAACCGAACCCGCTGGATCGTGGGACTCGGGCTCGCCGGGATCGTGGTCGCGCTGACCGCGGGGGCGCTCATCGTCCTCAACAGCGGCTCGACGAGCCCGGAGGCGCTGAAGTACATCCCCGCGAACTCGGCGATGGTCGCGGAGGTCCGGATGGACCTGCCGGGCGACCAGATGCAGAAGCTCGGCAACTTCCTGGCCCACTTCCCGGGCTTCCAGGACCAGTCGACCCTCGGCGACAAGCTCGACGAAGGCATCAGCCGGCTCGTCGGCTCGGCCTCCGAGGGCGAGCTCGACTACCGCACCGACCTGAAGCCGTGGCTCAACGGTCCGGTGTTCATCGGCGTCATGGCCCCGCCGACCGGCACGGACGACGGCAGCGCCGTCATCTCCGCGACGACGAACGGCGCGGTCGACTGCGCCACCGTCTTTGAGGGCCGGACGCCGACGCACGAGACCGTGCGCGGACTCGACCTCGCGCTGTTCGCAGACATGGGCGTGGCCTGCGTCGTCGACGGTCGCCAGGCGCTGCTCGGCGTCGACAGCGCCGTCCGCGCGGCCCTCGATGCGAAGGCCAACGGTAACGGCATGGACAAGGCCGCCGGGTACGTCGTGGCGCGAAAGCAGCTCCAGGGCGAGCAGCTCGCCGCGGTCTACATCGACGGCAAGACGTTCGCCAGCCTGAACCCGTCTGCGAATCCCAGCTTCCCGATCCCGGGCATGGAGAGCCTCGGCGGCCGGATCCCGGACTGGCTGATCGTCGGGCTTCGCGCCGAGGACGACTCGCTCGTCGTCGACGGGGTCGTCGCACCGCTGCCGGCACCGTCCGGCGGTCCCTCGATGCTGCCCGCGACCG
>DASTIE010000184.1:0-20189 GCA_035717865.1 Candidatus Limnocylindrales bacterium
CGCTCCCGCCGGGTCGGAGCCGCCCGCCACGGGCCCGCGATGACGGATCCAGCCCTGGGCGTCGAGGTCGCAGTCGCTGGCCTGACCGAGCCCACGGCCCTGGCGTTCCTCGGTCCTGATGACTTCTTCGTCACCGAGAAGAGCACAGGCCAGGTCCACCGGGTCACCGACGGCCAGGCGAGCGAGCCGGTCATCGACCTCGCGGTCAACTCCTTCGACGAGCGCGGCCTGCTCGGCATCGCCCTCCATCCCGACTTCGCGAGCAACGGCTTCGTCTACCTGTACTGGACGGCGAGCGGCGCGGGTGACGGGGACCACAACCTCTTCTGCCCAGACACCGACGCTCCTGACGCGCTGCCGGACCTCGGCAACCGCGTCGACCGCTTCATTTGGGACGGCAGCCAGCTCGCCTGGGACCGCAGCCTCGTCCAGCTGCGGAGCAACACGCTGAACACGGACACATCGGGGCGCGTCCGCGGCAACCACGACGCCGGACCGATGGTCTTCGGACAGGACGGCAAGCTCTACGTCGTCATCGGCGACCAGAACCAGCGCAGCCAGCTCCAGAACCTGCCGGACGCGGCGGCGCCCGACGACATCAATTTCACCGGCGTCGTCCTGCGGCTCAACGATGACGGCACGGCACCGACGGACAACCCGTTCTTCCGCGTTGGCGAGGAGATGGGTGGCGAAGCGGGCGAGAACGTCCAGCTGATCTGGGCCTACGGTGTCCGCAACAGCTTCGGCCTGGCGGTCCACCCCGAGACGGGCGACCTCTGGGAGACCGAGAACGGCGACGACAGCTGGGATGAGGTCAACATCTTCCCCGCCGGCGCGAACTCGGGCTGGATCCAGCTCATGGGCCCGCCCGAGCGCTTCGATGAGTTCAAGCAGATCGAGGTCGACTCGGAGGACGGCCTGGACAACCCGACGGTCCCGCCGTCGACCCTGGCCGCAACGGCCGACGAGGCCCGTTCGCGGATGTTCGTTCTTAACGGCAGCGCCTATGTTCCGCCGGTCTTCGCGTGGAAGCATCCGGTTGCGGTCACGTCGCTGGCGTTCGTCACCAGCCCCGCGCTTGGCGACTCGTCGACCAACACGGCCTGGCTGGGCACGGTGCTGACCGACAGCCTCCTCCGCTATCCGCTCGCCGCCGACGGCGCGGGCTTCGAGCTGGGCGGCGGCCTTGCCGACAACATCGACGACAACTCGGCCAAGGGCGACCTCGGCGAGAGCGCCGATTACGTCGTCGGGACCGGCTTCGGTGTCGTGACGTTCATCACGATGGCGCCAGACGACATGCTCTACGTCGCGAGCATCTCCGCCGGGGCGGTGTACCGGGTCGGCCCCGCCGACAAGGTGGGCGGGGGCGCCACGCCTGTCCCTTCAACCTCGGCCGCCCCCGCGCCCGCGGAAACGGTCGAGGCCACCGTCGGCACGGACACCGGCGCGGCGCTGGCATTCGACCCGGCGTCGGTGACGGTGCCGGCCGGCTCGACCGTTGAGCTGACGTTCGAGAACCGCGCAACCGTCCCGCACAACCTGACGTTCAGCGGGGCGGTCACGGCGGCAACGGCCACGATCGTGGACCCGGGCGCGACCGAGACCATCGAGTTCACGGCGCCTGACCCGGGCGAGTACGCGTTCGTCTGCACCCTGCATCCCGGCATGGGCGGGACCCTCAACGTCGAGGCCCGCTGACGACGTCAGCGGTGCCTTGCGCAACCAGGAGCGTCGGTCGGGGCCGGAAGGGCCCGGGCCGGCGTTCCGTCCATTGCAGCGTGACGCCGACGCTCAGTCGCCGGTCTGGCTGTGCGGCGCGTCGACGGGCTTCGACTGCGAGGACCCGCGCTCTCGCAGGAATATCGCGAGGACGACCAGCGCCGCGATCGACATGAACTCGCTCTGCCAGTTCTGGAACGACTCGAACCACAGCTGGCTGGTCCCGAGGTACTGCAGCGCCGAGACGGCCTGGCCGCCGTGGTCCAGCTGGTCCGCGCTGTATTCGGCAGCGCCAGACACGACGTGCAGCGCGAATGACAGCCCGAACAGCCCGAACAGCGCGATCGAGAGCGAATGCTCGTACAGCCTTCCGATCAGCCCGCCCGCCCGGACCGGCCACGGGGCACCCTTGCGCTTCGGATCCGGCGCACGGTCGGTCTCGGGTGGCTCGCCGTCCTCCTCCTGGAACGGCTTCGATTCCGGCGAGCCGCGCTGGCGCAGCCGCGCGGTCAGGAGCACGAAGATCCCCATCTGGAGAAACTCGCTCTCCCAGTTCTCGAACACGGCCTCGCCGAAGTGCGGGCTGGTGAGGTATCCGATGAGCGACACGGGGCCGGAGCCGTGGTCCATGCGCTCGTCGTTGTAGACCGACCAGCCGGCGAGGAACTGGCCGACGAGGGCCGGGATGAACAGCGCGATCATCGCGAGTGTCAGCGCGTTGTCGCGCAGCAGTCTGGGCATGCGGGACACCCTGCCAGCACGACCTTCTCGCCCGCGCTACGCCGAGTGCCCAGGGCATCGCGATGGCCAGACGCGTGAAGGCGTAGCCTCCGTGCATGCTGGACGATCAGGCCCTTGCCACGGCCCTGGCCGAGCTCCCCGACTGGACGGTTCAGGAGCGCGCCCTCGTGCGCGCGTTCCGGCGCCGGGACTGGCGTGACGCCATCGCGTTCGTGAACGTCGTGGCGGAGGAAGCTGACCGCCGCGACCACCACCCCGACATCTCGATCACCGGCTACCGCAACGTGACCGTCCGCCTCACGAGCCATGACGCCGGTGGGGTCACGAAGCGGGACGTCAATCTCGCCCGCCGCATCGACGAGCTCGCCGCCGAGTCGCGCGCTGGCTGACGAAGCCGCGCGGCGCTAGGATCGGCGTCGCCCAGCGGCCGCGAGCGTGGCACGGGAGCGAGCAGCGGCAAGGAGGTTCCGGGTGGCAGCAGCCATGTCTCCGACCAAGGTGATCACGACCTGCACGGAAGGCATGACTCGCGATGCGCACCCTGAACCTCGGCATCCTCGCCCACGTCGACGCCGGTAAGACCACCCTCACCGAGCGCCTGCTCTACACCGCAGGCGCCATCTCGAAGATCGGCACCGTCGACGCCGGGACGACCCAGACCGACACCCTTGAGCTCGAGCGCGAGCGCGGAATCACGATCAAGTCGGCGGTCGCATCGTTCGCGATCGACGACCTGACGGTCAACATCCTGGACACGCCGGGCCACCCGGACTTCATCGCGGAGGTCGAGCGCGTCTTGCGCGTCCTCGACGGCGCGATCCTCGTCATCTCGGCGGTCGAGGGTGTGCAGCCCCAGACGCCGCTGCTGTTCCGGGCACTCCAGCGCCTCCGGGTGCCGACGCTGCTGTTCCTCAACAAGATCGACCGGCGCGGCGCTGATCCGGCCCGCGTCCTCGAGTCGATCGCCGCGCGGCTCACGCCCGCCGTGGTGCCCATGGGCGCGGCCTTCGAGCTCGGCACGCCGCGGGCTCGGTTCCGGCTCGCCGGGCCGGACGATCCGGACCATCGGGAGCGCCTCGCCGAGAGCCTGGCGGAGCGCGACGAGGGGCTCCTGGAGGCGTTCGTCGGCGACGGGGCGATCCCCTACCCGCGGCTGCGCCGGGCCCTCGCCGATCAGACGAAGGCCGGGCAGCTGCATCCGCTGTTCCTCGGGGCCGCGGCGACCGGCACCGGGGTCGCGGAGATTCTCGCTGCCCTACCGGAGCTCCTCCCGGAGGCGCGTGGCGACGCCGCCGCTCCGATCGCGGGCCGCGTCTTCAAGATCGATCGCTCGTCGTCCGGGGAGCGCGTGGCCTACGCCCGCCTGCTCGACGGCACGGTTCACGCTCGTGAGCGGCTGGTTTACGGGCAGGGCCTCGAGGGTCGCGTGACCTCGCTCTCCGTGTTCGGTCCCGCCGGCCCTGCCCAGGCGCAAAAGGCGTCCGCGGGCCAGATCGCCAGGCTCGGCGGCCTGGCCGGGATCCGCGTCGGCGACCCGATCGGATCGCCGACCTTCACCGACGAGGAGCGCCAGTTCCCGCCGCCGTCGCTGGAGTCCGTCGTGCGCGCCGTCAGGGCCGCCGATCGCGGGCGCGTTCGGGCGGCGCTGAACGAGCTCGCCGAGCAGGACCCCCTGATCGACGTCCGCCAGGACGACGAGCGCACCGAGATCGCGGTCTCGCTCTACGGCGAGGTCCAGAAGGAGGTGATCGGCGAGACGCTCGCCCGCGACTACGGCGTCGAGGTCAGCTTCGCCTCGACGACGACCATCTGCATCGAACGCCCCATCGGCACGGGGGAGGCGTTGGCGGTCATCAGCGCTCCGACCCACTCGAACATCAGCGGCAAGAGCTCGCCCGACAGCGACAACCCGTTCGCGGCGACGCTGGGTCTCCGCATCGAGCCCGGGAAGGTCGGCTCGGGCCTCGTCGTCGAGGTCGACGTCGACGTGAAGCTCATCCCGATGCAGATCTTCAACACCGTCGCACAGTTCCGGGCGCAGATGACGCGGATCGTCGCCGAGGCGCTGGAGGAGGGTGTCCACGGGTGGCACGTCACCGACTGCATCGTGACCCTGTTCGACAGCGGCTACATCCGCACCGGCTCGACGACCTCCGACTTTCGTCGCCTGACGCCGCTCGTGCTGGCGACCGCGATTCGGGAGGCCGGGGTCGTCGTCTGCGAGCCCATGGCCTCGATCCGCGTCGACGCGCCCGTCGATTCAGGTCGTGGCATCGCCGGGGTCGTCGTCAGCGCGGGTGGGCGGATCCTGGGCCAGCACTCGGTCGAGGCGCGCACGACGATCGTCGCGCTCCTCCAGGCGGGAAGGGTCCACGAGGTCCAGAACCGGATCCCGGGGCTGACGGGCGGCGAGGGCGTCTTCGAGTCGTCGTTCGCGGGCTACCACCCCGTGCAAACGGAGCCGCCGCCATCGCGGCGCAGGACGAGGCCCAACCCGTTCAACCGGACGACGTACCTCGCCGCGCTGAGCCGCCACGGCTAGGTCCTCGGGAGCACGGCGTTCGGGCATCATCGAGCCATGGACGCGGACCGGGAGCAGCCCCTTGACCCGGAGCAGCCGGTCGACCCGGAGCAGCCGGTCGACCCGGAGCAGCCATTCGATCCGCTCCGCGCGCTGCGGTGGCAGTCCGCGCGCCCGGTGCTGACCGTCGTCGGCTGCCACGCCGGCGGTGAGATCGGGAACGTGGTGGTCGCGGGCGTGGAGCCGCCGGCAGGCGCAACGGTCTTCGAGCAGATGCAGGCCATCGCCGCCGACGACTCCATTCGACGGCTGCTCCTGCGCGAGCCGCGCGGGAGCGTCGCCGTGCATTCGAACATCGTGCTGCCGTCGCTCCGCGACGACTGCGCCTTTGGCTACGTGATCATGGAGCCGACGGAGTACCCGGCGATGTCCGGCTCGAACACGATCTGCGTGGCGACGGTCCTGCTGGAGACTGGCATGGTCGCGATGCGCGAGCCGGTCGCCACGTTCCGCCTGGAGGCGCCGGGCGGCGTCGTCGACATCACGGCCGGCTGCCGCGACGGCAAGGTCGAGTGGGTCGAGCTCGAGAACGTGCCGTGCTTCGCGGACCGCCTGGACGCGCCCCTCGAGGTCGAGGGCCTGGGGACGATCGAGGTCGACGTTGCCTACGGCGGCATGTGGTACGCCATCGCCGACGCCGAGGCCCTGGGATTCGCGCTGGTCCCGTCCGAGGCGCGCGAGCTCTCGACCGTGGGCACGCGGATCCACGCGGCGGCACGCGAGCAGCTGGACCCCGTGCATCCAGAGAACCCCGATATCCGCGGCGTGAGCATCGTCCAGCTCGCGCAGCCGTGGCAGGGGATCGGGCGGGTTTCGAGGAATGCGGTGGTCGTGGCGCCCGGTCGACTGGACCGGTCCGCGACCGGCACCGGGCTGTCGGCGCGAATGGCCGCCCTGCATGCGCGCGGTCGAATGCACGTGGGCCACGGGATGACCCACGCCTCCGTGCTGGGCTCCACGTTCGAAGGCCGGATCGTCCGTGAGACGACCGTCGGCGGGCGGCCCGCCGTCGTGCCCGCGATCCGCGGCACGGCCTGGATCACGGGTTTCACGCAGGTCGTGGTTGACCCGGCCGACCCATTTCCCGAGGGCTACGTCCTTTCCGACACCTGGCCGGGGAATGACGGCCCCAGGTCATCGCTGGCGGAAAGCAATCCGGCGTCGGATGCGTGATCGAGGCCTCTGAGGGGCGGTTCGGCCCATGGACGGGGTCACGTCGGGCCCAACCGTTCTCTGGCAGAGAACAAACCGACGTCGGAGGCGTGATCGAGGGCTGCCCGTGGCCATTTCGGCGTGGAACCGTTCTCTGGCAGAGAACAAACCGACGTCGTCGGGGGCTGATCGACCCCCGAGTCGCCTTCCGGACAAGGAGCAGCCCCGCGGTTGCGTCCGTCGCCGGGGGAACGACGTCGCAGCCTCGGGGCCTGCAGAAAGGGAGAACGAACGACCAGGCGCTCCGTTAGGCCCTTTGGGAAATTTCCGCAGCGAAATGATTCATCCGCGGCTGGCCTGGCTGCGTATGCACCATCGAGGAGCTCCGTCGTCGTGCCGGCGGGGCTCCCGCTCTTTCCGGCGGACGGCGCGCGGAGCGCATTGCGAGACGGGAGAAACGAGGGTCGCGGCGAGGCGCGGGCACCCGAAGCCCCTGCGCCGGGACAGTTCTCGACATGTCCCTGCCCATCAGCCCGCCGCCCGTCACGCGCAGCGGGTCCGACGAGCTCCCGGCGTACATCTCCAACGGGATCCTGGGCCTCCGCGTCGTCGACATCCCGCTCCTGCCGGGAGCGCTCCTGGTCAACGGCTTCGCGGGCATCGACCCGAGCGTCCAGGTCGAGGCGGCCGCGCAGGCGCCGTACGCGATCGCCGGCGACCTCGCGGTCAACGGCGTGTGGCTACGCGAGGTGCCGCACCTGGCGCGGTTCCTGGAGCAGCGCTACGACTTCTCGAACGGCGAGCTGACGACGCGCTTCGAGCTCAGCGCCGGCGGAGCGACCGCCACGGTCGAGGTGCTGACGTTCTGCACTCGCCACTACCCGACGATCGTCGCGCAGGAGGTGTCGGTCGAGGTCGACACGAGCTGCAAGCTGACGCTGCGCTCCATGATCGATCCCGCGGCCGTGCCGGGCCGCATGGCCCGCCGTGACCGCTCGATCCCCGGACGGCCGGACGAGCAGCTGATCGACGGCTCGATCGCATGGGAATCACTCGGCGGCAAGGCCCGCTGCGGGATCGCCTACGTGACCGAGCTCCGGGGCGACGAGAACGCCGAACGAAGCCTCCCGGACTGGGGCGTGGAGACGCCGCTGGTCACGGAGTACTCGATCGCCGCGCGCTCCGGCCGCCCTTACCGGATGCGCCAGATCGCCAGCCTGGTGCCGGACGTGCTCCATCACGACCCGGACCGCCAGGCCACCCGCCTCGCGGCCCAGGCCGGGCATGACGGGTTCGACACGCTGCGCCGCGACAACCGCGCCGCCTGGGACGAGCTGTGGCGCGGCAGGATCCTCATCGAGGCCGACGACCCGCTCTGGCAGGGTTTGGCAGACGCGGCGTTCTTCTACCTGCAGAGCTCGGTGCATCCGTCGGCCCCGTCGAGCACCTCGATCTTCGGGCTCGCGACGTGGCACGACTACAACTACTACTACGGCCACGTGATGTGGGACATCGAGGCGTTCTGCGTCCCGCCGCTGATCGCCCTCCAGCCCGAGGCGGCGTACAGCCTGCTGGAGTTCCGCAGCCAGACGCAGCGGACCGCCCGCGGCAACGCCAAGCTCCACGGCCGGCGCGGCCTGCAGTTCCCGTGGGAGAGCGGCCCGCTCCGCGGCGAGGAGGCGTCGCCGGGCGCCGGGCGCGCGACGTGGCATGAGGACCACGTCTCGCTCGACATCGCGTGGGCCTTCGCGCAGTACGCGCACATGAGCGGCGATCGCCGCTTCCTGGCCGACATGGCAGCGCCGATCCTCTACGGCGTCGCCGACTGGATCGCGAGTCGGGTGACCCCGACGCGCGGCGGCTTCGACTGGCGAGAGACGATGGGCATCGCGGAGCGCGAGATCGCATCGGACAACGAAGCCTTCACGATCATGGGGGCGCGTCGAGTGCTCGGCGAGGCGATCGGCTGCGCGGAGACCCTCGGGCACGACATCCCCGGCTCGTGGCGGGAGGTCCTGGCCGGGCTCCACCTCAGGCTGGGCTCGCGCAACGGCGCCGTGATGAGCCACGACGGCTACCACCCGAACGAGGAGAAGGGCGCCACGCCCGGCCCGCTGTTCGGCCTCTTCCCATTCTGGTACGACCTCGATCGGGCGACCGAGCAGGCAACGCTCGAGTACTACATCGAGCAGGCCCCCGGCTACATCGGGAGCCCGATGCTCTCGCCGCTGTACGGGGTCTGGGCGGCGTGGGCCGGTGATCGCCGCGGCGCCGAGCGGCTCTTCCGCGAGGGCTACGCGGACCTGATCACCGGCCGGTTCCTCCAGACGCTCGAGCAGACGCCGGCTCGGGAGCCCGAGAAGCCGCAGGCCGGGCCGTTCTTCGCGAACCTGGGCGGCTTCCTGATGGGACTGCTGTTCGGGCTGCCCGGGATCGCCGTCGGGCCGGGCGAGGTCGAGACGTGGTCGCGGCGGACGATCACCCTGCCGGCGGGCTGGCGGTCGATCGAGGTCGAGCGGCTGTGGGTGCGGCGGCAGCCTGCGCGACTGGTGGCGCGCCACGGCTCGCGCGCCGAGCTCATCCTCCCGGGCAACCGCCGGCGGCGCGCCGCCTAGGGACGAACGAGCGCGCGAGGATCCGCCCGGGGTTCGCGCCGGCCCGGCACCGTCAGCGGCGGGCGATCCGGAGCGCCGCCGCACCGACTGCGATGGCCGCGCCGACCGCCGCGACGAGCTTGCCGGGATGGGCGATCGGGGCTGGGAGCGGCCGATCGTCGATCGCCTCGGCGTCGAAGCGCCCGTGGGCGCCGTAGTCGACCTCGCCGGGCTGGAACAGGTTGTCGGGCCGGGCAGGGTCTTCGGGCTCGTCGGTCATCTGGGCGTCGAAGCCGCTCGCGGCGAGGTATCGATCGAGCAGTCCGGGGAAGAGCTTCTGCAGCTGGATCGCGACGACGGTCGGTGCGCCGAGGAAGACCTCGCGGCCGGGTTTTTCGATCTGGTCGCAGATCGCGCGCGCGGCGAGCTCGGGTTGGAAGATCGGCGGCACCGGCTGCGCACGACGCGGCATGCGGCTCTTCGACCACTCGAACTGGGGCGTGTTGAGCGCCGGCAGCTGGACCATCGAGACGCGGACGTGGCTCTCGTCGTGGAGGAGCTCGCTCCGAAGGGAATCCGTGAACCCGGCGACGGCATGCTTGGCGCCGCAGTACGCGGCCTGGAGCGGGATGCTGCGGTACGCCAGCGCCGAGCCGACCTGGACGATCACGCCCGAATCTCGCGGGAGCATCCGCCTCAGCGCAGCCAGCGTCCCGTTGACGGTCCCGAGGTACGTGACGTCCGTCACGCGCCGGATCTCCTCCGACGGCGTGTCCCGGATCGGCGCGAAGACCGAGACCATGGCGGAGTTGACCCAGGCGTCGATCGGGCCGAGCTCCGACTCGATTCGCGCTGCCGCGGCCTCCACGATGGCCGCGTCCGAGACGTCCGTGGGGATCGCCAGCGCGGGCCGCCCGAGCGCCTCCACGTCAGCCGTTGCGCCTGCCAGCCCATTCGTCCCGCGCGCCAGCATCCCCACGGACGCACCGCGCCGGGCCAGCTCGCGGACCGTTGCCCGCCCGACGCCGGACGACGCGCCGGTCACGACGACGACCGGACCGTTCGACCAATCCATCGCCCCGATCGTGCTCCGACACGGGCGGGCGAGGCGACGGCCACCCATGGCAGGGCCTTGCACCGCAGTTGCGGCTTGGGACCGGACACGTTCGCGCGCATGCAACGCGCCTCGGTTGACCATCGGCGCATGGAAAGCAGGGTCAAGCTCCTCGGGCACCCGATCCACCCGATGCTCGTGATGTTCCCGGTCGCGCTCTTCACGGTCGCCGTCGTGTTCGACGTCCTGTACCTCGCCACCGGCACCGACGAGCTCGCGCGGTTCGCGTTCTGGTCGATCTCGATCGGGCTCGTGTTCGGCCTGGGCGCGGCCGTCTTCGGGCTGATCGACTGGCTCGGGATCCGGATGGGCACGCGCGCGCGCCGCGTCGGGGCGTGGCACGGGCTTGGCAATGCCGCGCTCGTCCTGCTGTTCGCGCTCAGCTGGCTGCTGCGAATCGGCGACCTGGAGTACGCGCCGGGTATCCTGCCCTTCGTGGTCGCCCTCATCGGAATCGGAATCGCGCTCGTCACCGCCTGGCTCGGCGGCGAGCTCGTGTACCGCCTGCGGATCGGCGTCGACGACATCGCGAGCGACGACGCCCCGAGCTCTCTCGGCGCCGGATCGCCGCACGCGGCCGCGCGCGAGCAGCTCGCCGCGCAACGCCCCAAGCGGGTCACGTAGCCTCCTGCCCCGGCTCGCGGGGGCCGGCGGCGGAGGCGCATCGCCGCAGGCCTCGACATCGTCCGCGCTCGTCCTCCATGCCGGCTACACGGTGCTGTGCGCCGGCCCGGACGGCTCCATCGACGGCGGAGCGGACGGGCTGTACGACTACGACACGCGGATCCTCTCGCGCTTCCGCCTGACCGTCGACGGCCGCCGGCCGGAGCTGGTCTCGGCGGCGAAGCCCGAGGCCGACATGCTCGTGGCGCGCTTCCGCGTGCCTCGCCCAGGCGGTCGACCGGAAGGCCCGTTGCTGCCCGAGGACGCCGTCGAGCTGGTGCTGGAGCGGCGTCTCGGCGCCGGGATGGTCGACCGCTGGACGTTCCACAACCATTCGGCTGTCGCGTGGGACGGCCGGCTGCGGCTGGAGGTTGATGCCGACTTCGCCGACGTGGCGGAGGTTGGGGCGGAGCGCCGCCAGAACGGCGAGGTCTCGTCGCGCCAGGGCCCGCGCTCGGTGGAGCTGCGGTACGACGCACGGCGCGGGAACCGGCGATTCCAGCGGGCCGTGCGCGTCCGGGCGCTGCCGGTGCGCGCCGGTGGGAAAGCCGCGGACGGCGGCAGCTCCGAAGCCCCGGGGTCCGACGCCACGCACCTGGACATCGACGCCGGCGACACCGGCATGACGATGCGCGCCAGGCTCGGGCCGCGTGCGGCGCTGCGGCTCGAGGTCCGCGTCAGCTCGCGCGTCGAGGGCCGGTGGCGCGCCCCGGACTCGCCGGAACAGGAGCTCGACGTCGCGACGCGGGCCCGGCAGCGAGCGGCGTGGCGCGGCGCCCGGGTCCGCGTCGAGGGCCACGGGCGGCTGAGCGCGCCGTTTGCTCGGGCGCAGGACGACCTCTTCGCGCTCCGGAACCAGGATCTCGAGACGGACCTGCTCGTGAGCCCCGCGGGCGCGAGGCAGCCGGGCTGGATCGTCAACGCCGGGGTCCCGACGTTCACCGGGTTCTTCGGGCGCGACACGCTGACGGCTGGCTGGCAGTCGGCGCTGACCGGGACCTCGACGCTCCGTGGTGCGCTGGAGGTCGCGGCCTCGCACCAGGCGACCGAGGACGACCCGTGGCGCGACGCGGAGCCCGGCAAGATGCTCCACGAGCTGCGGCGCGGCCCGCTGGCGATGCTCGGCGTGAACCCGCGCGACGCGTATTACGGCTCCCAGACCACGCCCGCGATGTTCGTGGTGGTGCTCAGCGAGCTGTGGCACTGGACGGGCGACGATCGGGTCCTGCGGCGGTTCCGGGACGCCGCCGTCCGGGCGATCGACTGGGCGGACGGGACGATGAACGAGCGCGGCTTCGTGACGTACCTTCGCCGATCCCCAGCCGGCCTCGCGAACCAGGGCTGGAAGGATTCGGACGAGGCGATCCGCCACGCCAACGGGCGCGTGGCCGAGGCGCCGCTGGCGACCGTCGAGGAGCAGGCGTTCCACTTCCTCGCGCTGCAACGGCTCGCGGAGATCATGGTCGTGCTGGGGGACGACGGCGCCGCCGACGCGCTCCTGGACCGGGCGGCGGCGCTCAAGCGGCGCTGGCACCAGGCGTTCTGGATGCCGCACGAGAGCTACTACGCGCTGGCCCTCGACGCCGACGGCGGGCAGGTCGCGTCGATCACCTCGAACCCGGGCCACGCCCTGGCGTCGGGGATCGTGCCTGCCGAGCGCGCGCGCGCCGTCGCGGACCGGCTCCTGTCATCCGACCTGTTCAGCGGCTGGGGCGTGCGGACGCTTGCCCAGGACCACCCCTCGTACAACCCGCTCGGCTACCACCTCGGGGCCGTGTGGCCGGTGGAGAACGCGACGTTCGCGTTGGGCCTGAAGCGATACGGCCTCGACGACCACCTCGAGCGCCTCGGGAGCGCGATCCTGGAGGCAGCGGCGGCATCGCCGGAGGGACGCCTGCCGGAGGCCGTGACGGGGCACCGGCGCGCTCCGGGCGTGGGCCCGGCGCCGTACCCGAACGCCTGCTCACCGCAGGCCTGGTCGGCGTCGGCCGTGATCCAGACGCTCCAGCTGCTGCTCGGGCTCTACCCGTTCGCGCCGCTGCACCTGCTCGCGGTGGTCCGCCCGAGGCTTCCGCAGTGGTTGCCGGAGGTCACGCTCCGGAACGTCCGCATCGGGGCCGCCACCGTCGACCTCGCGTTCAAGCGGGACGCCGACGGGAGCGCCAGCCACAAGGTGCTCCGGACCGACGGGAACCTCAGCGTCGTCCGAGCCGGGCCGCCGGAGGACGCCGGGGGCACGCCGTCCTCGTGGCTCGAGCAGCTCGAGCGGGAGGCCCTCCGACACGCACCCGGGCGGCTCGTCCGGGCGGCCAGGATCGCGGTGGGCCTGGAGGAGGGGTAGCCGCCCGGTGGGTTCGGCAGCCGGGAGGGTCGGCCGCCGGGGCTCAGCCGCCCAGCAGCTGGATTCCGGTCTCCGTCGCGACGCCCAGCACCGCGTGCCCGGCGAGCCCGCGGAGGTGCGTCTCCGGCGGGTACGCGCCCGGCTTCGAGGAGAGCCCGAGCTTGGCGTTCATGAACTCATCGTTGAGCGCGAACACGCCGAGGCCGTAGAACAGCCCGCTCCCGGCTCGAGCGAACGGGATCCAGCGGCGAAACACGCCGTAGATAGCGCCCGGGATCGCGCCGAGCGCGTAGTGCGTGACCTGCTCGACGAGCGCCCGGCGCTTCGGAGGCACCACGAGCCCGGTCTCGGTCTCGACCCGATCGACGAGGTTCGTCACGGAGCTCTTGCCCCCGGGGCGCGCGGCCTCCTCCTGGGCCGTGACCTCGGGAGCCTGGACGGCAAGCATCACGGTGGTGAGCTGGTCCATTGCCCAGGTCGCCGCGGCGCCGGCGATGGCGCCGCGGGTGGCATTGCCGATCAGGCTCACCGTCGCGCTCCTACGACTTGCGCGACGGCTTGGCCACGTTCGAGTCCTCGGAGACCTCGATCCCGTGGCGCCTGGCCGCGCTGACGATCTTCCGGCGCGCCTCCTCCTTCGCCGTCGCGCTGTCGAACTCCGTCTGGTTCCAGCGGGCCATGGCGTTGCGGATGTGGGACTCGTCGTTGATCGGCAGGTGCTCACCGCCGTCCTTGTCGATGTACGCGAACTGGTTCGAGCGCAGGTCGTCGCGCTTCTTCTCGGTCAGGGTTGCCATCAGCGGCCTCCAGTCGTCGGCGCCGAGTGATCGTGGACGTGGGCTTCCTTGTCGTGATCGGCGCTCTCGTCGCCCTGGTCACGGTCCTTGTGGGCGTGGACCAGCGGCGCGTGGTTGTGCTCGTGCTCGTGGTACTCGCTGCGATGGTCGAACTCGCCGAGCACGGTGCCGGTGTGGTGGTGGGTCACGTGGTAGTGGTCGTGGACATGGACGACTCCCGGATGGGAGTGCTCATGCTCCTTGTCGTCCACCACGCGCTGCATGACGGGTGTCTGCTGCATGGAGAGACCTCCTTGGTTGCTCCGAAACCCTCGCACCGGCGGGCGATCGAGCCGGTTGCAGGAGCGCCGGTCGGGTTGCGGGACCCTTTCGGAAGCCTCGTCTCCTGTTCGGACGCGCCTTCGTGTCCGACTGCAAACCTGGGAAGTCACGTTTCGGACACGTCGTCGGTGCGAGAATCGAGCCGGAGGTCCACATGGCTGAACGTTTCGTGACTCGTGGGTTCGTCGGCCGCCGCGAGACGGCGCCAGACGCCGCGGGCCTCAGCGCCGACGAGCGACGGCGCCGCACGCCGCCGGGCCAGTACCTGACGACGGACTTCCCCGTGCTGTCCGCAGGCCCGACGCCGCGCACGCCCCTTGACCAGTGGTCCCTCCGCATCGATGGGCTGGTGGACCGGCCGCTGCAGTGGTCGTGGGAGGAGCTCCTCTCGCTCCCGAGCCGCGAATACGTCGTCGACATCAGCTGCGTCACGAAGTGGACCCACCTGGACATGCGGTGGCAGGGCGTGAGCCTCGACACGCTGTTGGAGGGCGTGCAGCTGGACGACCGGGCTGCCTTCATGGTCGCGACCTGCGACGGGGGCTACACCACGAACCTCCCGCTCGCCGACGTCCTGAACAACCAGGCATTCGTGGCCTACGAGTACGACGGCAGGCCGTTAGCGCCGGAGCACGGCGGTCCCGCCCGCCTCGTCGTCCCGGCGCGGTACTTCTGGAAGAGCGCGAAATGGCTTCGCGGCCTGCGGATCCAGGACCGCGACGAACCCGGTTTCTGGGAGTCCCTCGGCTATCACAACCGCGGCGACCAGTGGCTCGAGGAGCGCTACTCCGGTGACTGAGGCCACGCCCGCGCCGCGCGCGATCGACTGGCAGCTCGGGACGGTTACCGCGGTTCGCGACGAGACGCCCACCGTTCGCAGCTTCACGCTCCGGCTGCCGGACTGGCCCGGCCATCGAGCGGGCCAGCACGTCGACCTGCGACTGACCGCGGAGGACGGCTATAGCGTCGAGCGCTCCTACTCGATCGCCTCCGAGCCGGAGCGCGCCGGCGAGGTCGACATCACGGTCGAGCAGATCCCGGGCGGCGAGGTGTCGCCGTTCCTGCACGAGGTCGTCGTCCCGGGCGACCGGCTCGAGGTCCGCGGACCGATCGGCGGCTACTTCGTCTGGGAGGCGGCGCTCGGGGGACCGCTGCTGCTCGTCGCGGGCGGCTCCGGCGTGGTGCCGCTGATGGCGATGGCCCGACACCGGGCGCGCGCCGGCGCCGCCATTCCGGCGCGGCTGCTCCTCAGCTCCCGCGGGCCGGACGAGATCATCTACCGCGAGGAGCTCGAGCGCCTGGCGGGCGCCACGGACCTGGATGTCGTGCACACCCTCACGCGGCAGCAGCCGCCGGACTGGACCGGCTATGCGCGCCGGATCGACGAGGCGATGCTGGCCGAGGTCATCGAGCCCCTGGGAGCGGCGACCCGTGCCTACGCCTGCGGGCCCACGGCGCTCGTCGAGACGGTCGCCAATGGCCTCGTCAGGCTGGGGCTGCCGCCGGATCGAATCCGGACCGAGCGCTTCGGCCCCACGGGCACCTGAGCACGGGAGCGAGGATCGAGATGGACGAGCGAATCGCCGGCATGCGCGACGACCCTGCTGTCGGGCTCACGCTGGACGGCAACGCCATCGCGGGGGTGCTGATGGCCGTGTTCGGGCGCGAGGTGACGGCGATCGAGGAGCGCTGCGCGCACTGCGGCACGGCCAGCCTGGTCGGGACGCTGCGGGTGTACATGCGCGGCCCCGGGATCGTCGTGCGCTGTCCGGCGTGCGCCGAGGTCGTGCTGCGGATCGTCGAGACGCCGACCGGCACCCGCGTCGACCTCAGTGGCGCGACGCACCTGGCCGCGCCGCCCGCTACCAGCCCTGCGTCCCTGGCTCGCCCTTGAACGGCCCGACGACCTTCGAGGTGATCCAGCCGCCGTAGAAGTGGCCGGGCTGCGGCGTCGCACGCTCCTCGCCGACCCACGCCTCGTCCACGGCCCAGGCGTAGAACCCGAGGTAGTCGCGGATGGCTTCGAAGCCGGGTGACGGATCGAGGAACGTCCAGGCCGCGTTCGGCACCACGCGGCCGCCGGGCATCACGATCGTCCGGTAGCTCGCGTTGCCCTTCCACTCGCAGAACGTGGAGTGCCTGGAGGGCACGAGGAGGTCCGTGCGGACCTCCTCCGGCGGCAGGTAGTACACGGGGGGCCCGGCCGTCTCGATCACGCGGAGCGCCCGCGCGGAGGAGCCCAGCTCCACGCCATCCACGACCACGCGGACGCGCTCCGCCACGGACTCCACACGCGGCGGCCGCGGGTAGTCCCAGACCGATTCCTGGCCCGGGCCGGGCTCGATGCGCGGTGGCGGCGGCGACGTCCCGGCCACGATGGCGGCGACCAGGTGTCCGGAAAGCCCTAGCGGCGAACGAGCCTGGCGACGCTCCCCAGGAGGAGCGCTGCCGCCGCGCCGGCGGCGAGCACGAAGGCCGGGCTGGGCATCGGCGACGAGATCGACTGGAACCTGGCGCCATCCGGGCCGATCTCGAGCCAGCCGATCGGGTCGGCGGTGACGCCGCCGCCGGCGCCCGTGCCCGAACCCGCCGCCTGGTCGCGGCCCGCCGCCGCTGCGTCCGCGCCCTCGGTGAACGGCGAGGTCCCCGACCGGCCCGGACCGACCGCGATCGGCCCCGTGCCACTGCCCCCGCCGAAGCCCCACCGCACCTTGGCGACCGGGATGATCGTGAGTCCGTCGCGCTCGATCGGGTCGCCGAAGACCGCGCGCACGCTGGCCTTGCCGCCGACCCGCTCCGCGATCCGCTCGACGAACTGGTCGATGGGGCCGCCGTCGCCCGCCCTCCGAGCCTCGCTGATCGCTCCGTCGTAGCCGGGAGCCCTCTCGTAGGCCGAGGCGGCCGTCTCGTCGATGGTCATGGCGGAACCTCCAGTCGATGTCGAGCTCCACCCTACCCCGATCCCGCCGAAAGCGCCTTTCGGAAGAGGCCGACGACCCGCCACGCCGTCCATGCGCCCGCCGCGGTCATCGCCAGGGACAGCACGCTGATCGCCCAATCGGGGAATGCCTCGATCCGGGGGCCCGGCAGGATCCGGTAGGGCGAGTTCGCGAGCACGTAGGCGAGAGTCGCGAAGAACACGAGGCTCAGCACCGCGAACGGCGCCCGCAGCCCGCGGTGGACCGCCGCGAGTGGCGCCAGGAAGGCCAGGGCGCCGTACAGGTAGCGTTCGTGGACGCGCGTCGGCAGGTAGTAGATGACGAGCCCGATGAGGACGCCCACCGCCAGCAGCCCCACGAGGTCGCGCCGGAAGCGCAGCAGCCACAGACTCAGCACGATCCCGCCGACGGCGAGGGCCGTCCCCACCCCGAACCACGTGGCGTCGTCCTGGCCGAACCCGAAGGCCATGCCCCACGGGTTGAAGCCGTACTGGGAGATGTACGGGTACTGGGAGAAGGTGTCGCCCATGAGGTCGAGGTAGGACAACGGACCCAGGCCGAGCGGCACCAGGACCGCAACCCACGTCACGAGCGAGGCGAGCCCCAGGATCGCGACCCTCCGGACTCCGTCCCAGGCCGGCAGCCACGAGATACCGGCGCCCAGCAGCACGAACGCCGCGATTCCGAACTGCGGCTTGACCAGCCCTGCGAGAACGGCCAGCACGCCGGCGAGCGCCACCCGGCCGCGTGCGATCGCGACGATCGATCCGACCATCGGCAGGGCGCCCATCCCGTCCACCTGGCCCCACGCCGGCCCGACGAGGACCACTGCCGGATTGAGAAGGTAGAAGCCGGCTGCGAGCAGCGACTCACGCGGCCCGCCGGAGATCGACCGCGCGACGTGGTACAGCAGGACGCCGAGCCCGAGGTCGAACGTGATCGACAGCGCGCGAATCGCGGTGATCAGCGCACCGCCGTCGAACGCGACCCCGAGCGGCCAGAGCAGGTACAGCATCGGGGGGTAGTTCGAGGTCCCGCCCTGGGCGTAGTAGCCGCCGAGGCCGTGCCGCGCCGTGCCCTCGGCCCAGTCGACGAAGGCCTGGATGTCGCCGGCGTGGCCCGGGCCGAGCAGGCCGACGAGCCGAACCGCGACTGCCGCCGCGAGCAGCAGCTGCAGGTCCCGCGGGAAGAGCGCGGCGAGGCGCGCGGCCAGGGACTCCCGCGACCTGGTCATGCCGGCCTCATGCCGGCGGCACGGCACCCGGGCTGGCGTGATCGGCGCGGTCCCGCGGCTCGATGGCTTCCGGGGACTCGCGCCGGTACGGGACGTTGACGACGACCGTGTGCGGGCGGCCGAGGAGCGCCGTCCGGAGCCGCTTGGCCGACTGGTTGTAGAGGATCCGCTCCCACCAGCTGCGGGCGACGTACTCGGGGATCACGACGAAGGTGATCGGGGCCTCCTTGTCGGCCGGCCAGGCCCGGTCGAGGACGTCGAGGTACGACAGGAGGGGCGCCACGAGGGCCCGATACGGCGACTCCACGATGACCAGCGGCACGTCCGGCAGCTGTCGATCCCAGCGCGCCTTCAGAGCGGTCGCCTCCGCCGGATCGTCCGAGATGAGGACGGCCGTGACATTGGCGTCGATCGACCGTCCGACGTTGATCGCCTGGACCACCGCGCGGGTGATCCCCGGCACCGGGACGAAGACCCGTTCCTCGCGGTGCGGGCCGCGGATGACCTTGTTGGGCGGAACCTCCAGCTCTTTGGCTGAGGCGCCGTACTGGCGATGGATGAACAGCATGATCCCGACGAGGATCGGGATCACCACGATCACGAGCAGCGACGTCGGCGCCTTGGCGATCATCACCACGACCGCCACGAGCGCCGTCAGGGCGCAGCCGAACGTGTTGATCGCGAGGCGCCAGCGCCAGCCGGGCGGCTTCTCGCGCAGCCAGTGGACGATCATCCCCGACTGCCCGACGGTGAACGCGATGAACACGCCCACGGAGTACAGCGGGATCAGGGCGTGCGTCTCGCCCCCGAATGCGAGCAGGAGGCCGACGGCGACCACGCTGAGGATGAGCACGCCCGACGTGAAGGCCAGGCGGTCGCCGCGGAAGGCGAACTGGCGGGGCATGAAGCCGTCCTGGGCGAGGATCGCGCCGAGGCGCGGGAAGGCGTTGTAGGAGGTGTTCGCGGCCAGGAAGAGGATCAGTGCCGTGAACGTCTGGAACAGGTAGAAGAAGATCGTGCCCTCGCCATAGATGACCGCGGCGACCTGGCTGATGACCGTCTTCGGGGCCTCGCCCTCGGGCGTCGGCAGGACCCCGAACGAGTCCGCGACGAAGGTGATTCCGAGGAACAGGATCGCGAGAAGGATCGCCACGGCCCCGAGAGTCGTCGCCGCGTTCTTCGGCTCCGGCGGCTTGAACGCGGGCACGCCATTTGCGATCGCCTCGGTGCCCGTGAGCGCGACGGAACCGGACGCGAAGGCCCGGATGATGAGGAGGATGCCGACCGCCTGGGTCGCGTCCGTCGATCCGTTCTCCACGACCTGCGGCGCACCTTCCCCGTTGACCACGATGCGGAAGAGCCCGATCGCGATCATCGCGATGGCCGAGACGACGAACAGGTAGGTCGGGATCGCGAAGATGTTCCCGGACTCGCGCAGACCTCGCAGGTTCCCGATCGTGATCAGGACGATCGCTGTCACGCCGATGACCAGCTTCCAGTCGTGGACTTCGGGCAGGGCCGAGATGACCTGCTCGGCGGCCGATGCGGTCGAGACGGCGACCGTCATCACGTAGTCGACCAGCAGTGCCCCGGCCACGACGAGCGCGCCCAGCGTGGGCAGGTTCCGGCGGGCCACGGCATAGTCGCCCCCGCCCGACGGGTAGGCGTGCACGATCTGGCGGTAGCTGATGGCGACGACGGCGAGCAGCGTCGCCACGGCGGCGGCGATCGGCAGGCTGAGGAACAGCGCACCCGTTCCAGCCACCACGAGCGCCCGGAGGACCTCCTCGGTCGCGTACGCGGACGACGAGATCGGGTCGGACGAGAAGATCGCGAGCGCCTTGACCTTCGAGAGGCGCTGGGTGATCTCCTCGTGGATCGAGAGAGGGTGTCCGATCAGCACGCCGCGGATGCGGGCGAAGAGCCGGCCCGCCTTCGTTCTCGGCACCGAGGCGGCCTCCTTGGCCACGAGGGTGCCCTCGCCCGTGTA
>DASTIE010000185.1:0-38638 GCA_035717865.1 Candidatus Limnocylindrales bacterium
TGGCGGCAATCGCCATCTCGCGGACGACGTTCATGACCTGGGGCGCGGCGGTCTCGTCGATCTCCCGCGCCCCGCTGACCGCGAGCACGAGCTTGTCGCCGGAGAAATACGTGGCGACGCCCGATACGGCCCCGACAGCGAGGGCGAGCGCCACCGCGAATGCCCCGCCCGCGAGCTCGCCGGTCGTGGCGTATCCGATCGCGAACCCGAGCAGGCCGAGGAGTGCGACGACGAACGCCGCCAGGAAGAACGAGTTCCGGCGGTTAGCCGAGGTCTGCGAGTAGAACGACGAGCGTGCCACGGCGGCGTCCCGCGGCGGCCGGTCAGCTCAGGCTGAGGTCGACGTTGGGAACGGCCTCGGCCTCAGGCTCGGCATCGAAGAAGTCGCGCTTGCTGAAGCCGAGGATGCCGGCGATCAGGACGCTGGGGAACGTCTGGATGTTGGTGTTGTAGTCGAGCACGGTCGCGTTGTAGTGCTGGCGCGAGAACGAGATCTGGTTCTCGGTGGTGGTCAGCTGCTCCTGCAGGGCGAGGACGTTCTCGTTGGCCTTGAGCTCGGGGTAGTTCTCGACGACGGCAAACAGCGAGCGCAGCGTGCCGGTCAGGGCATTCTCGGCGGCGGCCTGCTGGGCGGGGCCCTGGCCACCGGCGGCGACCGCCGCGGCCCGGGCGTTGGTCACGTCGGTGAGGACCTTCTGCTCGAACCCCATGTAGCCCTTCACGGCGTTGACGAGGTTCGGGATCAGGTCGTGGCGACGTTTCAGCTGGACTTCGATCTGGGCGAACGCCTCGTCGATGCGCAGTCGCCTCTGGACGAGGCCGTTGTAGATCAGGATCAGGGCGATCACGAGGATGACCGCGATCACGATCACGGCGATCAGGATTGGCGACATGCAGCTCCTCCGATCGGGCTCGACGGCTTCGGCCCGTGTGTCGTGAGTCTAGCAGTGCCCGCCCCGGTGGCGGCGCGTGGTGGGCGGTACTGGGTTCGAACCAGTGACCCCCTCGGTGTAAGCGAGGTGCTCTGACCAGCTGAGCTAACCGCCCGCCGGAAGCCTACATCGAGGCGGCTGGGCCGCTGCGTCCCCGGTCACTGACGGGGCCCGTGCACGTTTCATGTGCAAATCCGGCACATCGGAAGCCCAAGCAGCCGCGCACGGCCATGAAAGCGGGCTGGAATCGGGTTGCTCACGCTCAAGCGAGCGACCTTTCGGCTGATCAAGCAACCGCCAACAGCAGTTCGTCGCCGATCAACGCCTCGATGCGCCAGGAATGAACATGAGGCGTGCAGCATCGAGGTGAAGCTCGGCCGGATCGCGGCGGCAGCATCAGCCCCGGGGGAATCCGGAAGGGGGTGGTGCCCAGGCCGGGACTTGAACCCGGATGAGTTGCCTCATACGCCCCTCAAACGTACGCGTATACCAATTCCGCCACCTGGGCATCAGGTTCGCTGCCGGCTGCTTGTCGTGGACCAACCAAGAGGTGTCGAGGGGATTGGTACCGAGGACGGGACTTGAACCCATACGCCCTTGCGGGCACTAGCTCCTGAAGCTAGCGCGTCTGCCAATTTCGCCACCTCGGCGTGAGATCCACGGCGACCCGAAAGGGCCTTAGCTGCCGTCGGCGAGGCGCCATGTTAGCACGTCCCAATAGCGGTCCCCGGGACCCGAGACGGTGCGCGGCTCGGGGCCCGAGACGGTGTCGCGGAACAGGACGTATTCGTCGCGGAAGGCCAGCGGAAGGACGTAGGTCTGCGCGGTCAGCCGTGCCTGGAGCGCCGCGTACGCGGTGACCCGCGACGCATCGTCGACCGGCGTCCGGGCCGCGACGAGCAGCTTGTCCAGCTCCACGTCCTGGAGCCCGGAGACGTTCGAGCCCCCGGTCCGCGTCTGCGACGAGGCGAGCAGCCCGTACAGGTCCGGGTCGAGCCCGATCGCCAGCGGCACCATCGCAACCTGGAACTCGCCGTGCGCGAGCCGCGTGCCGAGCAGCTCGGAGGCCGGCAGGGGCACCTGTCGAGCCGCGAGCCCCATGTCGTGCCACGCCGCCACCACGAGCCGCGCTGTCTGGTAGGCCACGGGATTGGCGACCTCCTCCGGGCACAGGACCTCGATCACGAGCGGATCCTTCGCGTCCTTGGGGGTCCAGCTGACGTCGCCCGGCTTCCAGCCAGCATCGGTCAGGTCCTTCCGCGCCGCCGCCGGGTCGAACCGGATCGGCGCGCTCGCGGCCGCGTCGAACATCGGCGAGCTGGAGGGGATGAGCGAATCGGCCCGGCTCCCGAGGTTGTGCAGGACATCCCGCACGATCGCGTCGCGGTCGATCGATTCGAGGAGCGCCTTGCGCACCCTGGGATCCCGGAACTCGCTGCGTGTCGGTCGAAGGTCCAGCGTCGCCGCGAGCAGCGTCGTGCCCGGGTACTGCACGAGCCGGCCGGGGGCGGCCGCCTGCAGCGTGGCGACGTCCGCGGGCTGGACGCCCGACACGGCATCAAGCTCACCGTCTCCCCACGCCGCGACCAGCGAGTCGAGGTCGTCGAAGTACCGCAGCTCGAAACTGGAGATGAATGGCACCGCGAGATCGGCACGGGCCGTGGGAGCCGCGCTCGCGAGGGAGTCGGTAGGGCGCGGCGTGACGAAGTTGGGGCCACCAGGTTCCTCCGCCGGCTCGATCGCCGTCGCCGCCTGGAGCGACGCGCGCCCCGCCTCGAGGAACAGCAGCCGGTACGGGCCGGACCCGATCGGCTGGGCCCCGAACGGGTCGTCCGGCAGCTCCTCGGGCGGGATCCCCGCCAGCAGGTGCGCGGGCGCGATGGGTTGCGTCGCGGACTGCAGGAAGCGGCCGAGCGGCGTCGTCAGGTGGAGCGCGACCGTCAGCGGATCGAGCGCCGTGGCCGTGACGTCGCGCCACGACTCCGCCCCGGGTCCCGTGTACGACGGGTCGCTCAGCACCGACACCGTGAAGGCGACGTCGTCGGCGGTGATGGGCTCGCCGTCCTGCCAGGTGAGGTTCGGCCGGAGGTGGAAGGTCCACGTCCCGGCATCTTCCGAGACCTCCCAGCGGCTGGCGAGGTCCCCGACGATCGAGCTGTCCGGGCCGAGGGTGACCAGGCCGCGGAACAGCAGCGCGACGAGGGCGCGATCTGCGGCCGAGCGCGCACCGAAGGGGCTCGCATTCGTGGCGCGCCCGAGCACGCCCTCGACGTAGCCGCGGGGCGGCGGCGGGCCGGGTGTCGGCTCCACGAAGTTCTCGGACGAGCCGATCGATGGCGCCAGCGCGGCGATCGACAGCGACACCAGCGCGAAGCTCAGGATGCCCGCGACGAGCCGATCCGGGAGGTTGATCGACGGCGCGAACCGGCGTCGAGCCACGAGGGGATCCCGGCCGCGCCGGGTCAGGCGGACGGGGTCAGGACGTACGCGGCGAGGGAGAACAACGAGAACAGGACGATCAGCACGATCGTGAACTGCCAGAGCCGCCGCTCGATCCCGCGCCGGCTGCGGTAGACCGCCGAGTCGCCGCCGAACGTGCCGCCGAGGCCCGAGCCACGCGACTGGAGCAGGACGGCAAAGGTCAGGGCGACGCTCACGATGAGCTGGCCGGCGGCCAGGACGGGGTTCACGGTGCGGGTTCCTCCTCGGTGACCGCGGGATGGTACGCGAGAAGGGATCGGCCCGTCATCCCGGCCCATCGGGGCAGGCCCGCGAGCTGCAGGATCGTGGGCGCCACGTCCGCCAGGACGCCATCGCGCAAGCCAACGCCCTCCGCGGCGGCGCCGGCGAACACCACGGGCACGGGATTGAGGGAGTGGGCCGTGACCGGGTTGCCGTCGGCGTCGCGGAGCTGGTCCGCGTTGCCGTGGTCCGCGGTGACGATCAACAGCGCCCCTGACTCCCCCAGCGGCGCGAGCGCCTCGACGACCCGCCCCAGACAGCCGTCCACCGTCTCGCACGCTCGGACCGTCGCGTCCCAGACGCCGGTGTGGCCGACCATGTCCGGGTTCGCGAAGTTGGCGACCAGGAAGTCGTAGTCACCCGACGCGATACCCGCGACGAGTGCGTCCGTCACGCCGGCCGCGCTCATCTCCGGCTGAAGGTCGTACGTCGCGACCTTCGGGCTGGGCACGAGGACCCGGTCCTCGCCCTCGAACGGCGCCTCGCGACCACCGTTGAGGAAGTACGTGACGTGCGCGTACTTCTCGGTCTCCGCGACGTGCAGCTGGCGCCAGCCGGCCTCGGCGATCGCGCCGGCGAGGCACGGCACGACCTCCGGCGGGAACGCGACCTCGACCGGCAGGCCCTCCTCGTACTCCGTCATCGTCACGACGAGGAGGTCGCGCGGCGCCGGCCGGCCCGCGGGCGAGGTGCGGTCGAAGCCCTCGAAGCGGTCGTCCGCGAGCGCGTGAGCCAGCTGGCGGGCGCGGTCGGCGCGGAAGTTCGCGTGGACGATCGGGTCGCCGTCGCGAACCACGCCGTCGACACCGTCGATGACGGTCGGCAGGACGAACTCGTCGGTCTCTCCGCGCTCGTATGCCTCCTGCACCGCCGCGCTCGCGGAGCCGGCGTGACGCCCTTCGCCGTGCACGATCGCGTCGTAGCCCTTCTCGGTGCGGTCCCAGCGGTTGTCGCGGTCCATCGCGAAATACCGGCCGCCCACCGTGGCGATCCGCGCATCGGGGTGGGCGGCGTGGAGGCGGCCCTCGAGGTCCTCCACGAAGCCGAGCGCGGAGCTCGGCGGCGTGTCGCGCCCATCCAGCAGCGCGTGGACCCGCACTCGCGGGACGCCCCGCGCCTTCGCGAGGCGGGCGAGCGCCACGAGGTGGCGGTCATTCGCGTGGACGCCCCCGGGGCCGATGAGGCTGACGACATGGAGTGTTCCCTTTCGCTCCACGGCGCGGTCGCAGGCCGCGAGGAGCGCCGGCCGCGTGTCGAACGAGCCGTCCGCGATGGCGGCATCGATCCGGGGCAGGTCCTGCTGCACCGGCCGCCCGGCGCCGATGTTCAGGTGGCCGACCTCGGAGTTGCCCATCTGCCCGGCGGGGAGACCGACCGCCTCGCCGGATGCTTCGAGCCGCGCGTGCGGCCAGCGCTGGAGCAGCCCGCGCCAGCGGGGCATGCGCGCCGCGGCAATCGCGTCAGCGGCGGGGTCCGCCCCGATCCCGAAGCCGTCGATGACGATGAGGACGATCGGGCGCGGGCGCGCCGGTCGCGTCACGATCCGCGCCGCGCTGGACGGCCGGCGTGCGGCGTCAGGCCGGCGCCCCGGCGCGAGCCGCGGCCGTGAGCCCCGCTCGAGCCACGATGCCCGCCATCTCGTCCGGCTTGAGCGACGCGCCGCCCACGAGCGCGCCGTCGATCTCAGGCTCCGCGAGGAACTCGTCGATGTTGGCGGCGGTGACGCTGCCGCCGTAGAGGATCGGCACGTCCTGCCCGGACATCGCGCCCGGGGCGCGCTTGAAGGCACGGCGGATCGCCGCGGCCATGGACGCGGCGTCCGCGCCGCTGGCGTTGCGGCCGGTGCCGATCGCCCAGACGGGCTCGTACGCGATCACGAGGCCGCTGTCGGCAAGCGCGGATCGCGGATTCGGCCGGAGCGCGTCCAGGACCTGGTCGACGACAAGCGCCTCGGCGACGTGCGCGCCCTCCTCGCGGACCTCGAGGTCCTCGCCGACGCACAGGATCGGGCGCAGGCCCGCGTCGACCGCGCGGCTGAGCTTCTGGGCCACCGTGGCATTCGTCTCGTGGTGGTAGCGGCGGCGCTCCGAGTGACCCACGATCGTCCACGTCGCGAGGCCGTCCAGCATCGGCGCAGAGATGTCGCCCGTGAAGGCGCCGACGAGCTCGTGATGGACGTCCTGCGCGCCGACGTCGAGGCCCTGCCCGTCCGGCGCGAGGACGTCCTCACCGCGCGTCGCATCGCGCACCGCGGCGAGGCACACGAAGGGCGGACAGAGCAGGCGCGTCACGCCGGCGACGCGGGTCCGCGACCCGATCGTTCGAGCCAGCTCCCCGGCGTCCGCCGGGGTGGTGTGCATCTTCCAGTTGCCGGCAATGATCACGGGTCGCATCCGGCGAATCATCGCAGCGCGAGCCGCTCGATGCGGTCGAGGGCCCGCTGGACCGCCGAGCGATTGATCGACAGGCGCTCGGCGAGCTCGGTCAGGGTCGCCTCCGGCGTCTCGCGCCGCGCGGCCGCGACCTCCCGAACCGTGCGCGATTGCTCCGCCAGCCGGCCGTCGGCGCTGAGGGTCGCGATCGCCTCCAGCTGGCGTCCGGCGGCAGCGACCGTCCTGGTGAGGTTCGCCGACTCCGCGTTGATGACCCGATTGAGCTCGCCGCGAAGCGCACGCGCCACCTGCCGGACCTCGAGCTCGAGGAGGCTCGGGCCGGCGCCCATCCTTCGCAGGACCAGCCCGACCAGCTCGGCGCTCTTCCACGTCACGACGCCCATCCTGCGCCGGACGCGCCAGCTCGCGGGCATGCCCGCTCCGGCGAGATTCGCCGCGAGCCCCGGCGCCTCCGCGATCGGCACCACGATCTCGAGGTGGGTCTGGCCGTTGGCCAGGCTCAGCGAGCCCCGCGCGAGAAAGCGGCCGCGCAGCCAGGCCATGCGGCAGTGATCCGGGCGCGACTGCCAGTCGAAGTGCCGCGGAGGTTCGGTGCTCTGGGCGCCCTCGCGGCGCGCCAGCCGGACGGCGAGGCGAGCCAGTGTCGCGTCTCGCCACCGTGTCCCGGGCTCGAGGCCGGCGCGCTCGGCATCGCGATCGCACTCCCGCGAGGGGTCGATGGCTGCGAGCTCGGCCCTGAGCGCCGCGACGAGATCGCGGTCCGGAGCAGCCATCGCTCAGCCGCGCTCAAGCCGCGCGGGCAGAGCGCTCGCGCCGCAGCTCCGGCCCGTCGCGCTCGATCGCGCGGAGGATCGCCGCGGCCAGGCGCGCGGGGTCGTGGTGGTGCGGGTCATCGGGACTGGCGACGGCGTCGGTCGCCAGGTGGGGGGCCGGCTCGACCGCCGGCGGCCACCGAGGCAGCACCGCGTCGACGGGCCATGGCGCATCGTCGCCGTTGAATCGATCGTTGGCGAGCACGAGGTCGACGAGATCGGGCTGCGTGTGGGCCAGCAGCGCCTCGACGTGGTCCGCGAGGTCGCGGCCCTCGGTCTCGCCGGGCTGGGTCGCGACGTTGCAGGCGTAGACGCGGACCCCCGGCGCCGCCGCCACCGCGCGGCCGATCTCCGGGACGAGCAGCACCGGGAGCACGCTCGTGAAGAGGCTGCCAGGGCCGAGGACGACGATGTCCGCCTCGCCGATCGCCGTGACCGCATCGGCCGCCGCCTGGACGTCGCTCGGCTCGATCCAGACCCGATCGATGCCCTTCGTTCGCATGATCGTGGACTGGCCGCTGACCGTCTCCCCGTCCTTCGTGCGCGCCACGAGGTTGATCGGCGTCGCGGACGCGGGCACGACCTTTCCCCGAACGGCCAGGACGCGGTTCATCCGCCGCACGCCCTCCTCGAAGTCGCCGCCCTCCAGCGCCGTCATCGCGGCCAGCAGCAGGTTCCCCACCGCGTGCCCGCTCAGGGTCCCGGGCTGCGCGTCGACGAGGCCGCCCTCGCCCCGCGTGAAGCCCGGGAAGCGGTAGCCCAGCAGCTCGCTCATCAACGGCTCCGCGTCCGCGAGCGCCGCGATGCAGTTGCGGATGTCCCCGACCGGCGGGATGCCGAGCTCCTCCCGCAGCGCGCCGGAGGAGCCGCCGTCGTCCGCGACCGTCACGATCGCCGTGAGG
This sequence comes from Candidatus Limnocylindrales bacterium, assembly GCA_035717865.1. Classification (GTDB taxonomy): domain Bacteria; phylum Chloroflexota; class Limnocylindria; order Limnocylindrales; family CSP1-4; genus UBA5189. The sequence goes on from DASTIE010000185.1 coordinate 7,782, forward strand.
TTGCTGGTGTGCTCCTTGAGGCCGCGGAGGAGCGTCGAGAGGCCGGTTCCGCCCCCGATCGCCACGATCCGCGGGCCGCGCGCCAGGAATCGCTTCTGGTAGATGACGTCCGCGAGCGGCGTCTCCTCGTCCGTGCGCAGCGGCCGCGTGAGCGCCACGGCCAGCCGCCACGCCCCCACCACGATCAGCGAGACCCCGGCCACCGCCGCGATGAACCCGCGCAGCGGGAACGGCAGGAACTGGAGCGTCACCAGGTCGAGGATCGTCTGTGCCGTGCCGCCGGGGCGGAAGTCCTGCGTGACCTGGCGGATGACGTGCGCCGAGCCGAGGGCCAGCAGCAGCAGCCCGGCGAAGATGAGCAGGAGCCAGCGCTTCACGCCCATCCCCGGTTGGAGCCAGCGACGGAACCGCATCCTCGCGATCAACCCGACCCGGGCCCGGTCAGGACCGTTCCAGCTCGCGGTGGAACACCGCGACCGGGCCGTGGCCGGCATCCCGAAGGCGGCGCGCGAGCTCCTCCGCGAGGACGATCGAGCGGTGGCGGCCGCCCGTGCATCCGATGCCGATCGTGAGCTTGCTCTTGCCCTCCGCCTCGAACGCCGGGATGCCGAACTCCAGCAGCCGGAGGATGTGCTCCAGGTACTCCTCGGCACCCGGCTGGGCCAGCACGAAGTCCCGCACCTGCGTCGTCAGGCCGGAGTGCTCACGGAGCTCCGGCACGTAGTACGGGTTCTGGATGAAGCGCGTGTCGAAGACGAGGTCCGCCTCCAGCGGGATCCCGAACTTGTACCCGAAGCTGATCAGCTGGATGGACATGCGGTCCGGCTGAAGGTCGCCGAGGCGCGCGAACAGCCGCTCCCGCAGGTCGCGCAGCGGCAGGTCGCTCGTGTCCACGACGACGTCGGCCTCGGCGCGGATGGGATCCAGGAGCCGCCGCTCCAGTGCGATCGCGGCTTGGGTGCTCCGGCCCGTCGCGAGCGGGTGGCGGTGGCGGGTCTCGGAGAAGCGCCGGATCAGCGCTTCGTCGCTGGCCTCCAGGAAGAACACCTGGGGCCGGATGCCGCGACCCTCGAGCGCGCCGCGCATGGCCCGATAGGCGGTCTCGGCGTCGCCGGCCCGGACATCGAGGACGATCGCGACCCGGGCGAACCGCTCCGGATCGCCGACGACGAGCTCGGCGAGGTTCGGCAGGAGCTCGCTCGGGAGGTTGTCGACGACGGTGTAGGCAAGGTCCTCGAAGAGCTTCGCGGCGGCGGTCTTGCCGCCCCCCGAGAGGCCGCTCAGCAGGACGACATGCGGCCCGCCGGGGGTCTCGTCGGGCTCGAACGCCCGGTCGAGGTCGTCCGCTCGATCGATGTGGTCCGCGCCTGCGCGCTCGGTCATCGTGGCGAGACTACCGCCCGGTCCGGCGGATGAACAGGATCGTGCCCTCGTACAGGAGGTACAGCGTCAGGCCGAGGACGAACGGGCTGACGAGGTCGCCACCGGGCGTCACGACGGCCGCGAAGATCGCGATGCCCAGCACCGTGACCCGGCGCGCCGAGCTGAGGCGCTGCGACGTCACGATCCCGACCCGCGAAAGCCCCACGAGCAGGATCGGGAACTCCATGAGCACGCCGAACGCCAGAAACAGGCTCGACATGAACTCGAAGTAGCTGCGGATGTTGATCGTCTTGTCGACGGCCTCGGGGACGAACTGCAGGAGGAACGTGGCCGCGTACGGCAGGACGACGTAGGCGACCCCGACGCCGAGCGCGAAGAACACCAGGGCCATCGGGATCCAGGGCAGGATCGCGCGTCGCTCGCCGGCGGTGAGGCCCGGCGCGATGAACCGCCACAGGTGCCACAGGATCACCGGCATCGCGAGGATGATCCCGACGACCAGCGCGATCTGGAGCCTGATCGCGAAGCCGTCGCCCAGCTCGATCTGGATGAGCCGCACGTCCGTCGGCAGCGCGCCCCGCAGGAGCGTGATCAGCGGCTCGCCGAACGCGAACCCGACCGCGCCGCCGATGGCGATCGCCAGCATCGTCCAAAGCAGGCGGTTGCGCAGCTCCGCGAGGTGGGCGGTCAGGGGCATCGTGGCGAGGCTCACCACGGGCTTCGACTCGGCGCTGGTCATCGGTGGCAGCGGGCGGCGCGGCGGGCGCGGCCCGCGCTACGACAGGTTCGGATCGCGAGCGGGCGCGCCGGCAGCGGCCGAGCCAGCGGCGGTGGAACCGGCAGCCGTCGGCGCGTCGGCGTCGGGTTTGGCGGTCGGCGCGGGCGCCTCGGCCTCGGAGCCGAGGGGCGGCGCGGGCGGCGTTGCCTGCTGGCTGGGCGGCGGGACGTCGAGCTTGCCGGCGTCGGAGATGTCCGTGGCGGCCTTGCGGAACTCGCGGACGCTCTTGCCGAGCGAGTTGGCCACGTCGGGGAGCTTGCCCGGACCCAAAACCACCAGGGCGATGATGAGGATCAGGATGAGCTCGCCGGGCCCGATGTTGAACGGCATGATCGCCGGTTACGGTAGCACAGGGAGCTTCGCGGACCACGCTCGGGCGGCCTCCGCGACGCGCTCCGCCGGATCGCCGGACGGGGCCGCGCCTGGGCCTTCCGGACCACTGCCCGGACCACCGCCCAGGCCAGCGCTCGCGGCCTGCGCGATCCCCCTCGAGACGTTCACGACCAGCCCGCCGCCGGGCCGGCCGCCGGCCGGCGCCTCGGTCGCCGGTCCCCACATGAGGACCGGCTCGATCACCCCGCCCTGGCTCCCCACCCCCGGCACGAGGACGGCCAGGCCGGGCGAGATGGCGCGGACGGCCCGGAGCTCCTCGGGCGCGGTTGCGCCGACCACGAGTCCCGCGGTCCCGCCCGGGCCCCAGCCCGCCACCGTCCTGGCGACGCGGGCCCAGAGCGGCTCATCCGGTGCGATGAACGCGCCGTCGTCGCCCCAGTGCGCGCGCACGCCGAGCCCCTGGAGCTCCACGGCCCCCGGGTTGGAGGTCCGGCAGAGCACGTACGCGAACCGATCGGCGCGCTCGAGGTACGCCCCGATCGCCTCCTCGCCCAGGTACGGGCTTATCGTGACGGCGTCGACGCCGAGCGCGTCGTAGTAGCCGATGACCTGCCTGGCGGTCGTCGAGTCGATGTCCGCCCGCTTGGCATCCGCGATCACCGGCACGCCGGTGGGAATCGCCGCTCGCACGCGCTCCAGGGCGGCCCAGCCGGCCGCGCCGTAGGCCTCGAAGAACGCGAGGTTCGGCTTCACGGCGGTGGCGAACGGCACCGCGGCATCGACGAGCAGCCGCGCGAACCGCTCGATCCCGCGTACGTCCCGCGAGAAGCCGTCGGGCAGCGTCGCCGGGTCGGGATCGATGCCGAGACAGAGCACGGATCCGACCGCGACGCTCCGCGCGGCGAGCCGCTCGAGGTACGTGCCGTCCATCGTCACGTCGATCTCACGGGGTGCCCGTCGAGCCGGCCGGCGCGGCGCCGGACGCCGCGGGCGTGTCGGTCGGAAGTGGCGGGAGCTCGTCGGCGGGGATGAACCACGCCGGGCGCGAGGCCGCATCGAGGCCGGCGGAGATCGTCAGGGCCAGCGGCTCACCGAGCGTCCAGGTCGGCCCCGAGCCCGTCAGCTGCACGAGGTACAGGTCGACGACGCCGTGCGTGACTCGGAAGAAGGCGATCGCGTCGCCCTTCGGCGACCAGACAGGGTTGAACGACTGCTCGTCGTGGGTCACGACCAGCTGCTCGACGCCAGTTCGAGCGTCCAGGATCACGATGTCCGTCCCGAAGTTGCTCGTCTTGGTCGCCACCAGGTAGCGGCCGTCCCGCGAGTAGGCGGGATCCGTGTAGCCGCCGCCGGTGATCGCGGCCGATCGATCGTTCGCCGGGTTGTAGCGGTAGATCGCAGGCACGCCGCGGGCGCCTTCGCGGGCGTTCCGGACGTACGCGAGGAAGCGGCTGTCCGGCGACCATGCCGGGTCCTGGTGCCCGAGCCCCTGCGTCTGGCCAAGCCGCGGGTCCGTGAGCTCGCCTGTGGCCGGGTCGAGGAGCTTGACGACGACGTCGCTCCGGCTGGGATCGGGACCGTCCGAGACGATGGCGATCCGGGAGCCGTCCGGCGAGATGGCCGGCTCGCGGATGAAGTACGACCACGTGTTGCCGTTGCGCTTGAGCCGGCCCGTCAGGAGCTTCTCCGGGTCGCCCGTGCCGTCGGCAGCCATGCGGAAGAGCGTCGGGACCTCGAGGTTATACGGCTTCGTCTCGCCCGCGGACGGCCAGCGACCTTCCTCCGCGCTGGTGCGCACGAAGTAGATGGACGCGCCGTCGGGCGCCCAGGCCGGCATCGAGTCCCTCCCGCTCGACGTCAGCTGGCGGGCGGTGTCGCCCGCCTGGATCCAGAGGTTCCCGCCCTTCACGTACAGCAGCGAGCCGGGCACGTCCGCGCGAGGGTCGATGACGACGACGTTCGAAGGGGTCGGTGTCCGGATCGGGCCCCCGGGCCCCTCGCCACCGCCCGGCAGCGGCAGCGAGCCGCCGAACAGGGCCAGCGTGATCACCGCGATGACGAGCAGGCCGGCCGCCGACAGCGCCGGCGCGGGGTCGACCGGCAGGCGCCAGCCGCCGGCCGGGCGCGGCGTGCGGGGCGCGCCGGGGGCGCGGGGCGCGCGCGGGTGGGGATTGGCGCGGGTCACGAGGAGGTCACCGGGCGGATTATCGGGCCGGAGCCGCCGCGGCGTTCAGGCGGCAGCGTTCAGATGGCGGGTGCGAGTCCCACCGCCGGCCCCGGCCCGACCGCGACGGGTGACGCCTCCAGGATCGCCCGCGCCTCCGGGTGGTAGCCGGACGGCGCCGCGTCGCGGATGTCCAGCTGCAGCGACTCGATCCCGCCGAAGCGGCGGCTCCGGAGCTGCGCGACGACGTCGATCTGCGCGCCCTCGGTCACCTCGCCCGCCAGCTCGGGCCAGCCGAAGGCGATGCCGTCGAGCACGTCCAGGCGCCGCTTCAGGACGAGCTGGGTGTGCCCGCCGCCGCCGGCCTCGCGCGCGCGGGTGACCGTCAGCCCGAGCACGGCGACGAGCGGCTCCGGGTTGCCGGCGCCGCACGGGGCGAGCCGCTGGAGGTCGCGATGCAGCGCGTAGTCCACGTCGCGGGCGCGCAACGCGACATCGATTGCGAGGGAGGGCACGGGATCCGGCGGGCCGGCGGCGGCGGCGATCCCGATGAACCGCTCGCGGAATGCCGGCCACTTCTCGGCCTCGATCTCGAAGCCGGCGGCGCCGGCGTGCCCCCCGTGCCGCAGCAGAATGTCCGAGCAGGACGCGAGGGCGTCCGCGAGGTGGAACCCGCCGGCGCTGCGACACGACGCCCGCACGATCGCACCGAGCTCCGCTCCCACGACGGCCGGCCGCAGCCGCTCCTCCGCGAGCCGCGACGCGACCAGGCCCACGATCCCGACGGGCCACGGGCCACGGACCACCACGGCCGCCGCATCGTCCACCGCATCGGGCGAGGTCCGCGCCTCCGCGACGGCCGCTCGCATCAGGTCCTTGCGCGTCCCGTTCGCCGCCTCCAGCGTGGCGGCGAGCGCCTGCGCTTCCTCGGGGTCGCCGCTGAGGAGGAGGCGGGCCGCGTCGAAGGCCTCCCCCACCCTGCCCGCCGCATTCAGGCGCGGCGCCACGGCGAAGGCGATGTCCTCGAGATCCGCATCGCCCGGGTTGACGCGCGCGGCTGCCAGGAGCGCCGCCAGTCCCGGCCGCGGTCCGGCCCGCAGCACCTCCAGGCCCAGCTGGACGATGGCCCGGTTCTCGCCGAGCACGGGAGCGAGATCCGCCACGGTCCCGATCGCCGCGAGGTCCGCGAAACCAAGGGCCGCATCCCCGAGGAGGAGCCGGGCAAGCGTGAACGCGACGCCGCTGCCGGCGAGCCGCGGGTCGGGATAGGCCGCGTCCGGCCGGTGCGGGTTGACGATGGCGACGGCCCTCGGCAGCTCCGATGGCACGCGATGGTGGTCGGTGATGAGCACGTCGATCCCGGCGTCGTTCGCGGCGGCGACCTCCGACACGCTCGATGAGCCCGTGTCGACCGTGACGATCACCCCGGCGCCCGCCGTGCGGGCAGCGTCGACCGCCGCGAGCGACAGGCCGTGGCCCTCGTCCAGCCGCGATGGGACGTAGGGCAGCGCGTCGATGCCGAGCCGCCGCAGCGCCAAGGTCAGGATCGTGAGCCCCGTGATCCCGTCGGCATCGAAGTCGCCGAACACCAGCACGGGCTCGCGGGCATCCCGGGCACGCAGCACGCGGTCGCGGAAGACGCCCGCGTCCGGGAGGCGGGCAGGGTCGTGGAGCGCCGCGGCCGGGTCGCCCATGAACCGCCGGAGATCATCCTCGGCGGTCACGCCACGGGCCGCCAGCAGCCCGACGGCGCGCGCGCCCAGGCCCACGTCCCTGCCCGCGTCGAGGAGGGCCTGGGAGACGGAAACGGCCGTCGGGAACAGCCAGCGCGAGCGCGGTGCGAGCACCACGTCAGGATGTCATGCACCGGTGCACTGCGGCTTCGCTGCGGCGCAACCCGAGCCGCTGGGCCTCGCCGCCGGAGCGCGAGTCAGGCGGTCGCGCGCCGTGTCTTCGGGGGCGTCGCGAGCCGCCCGCGGCGGCGATCCTCCCAGTTCTGCCACTCGACCAGCAGCGGCGCGGCGTTGAAGATCGACGAGTACGTGCCGGAGATGATTCCGATCAGCAGTGCGAGCACGAACTCCTGCGTCGCGCTCCCCCCGAACAGGAGCAGGGCGGACAGCGTCAGCGCCACGGTGTAGCTGGTCGTGATCGACCGCCCGAACGTCTGCAGGATCGAGTGGTTGACGATCTCGGAGAACGGCTCGCCGGAATGCCGCGCCCGGTTCTCGCGAACGCGGTCGAACACGACGATCGTGTCGTGGACGCTGAAACCGATGACGGTGAGCATCGCGGTGACGAACAGGCCGTCGATCTTGACGCCGAAGAACGTGCCCAGGACGGCGAAGATCCCGACGACGACGATGACGTCGTGCAGCAGCGCTACGAGCGCCGTGATGCCGAACTTCGCGTCGCGGAACCGCAGCGTGATCCACAGCAGGATCCCGACGGACCCGATCAGGATCAGGATGACCGCCTGCTGGATCAGGTCGGAGCTCACCACGGCGCCGATGGAGCTCAGCTTCTGCTGCTCGGCGATCGGGCCGAACTTGGCCTGGAGCGCGGTCGCAATGGCTCCGATCTCGCCCTCGGTCGGGACGTGGTTCGGCGCGCCGGGGACCGGCGAGGCCGAAGGCCCGGGCGTGCCGGAGGGTGCGGGCGTCGGCGATGGTGCGGCCGTCGGTGCGACCGGGCCAACCGGCGTCCCGGAGCCGCCGGGCGACGCCGACGGCGCCGCGGAGGGCGCCGCGCTCGGCTGCGGTGTGTCCTGGAGATCCAGGCCGGTCAGCCGGATGTCGAGGAACCCGCGACCCGTGCGCACGACGCTCGCCTCGTCCTGGCCCAGGGCGAGGAGCTCGTCGTGGACGGCCTCCGCGCTGACAACCGGGTCCTGGAACTTGATCGACCACTCCGTGCCGCCGGTGTAGTCGATGGAGAACTTCAGGCCGGCCGCGCCGTTCGTGATGGGCGTGAGCAGGATGAAGAAGACGCCCGGGATCGTGATGATCGCGGAGAAGAGGAAGAACCAGCGGCGCTTGCCGACGATGTCAAACACTGCGCGGCTCGCGGCGCAGGCCGGAACGCGTGGTCGGCCGGGCGGTGAACTCGTCCTCGCCGACGCCGAACAGCCAGGCCTTGCGCGCCCACTCGTAGCCCACGAGGAGGCGCAGGATGGAGCGGGTGACGATGATCGCGGTGAACATCGAGCACAGGACGCCGATGATCAGCACGAGCGCGAAGCCCTGGATCACGGAGGAGCCGAAGAGGTACAGGATCATCGCCGTGATGAGACTCGACACGTTCGAGTCCAGGATCGAGTTCCAGGCCCGCGCGAAGCCCGCCTCGATGGACTGCGCCAGCGACTTGCCGGAACGCAGCTCCTCCTTGGTCCGCTCGAAGATCAGGATGTTCGCGTCGACCGCCATGCCCACCGAGAGCACGAAGCCCGCGATGCCGGCGAGGGTCAGGGTGACCGGGATCAGGCGGAACAGCGCCAGGACGAGCACGGCGTAGTACAGCAGCGCGAAGCTCGCCACGAGGCCGGGCAGCCGGTAGTGCAGGAGCATGAAGAAGATGACCAGCGCGATGGCGATCGCGCCGGCGAGCAGGCTGCTCTTCAGAAACTCCTCGCCGAGCGTCGGGTCGATCGTGTCGCTCGCCAGCTCCTCCACCGGGAACGGCAGCGAACCGAAGCGCAGGACGTTCACCAGCTCATCCGCCTCCTGGCGCGCGAAGCCGCCGAGGCCGCCGCCGCTGATCTGGCCGGAGCCGCCGGTGATGGGCTCGTTGATCGATGGCGCGGAGATCACCCGGCCGTCGAGGACGATCGCGAAGAACTCACCGACGTGCTGCGTGGTGTAGTCCCCGAAGAGCTTGGCTCCGTTCTCCGCCAGGCTGAACGAGACGACGCGGCGGCCCTGCTGGTCGGTGGCGACGCTCGCGCTGCGCACCTGGTCGCCGGAGAAGAGCGCCGGGGGCGAGGTCGGCAGCGGCTGGCCGGCGGTGGCGACGCGCGGGCCTTGCGAGCTGACGTTCCCGTAGTCCGCGACCGGCAGCGGGACGAAGTCGAGGCGGCCCGTCTGGCCGACCAGCCGGCGGATGGCGTCGGTGTCGCTGATGCCCGGGACCTCGACCACGATCCGGTCCGACCCGGAGGTCAGCACCACGGGCTCGGACACGCCCGTGGCGTTCACGCGGCGCTCGATGATCTGCTTGACGACGTCGACGTCCTGCAGCGTCGGCGTCTTGCCGCCGGCGGGGAGGACGCGATACTCGACCTTCAGTCCGCCCTGAAGGTCGAGGCCCAGCTTCGTCTCGACCTTTCGGGCTTCTCCGTCCGGCGAGAGCGCCGGCAGGTACAGGTTCGGCCAGAAGTCGAGCGCGAGCGCCAGCACGCCAACGATGGCAATGAGGATGGGTCCTGCTCTACGCACGAGGCGGGATGATACAGGTGCGACCCTCCGATCGCCGACGCCGGCTACGCCTCCAGCGCCGCCTTGATCTTCGTGGCGAGGGCGGGGCCGATGCCCGGGACTGCCGCGATCTGCTCCACGGGCGCTTCGCGGACGCGCTTGATCGAGCCGAAGACGCGCAGCAGACTGCCGCGGCGCCGCGGTCCGACGCCCGGGAGGTCGTCGAACTTCGAGCGGACCGAGGCCTTGCGGCGCAGGTCGCGGTGGTACGTGATCGCGAAGCGGTGGGCCTCGTCGCGGATGCGCTGGACGAGGTACAGCGCCTGCGAGGTCGGTGGCAGCACGATCGGCTCCGGCCGGTCCGGGAGGAACAGCTCCTCGCGCTCCTTGGCGATGCCGGCGAGGGGCATGTCGTGAAGCCCGAGATCGTCGAGCACGCCTTTGGCGGCGCCGACCTGGGGCTTGCCGCCGTCGATGAGGACCAGGTCCGGCATCGCCCAGCGCCGCTCCTCGCCGGAGCCCTCGTCGCCGGGGCGTGGACCGCGAAACCGGCGACGCAGCACCTCGCGGTGTGAGGCCACGTCGTTCGGGCCCTCGACCGTCCGCACCCGGAACCGGCGGTACTCGCCGGTCCGCGGCTTGCCGTCCTCGAACACGACCATGCTGGCGACCGTCTCCGCGCCCTGGAAGTTCGAGACGTCGTAGCACTCGATCCGGCCCGGCAGGCCGGGCAGTCCCAGGGCGTCGGCGAGCTCCTCCAGGGCGCCCAGCGTCTTGCCCTGGTCCGCGAGCCATCGGGCCTGCTCGCGCACGAGCATCTCTTCGGCGTTGCGCGTCGCGAGCTGCATGAGCTGCCGTCGCTCGCCCCGTTGCGGCACGACCAGCCGAACGGGTCTCGTCTCGCCCGCGCCCCGCGCCCGACGGCGGGTGACCCGCACCGCGTCCGGACGCGGCACGGTCAGGTTCTCCACGCGGCTCAGCGAACCCTCGGGCTTCGTGTCGCTCCCGTTCGTCGCGCGATCCGCCGCCGCCTCGGCCGCCCGCCGATCCGACAGGAAGTGCTCCAGGTCCGGTGCGTCCGGGAGCGAGACCGGGACCGCGATCTCCGGCGGCACGGACGAGGCGCGGGCGTAGTACTGCAGCAGGAACCCCGAGACGACGTCCTCGTCCGTGGACTCCCGCGGCGTGTCCAGCAGGTACACGTCGCGCCCGAGCGCCTTGCCACCGCGGATCACGAACAGCTGCACGGCCGCCTGGTTGTCGCGCCGCGCGAGCCCGACGAGGTCGAGGTCCGTCCGCGCGAAGGCGGCCATCTTCTGGCTCTCCATCGTCCGCTCGATGGCCTTGATCTTGTCTCGCGTGATCCCGGCGTGCTCGTAGTCGAGCCGGTCCGAGGCGCGCTTCATGTCGTCCCGGAGCGCCCGCACGAGCGACTCCTGCCGCCCCTCCAGGAACAGCTCGACCTGCTCGATGTCGGCGCGGTACTCGGCCTTCGAGATGGCCTCGATGCACGGGCCCTGGCAGCGCTTGATGTGGTAGAGCAGGCACGGGCGCGGGAGTGCCCGCTCCCCCTCCCTGATCTCGATCGTGCAGGTCCGGAAGGGGAACAGCCGGCGGACGAGGTTCATCGCCTCGTCGACGCTGGACGCGCTGGCGTAGGGCCCGAAGTAGCGCGAGCCGTCGTTCGGCAGCTTCCGCGTGCGCTCGATGCGCGGGAAGTCGTCGTTCGACGTGATCTTGATGTACGGGTAGCTCTTGTCGTCCTTGAGGCGGACGTTGAACGGCGGCTGGAAGCGCTTGACGAGGTTGCCCTCGAGGAGCAGCGCCTCGCCGACCGAGTCGGTGACCGTGTAGTCGACATCCTCGACGCGGTCGATCACCGACCGGATCAGGTGCTGGCCGAGGCCGCTCGCCGCCTCCTTCTGCCAGTAGCTGCGGACGCGGTTCCGGAGGTTCTGGGCCTTGCCGACGTACAGAACCTGGCCGCGGGCGTCCTTCAGGAGGTAGACGCCCGGCTTGGTCGGCAGCTTGGCAAGGATCGCGCGCAGCTCGGGCGATCGTTCGGCGACAGTCACCTGTGAATCGTAGAACGGGTGCGCCTGGAGGCCTCTCCGGGCTCAGCCGAGCGGTGCGGTGAGATCCTCGACACCGGCGCGAAGCGCGGCGGCGGTCGCGGTCGGGCCCTTGATGCGCTCGTGCAGCGCGAGCGCGAAGCGGTCCGTCATGCCGGCGACGTAGTCCGCGGCCTGGAGGTGGATCGGCGCCTCCGCCTGCCGGTACGACTCCGGGATCTCGCCCGGCTTCCGCATGTGGTGGTCCATCAGGTCGCGCAGGACCTGGACGGCATACGTCTGCTGCTCGCGCTGCTCCGCCGATTCGTAGACCCGCTCGAACATGAACGTTCGAAGCTCGTTCATCGCGGCCAGCGTCTGCGGGTCCATCGCCACGCTCCCGGCGCGCAGCGAGTGCTCGATGACCGCATCGATCATCTCGCCGATCCATCCGCGCCCCGGGTCACCGAATCGCTCTCGCGTCCGGGCCGGGAACGAATCGGCCTCGAGGACGCCGGCCCGCATCGCGTCGAGCGCGTCGTGGGTCAGGTACGCGATCCGGTCCGCGAAGCGGACGCACATCGCCTCCTGGGTCGTCGGCGGCGGCTGGATCTTCCACGAGTGCGCCCGGATGCCGTCCAGCACCTCCCACGACAGGTTCAAGTCCTCGAGGACCTGGAACACCCGGACGCTCTGGGCGGCGTGATGCCAGCCATCGGGCGGGAAGTACGGCGACAGGGCTTCCTCGCCGGTATGCCCGAACGGCGTGTGCCCGACGTCATGCCCCAGCGCGATCGCCTCCGCGAGCGGCTCGTTGAGGGCCAGCGCGGCGGCGAGTGCGCGCCCGATCTGCGCCACCTGCAGCGTGTGGGTGAGACGGGTGATGAAGTGATCGCCGTCCGGGTGCAGGAACACCTGGGTCTTGTGCTTGAGCCGCCGGAACGCCTTGGCGTGGATGATGCGGTCGCGGTCGCGCTCGAACGCCGTCCGGAAGGGGTCGAGGTCCTCGGCCACGGCCCGGCCACGGCTGTCGCGCGACCGTGTCGCGGCCGGGCTCAGCCGGTCCTCCTCGGCTTCTCGCACGGGTCGATCCCGACGCACCAGGTTCGAAGCCGCCTCCGGTTCCACGCCCGGATGATCGCGCATCCCGCGGAGCCGCGGGGTCCGGTACCGTTCTCGGGATGCTTCCTGCCCTCGTCTGCTTCGACGCCGGATTCACCCTGATGCGCCCCCGCGAGACGATGGAGGCGCGCCTTTCGCGGATCCTCCAGGGCCACGGGCACGAGGCCTCCGCGGAGGACCTGCGCCTGGCCTGGGAGGCCGCGGACGCCTGGTTCTGGGAGACCTATCACCAGCCCGGCAACGACGCCTGGACGAACGACGCCGGCATCGACGCGACCTGGCGTTCGTACCACCGCCTGATGCTCGAGCACCTCGGGTTCGGCGACCGGGAGCACGAGCTGCTCGAGACGATCCTCGCGAGCCACCTCGCCGCCGACGCCTGGGAGCCGTACGAGGACACGATCGAGGCGCTCGACCTCGTCAGGAGCCATCCGTCGCGCGCCGGCCTCGCGCCGGCACGAATCGCGGTGATCAGCGATTTCGGGTCGAACCTCACGGAGATCATGGCCGCCATGGGGCTCGACCGGTTCATCGACGTCCTGGCGATCTCTGCCGTCGAGGGCCTCGCGAAGCCGGATCCGGAGCTCTTCCTGGAGACGGCGCGGCGGGCCGGCGGGACGCCCGGTGACGCCGTGATGATCGGCGACAGCCATCGCGCCGACGTCGTGGGCGCCCGGGCCGCCGGCATGGCGGCGATCCTGCTGGATCGCAACGGGACGGCCACGAACGATGACGTTCCGATCGCCGGCGACCTGCTCGAGGCGGTCGCCATCGCGGCCGGCGATGCGTCGGGCCGAACCGCGCTGGCGATCCAGGCGACCTCGGGGGCGTGACGGCGGTCCCAACAGCCCTTGCCGGCGATCGGGTCCGGCTGATCGCTCTCGGCCAGACGCTCCTCGTCACGTTCCTGTGGGCGACCTCGTGGGTCCTCATCAAGATCGGGCTGGACGATCTCCATCTCGAGCCGGTCGCGTTCGCGGGCCTGCGCTACGCCGTCGGCGCGGCGGTGCTCCTGCCGTTCGGCTGGCGAGCGATGCGCGGTGCCCGGCGCGCCGGTGAGTCGATGGATCGGTCGCTGCTCGTGCGGGTGCTCCTGCTCGGCCTGTTCCTGTACTCCGCCGCCCAGGGCTTCCAGTTCGCTGCGCTCGCCCTGTTGCCCGCGGCGGCCGTCGGCATGGTCCTCGCCACCATCCCGCTGTGGGTCGGGCTCGTCGCCCTGGGCCGCGGCGAAGAGGCCGGCAGCCGCTGGCAGGCCGTCGGGATCGCGGTGGTCGTGGCCGGGGCCGCGCTGTACTTCGGGGCCATCGACCTCGGCGCCGCTGGGCCGCTCGGGCTCGCGCTCGCGGCGGGCTGCGCGCTCGCGTCGACGACCGGCCAGCACCTCGCCCGCGACCTCAACCGCGACGCGCACGAGCGGCTCGGCGGCGCTGTCGGCCTCACGGCCCTGTCGATGGCCGCGGGCAGCATCGTCCTGCTCGTCGTCGGCGTCCTGCTGGAAGGCTGGCCGGAGCTCGACCTCCGCGGCTGGCTGATCGTCGCCTGGCTGGCCGTCGTGAACACGGCGTTTGCGTTCACGCTGTACAACCACGCGCTCCGGAGCGTCACCGCCGTCGAGTCCAGCGTCATCGTGAACCTGCTGCTGGTCATGGTCGCGGGCCTCGCCTGGCTGTTCCTGGGCGAGGGCCTGGACGCCCGCCAGATCGCGGGCCTTGCGCTGGTCACGGGCGGGACCATCGCTGTGCAGCTGGCGCCGCGCCTCCGACGCCGCTGACGATCAGATCCCCTCGACGAGCTCCGGCTGCTCCAGCTCCGCCTCGATGGCGCGGCGCGTCCCGCCGCCCTCGATGATCCGGCGGCGCACCCAGCCGGACACCGTGTCGACGAGGATCGTCGCAACGATCACGACCACGAGCGCCATCCCGGCCTTGCCGAACCGGCCGTAGACCACCGTCTGCTGCAGCAGGAAGCCGATCCCGCCGGCCCCGACGACGCCGAGGACCGCCGCGCCGCGGATGTTGATCTCGAACCGGTAGAGCCAGAAGGCGACGATCTCCGGGAGCACCTGCGGAAGCACGGCCCAGCGGTGGACCTGCAGCGTGCTCCCGCCCACGGATCGCGCCGCCTCGACCGGCCCGGCGTCGATGCCCTCGATGACCTCGGCGGTCAGCTTGCCGAGCGTCCCGATCGAGTGGATCCCGATCGCGAGCGCGCCGGCGACGGGCCCGAGCCCGGCGATCGGGATGAAGATCGCGACGGCCAGGACCAGCTCCGGGAAGGCCCGGATCGCGTCCAGCAGCACGCGGATCGCGTTGGAGATCGGCCCGCTGGAGACGTTCTTGGCCGCGACGAAGCCGATCGGCAGGCTGAGGATCGCCGCGATCACCGTCCCGACCCACGCGATCTCGATCGATTGCAGCATCCCGATGAGCGCCGTTTCGAGGTACGTGAAGTCCAGCCCCGGGTCGACGAACATGCGATGCACGATCAGCAGCACGCCGCCCGGGAGCCGCACCAGCTTCTCCAGGTCGACGTCGATGCCGAGCGCCGCCCACGCGATCACGACCAGCAGCCCAAGGAGCGCGAGATGGCGGCGCAGCCTGCTCGGCGGGACCGGCCGGCTCGCGCTCCGCGCAGCCGTGGCTGCGGTCACACGAGCCTCCGGCGAAGCCAGATCGAGACGAGCTCGATCAGGAGCACGAAGACGAACAGCTCCACGATGACGACAGAGACGTTGCCCCATTCGAAGAGCTTGTACTGCGCGAGGAGCGTCCGGCCGATGCCACCCGCGCCGACGATCCCCAGCACCGTCGACGCGCGGATATTGAGCTCGAACGTGTACAGGGAGTACGCCACGTAGTTGGGGAGGATCTGCGGCATCACGGCCGATCGGACGGTCTGGAGCTTCGTCCCACCGGCGGCGTTGGCCGCTTCGATCGGTCCCGCATCGATGCCGTCGACCGTCTCCGACAGCAGCTTCGCCACCACACCGACGTTGAACAGGACGAGGGCCAGGATGCCGGGTAGCGGCCCGACGCCGACCGCGGCGACGAAGATCAGGGCGTAGAGGATGTCCGGGATCGCACGGACGACGCTGAGAACGCTGCGGCTGGCGAGATACCCGATGGTGCCGGTCGTCGTCGGGCGAGAGGCCAGGAACGACACGGGCAGCGCGACGCCGCAGCCGATGACGGCGGCGAGGACGGCCATCTGGAACGTCTCGATCATCGGCCCGACGGTGGAGGGCAGGTAGCCCCAGTTCGGGCTCAGCAGCTCCGCGATGATCTCGCGGCCGCGCCCGATGTCCTCGATGAGCTCGCCGAGGTCCAGGCCGATGCCGAGCTCCTTGGACAGCGAGAGGACGGTGAGGCCGATGGCGGCGACGATCGCGATGGGCGCGACCGCCGAACGCCCGGGCTTCTGCGGCCGCACGCCCACGCCGGCCGCCGCGGTCATCGCACGCTCGCCTCGAGCATGTCATCGGCGGTGAGCGACCGGCCGTAGATGTCGCGGAAGACCGTCTCGGTCACGGCGTCGCCGGCGCCGTCGAAAACGAGGTTGCCGTCGCGCATGCCGATGATCCGCTGCCCGTAGACCTTCGCGAGGTCGAGGAAGTGAAGGTTGACGATCGTGGTGATCCCGAGGTCGCGGTTGATCCGCTGCAGGTCACGCATCACGACGTGGCTCGTGGGCGGGTCGAGGGACGCCACCGGCTCGTCGGCGAGGATGATCTTGGGCTGCTGGGCGAGCGCCCGCGCGATGCCGACGCGCTGCTGCTGGCCGCCGGAGAGGTTGCTGGCCCGGACGTAGGCCTTCTCGACGATCTCGACGCGTTCGAGGGCCTGCATGGCGATCTCGACGTCCTCGGGCTTGTACCAGCCGAGCAACGAGCGGATGGTGCTCGTGGCATGCAGGCGGCCGAGGAGGACGTTGTTCAGGACGCTCGTGCGGTTCACGAGGTTGAAGGTCTGGAAGATCATCCCGATGCGCGAGCGCAGCTGGCGCAGCTGGCGCGGCGTGGCCTTGCGGATGCTCTGGCCGTCGACGATGACGTCGCCGCCGGTGATCGGGACGAGGCCGTTGGTGGCCCGGATGAGTGTTGACTTCCCGGCGCCGGACAGGCCGACGATGACGATCATCTGGCCGGCCTCGATCTCCAGGGTCACGTCGCGCAACGCCCGCACGCCACCGGGGTAGGTGACTGACGCGTTCTCGAACCGGATCATCGGCGCCATCGGGGTAAACGCGATCGGGGGCGGACCCGAAGGCCCGCCCCCGATCGGCTTGCTGTGGCTCGCTAGTTCTGGGGAACGGCCGCGGCGGCGTCGCGGACGATCTGCAGGGCGTCGACGTTGGGCTCCGCGAACGCGGTGATGTTGTAGACGGTCTTGAGGACCGTCGCGCCATCCGGCGTCTCGGAGTACGAGATCAGCGCCTGCTTGATCTTGTCCTGGAAGTCGGCAGGAAGGTCGCCGGAGACGACGATGCCGTCGTTCGGGATCTCGTCGCCGTAGGCGAAGACCACGACCTTGCCCTGGAGATCGCACTCCGAGGTGGCCTCGGAGCGGGCGTCGTCGAAGCTGACGCCAACCTCCGCCTGGCCGCCGCAGACCGCGATCGCCGATGCGTCATGGCCGCCGGCAAAGCTCTTCTCGATGCCGGTGTCGACATCGATGCCGGCGTTCTTGAGGATCGTGATCGGGAAGATGTAGCCGGACGCCGAGGACTCCTCGACGAACGAGACCGTCGTCCCGGGCGTGATGTTCTTGAGGGCCTCGGTGCCGATCGGGCCCTTCGGCGAGTCGGTGGCCCCGCGCTCGGTGCCGTTGCAGTTCAGGAAGGTGCCGGGGTTGATCTCGCTCGTGCGCTCGTTCTCGACCGCCGGCGAGACCGTGCAGTACTTGTCCGGGTTGTTGGTCATGAACTGCGTGTGGTACGTGCCGGAACCATTGCGCTCCGACTGCAGGATCAGGACGGCGTTCGCCTCATCGACCGCCTGCACGATCGTGAACGGGGCGAGGGCGGCGACCTGCGCCTGGCCGGTCTTGAGGGCGGTGACCATCGCGGTGTAGTCGGTCGAGACGTAGCCCTCGACCGGGATGCCGAGCTGCTCGGACAGGTAGTCGGCGATCGGCTTGATCGTCTCGACCAGCGCGGACGCCTCGCGCGACGGCACGAAGCCGATGACGAGCTTGTCGGGTCCGCTTGCGGTCGCGACCGGAGCCGTCGTGGGGGCCGCGCCGGTCGGCGCTGCGCTCGAGGTGCCGCCGCCGCCACAGGCGGCAGCCACGATGGCCGTGAGCGTGATGGTGACGAGCGAGCGCTTGTGTTGCATCGAATCCTCCACGTTGTGACTCAGGGCGGTGTCGCGTCGGCGGTGACGCCGAAGTCGGCTCCTCCGCTCGATCCTCGGACGGGCGCGTCTCCGGCGCGCCGAGGGGCGAGGCGCGTGAATGATAGAGCACACGGTTCGCCCGTCCGTCCATTTCCGTGCGCTCGTAACGGGCGGATGAGCGCTGCTCGCAACACTGGCGTCCATGTCCCATCCCGCGGTCGCGGAGCGCCTGTCGAAGCTGCAGGTCGATCAGCGCCGCGCTGCGACTGCCCCACCGGGGCCCGTGCTGTGCGTCGCGCCCGCGGGCTCCGGCAAGACGACGACCCTCGTTGCCCGCATCGCGTGGCTCATCGACGAGGGCGCCGCGCCGGAGCAGATCTGCGCCATCACCTTCAATCGCCGCGCGGCGGAGGAGCTGCGCGAGCGGGTCGCGTCGGCCCTGGAGCCGCTGGGGAGCGACCTCGCGGCGCGTGTCCGCATCCGGACGTTCCACGCGCTGGGCATGGAGATCCTGCGCGAGGCAGGCGTGGCCGTGGAGCCGCTCCTCGATCGCGACGAGATCCTGCGCGCGGTCCGCCCCGACCTCACGGCGGCGGCGCGGCGGCCGTTCGACACCCTCCTGTCGCGATTCAAGCTCGACCTGGGGGTCGATCCGGCCGACGTGGAGCGTGACCCGGAGGCCGGCCCGGTCGCGCGCACATACGCGGCCTATGAGGCGGAGATCCGGCGACGTGGCGGCCTCGACTTCGACGACCTCGTGGCACGGACCCTCCGACTCCTCGAGACGCGACCGTCGGTCCTGGCGACGTGGCACGGCCGCTGTGCCCACCTGCTCGTCGACGAGTCACAGGACCTCGACCGCGCGCAGCTGCGGATGGCCCTGCTGCTCGCCGCTCCGGAGAATCGGATCTTCCTGGTCGGCGACGACGACCAGTCGATCTATGGCTGGCGGCTCGCCGACGTCCGGCGCCTGTTGAGCCTCGCGGACGAGTCGCTGCCCGGCCTGCTGCGGGTGGACCTGGAGACAAACTATCGCTGCCCGGCCGTGGTGCTGGTGCGGGCGGTGCGGCTGGTCGAGCACAACGTCGAACGGTTCGCGAAGGTGATCAAGGCCGGGCCGGATGCGCCGGGCCGGCTCGTGCTGGCGCCGACGGCCGCCGACGACGTCGATCGTGCCGCCTCGGTGCTGCGCTCGTGGCCGGAGGACGGTGGTTCGCGTGCCGTCCTCGCTCGAACGAACCTAGAGCTTCTGCCGGTCGTGGCCGCCGCGCTGCGGCTCCGGATGCCGTTTCGGGCCGCCGATCTCGTGCTGCCGGTCGAGTCGCCGCTGGTGGACGATCTGCTGGACACGGCGGAGCGCCTGGCGCGTGGTGCGGATGGGCCTGCCGCGATCAGCGTGGGGCGTCTGCCCGAGCGGGTTCCCCGCTTGCCCGGCCGCCCGGCCCCAGTCGCGGAAGGTGACGACGAGGATCCCGCGACGGACCGGCGGGCGATCGCCGAGGCGCTGCAGGGCTGGGCGGCCGGGTATCCGAGCCTCGCGGCCCTTCGCGCCGCAGTGGTGAATGCGCGCGTGACGCTTGCCGAGCTCAGGCGCGACGACGCCCCCCTGACCCTGGCGACGGCCCACGGCACCAAGGGCCTCGAGTTCGACCATGTCGCGGTGATCGGGCTGGATGCCGGGCGCTTCCCGAGCGCACGGTCGATCGCGGATGCCGTCGAGCCGGAGCGGGCACTGGAGGAGGAGCGGCGTCTCGCCTACGTGGCCTGGACGCGTGCGCGCCGCTCGTTGACGCTCACGTACGACCCCGGCGCGCCGTCGCAGTTCCTGCTCGAGGCGTTCGATGCGGCAGAGCTGGGCGTGCGGGCGGCCTGAGCCAACCGCGGCGGGACGATCCCCCGCCGGCGCCTCGACCATCGCCCCCGACCATCGGCGGGTGGCCGTGCTTGCGCATGGCGCTATGGTGGGCGGCGCCATGCCGTACACGCTCAAGGACAAGCTGGTCATCGGGATCAGCACCCGCGCCCTGTTCGACCTGTCGGAGGCGAACGACGTCTTCGAGCGCGAGGGCCTCGAGGCGTACGAGCGCTACCAGCTCGAGCGGGAGCGTGAGCAGCTCGCCCCCGGCACCGGTTTCGCGCTCGTGAAGGCCTTCCTCGCAATCAACGAGAAGGCCGGGCGGCCGCTCATCGACGTCGTCCTCATCTCGCGCAACAGCGCCGAGTCCGGGCTGCGGGTCTTCAACTCGATCGAGGCATACGGGCTCTCGATCGAGCGCGGCGCGTTCCGCGGCGGGCGCGACCCGTGGTCCGTGCTCCGCGGGTTCAACTGCTCGCTGTTCCTCTCGGCCGAGCCGGCGGCGGTGGTCGAGGCGCTCCGAGCGGGCGTCCCGGCCGCGCTCGCGCTCGCGCCGCCGGCACCGGCGGATGAACCGACCGCCGACATCTCCGAGGTTCGGATCGCCTTCGACGGCGACGCCGTGCTCTTCACCGACAGCTCAGAGCAGGTCTACCAGCGCGAGGGCCTGGAGGCCTTCCAGGAGCACGAGCTCGATCGCATCTACCAGCCGATGGACCCGGGGCCGTTTGCACCCTTCCTCCGGGCGTTGAGCCGCGTGCAGGCGGAGTTCCCGCCCGGCGAGTCGCCCATCCGGACGGCGCTCGTGACCGCGCGTAACGCCCCCGCGCACAAGCGCGTGATCCACACGCTGCGGTCGTGGGGCGTCCGGGTGGACGAGGCGTACTTCCTCGGCGGCATGGAGAAGACGCCCGTCCTCGAGGTCTTCAAGCCGCACATCTACTTCGATGACCAAACCGCGCACCTCGAGGCCGCGCGCGCGACCGTGCCCTCCGCCCACGTGATCACCGAGGCGCGGCAGCTCGCGGTGTTCGAGTCGATCCCCGAGCTCTCGAGCCCGTTGTCGCCGGTCGTGGTCATCCCGCCGATCGGCCGGTCTGTGTCGAACGGGGCGAACCGCGCGAAGCGCGCGAACGGCCGGAAGGGTGCCAAGGGCGCGAAGTCCGCCGTGGGGGCCAAGGCTGGTGGCGATGCGGCGCGCCTCGACGGTCGCGGCAGAGAGCCTCAGCGCCTGGCAAGCGCCACGGTCGCTCCGAAGGAACCAGCCGCGACCCGCCGCTGAGACCCGACGTTGAGACCCGGCCGCCCGCAAGCGGCTGCGGCCTCGGCGCTTGGCCGCCCGAAAGCGGCGGGATACGCTGGTGAGGATGTCCAGGCTTCCCGATCTCGGGCCCCGCGGCGAGGGCTGGACGGCGCTCCAGATGGCCTCCTTCGGGTTGTTCGCCGCTGCCTGGCTCGGGGCCCCGCAGCCGGAGCCGACCGACACGTTCTCGCTCCTCGAGGCCGTGGGCTACGCGATGCGGTGGTCGGCGCCGTGCTGCTGGTCGCCGGGATCGTGGCGCTGCATCGGGGCCATGCGCTCACGCCGACCCCGCGGCCGCGCTCCGGGGCAGTCCTGGTGGCGTCGGGCGCGTACCGCGTCGTGCGCCACCCGATCTACGCCGGACTCATCCTTGGGGCGTTCGGGCTGGCGCTGGTCGCGCCGTGGGCCGGGACATTCATCGCCACCGGCCTGCTCGCGCTGGTCCTGGACCTGAAGCGCCGGCGTGAGGAGGGCTGGCTTGCGGAGCGCTACCCCGGCTACGCGGCATACCGGCAGCGAACGAAGGCGTTGATCCCGCTCCTGTACTGACGTCTAGCGGTGCGCCTCGAACCGGGCGATCGCCTTCTGCAGGCGGTCGATCGCCTTGAGCAGCGGCTCGGTCGCGTACGCAGGAAGCGCATCGCGGATGGAATCCTTGGGTCCGTACGCCGCGCGCGCGACCCGCGTGGCCGCCCGGAGGTCTCGCAGCCCGTCATCCCGGAGCCGCCCCGGAAGCGGCGAGAGGTAGCGGATCCACCGCTCCGAGTCCATGTCGACGGCGGCGGCCAGCGCCACGTCCATGGCCCGCGCCGCCTCCAGCGCCGCCGCGTCGATCTCCGAGAGCTCGTGCCGCGGCGGATCAGCGCGGCGTTCGTTGAGCACGCGAGTCAGCGCGCGGCCGGCACGCCGCCGCGGCTGGCTCGACGGCGGGTGCCGTTCGTCGACGGCTCGGCGGCGTCTCCGGGGCTGTCCGCGCGGTCCCGCCCGTCCGGATCGATCGGGACGGCGACCGCGCGCACGGCACTGCGGCCCGCGGCCTCCGCGAACGACACGTCGGACAGCGGCACCAGCGGTTCGCCGCGCAGGACGCGTGCCAAATACTCGCCCGTCGCGGAGGCGCGCGTCGCGGCGACCTGCTCCGGCGTGCCCTTCGCGACGATCTTCCCGCCCCGCGCCCCGCCCTCCGGGCCGAGGTCGATGATCCAGTCGGCGGTCTTGATGACGTCAAGGTTGTGCTCGATCACGACGACGGTATTACCGGTGTCCACGATTCGGTGCAGCACCTGCAGCAGCTTCTCGACGTCGGCGAAGTGGAGGCCGGTCGTGGGCTCGTCGAGGACGTACAGGGTCTTGCCGGTCGCTCGTCGCGAGAGCTCCGTGGAGAGCTTCACCCGCTGTGCCTCGCCGCCGGACAGCGTCGTCGCCGGCTGGCCAAGGTGGATGTACCCGAGCCCCACATCGAAGAGCGTCTGGAGCTTCCCGGCGACGTTCGGGACCGGCCGGAAGAACTCGAGCGCCTCCTCGACGGTCATCTCGAGGACGTCCGCGATCGAGCGGCCCTTGTAGTGGATCTCGAGCGCTTCCCGGTTGTATCGCGCGCCCTTGCAGACCTCGCAGGGGACGTAGACGTCCGGCAGGAACTGCATCTCGATCTTGATGATCCCGTCGCCCTTGCAGTTCTCGCAGCGGCCGCCTTTCACGTTGAAGGAGAACCGCCCCGGGCCGTAGCCACGGACTCGTGCCTCCGGCACGCCCGCGAAGCGCTCGCGGATCGGCGTGAACAGGCCGACGTAGGTCGCCGGGTTCGAGCGCGGCGTCCGCCCGATCGGGCTCTGGTCGATCTCGATGACCTTGTCGATCTGCTTGAGGCCTTCGATCGAGTCGTGCTTGCCGACCGGCTCGCGCGAACCGAACAGCTCGCGCGCGAGGGCTCGGTACAGCACCTCCGTGACGAGGGTCGACTTGCCGCTGCCGGAGACGCCCGTCACGGCGGTGAAGGTGCCGAGCGGGATGGTGACGTCGATGCCGCGGAGGTTGTGCTCGCGGGCGCCCTTGACCTCGAGCGTCTTGCCGTTGCCCTTGCGGCGCTGCTCGGGCACGGGGACCGCGCGGTCGCCGCGGAGGTAGGCGCCGGTGATGGACCGCGGCTCGGCGAGGACGCTCTCGAGCCGGCCGTTGGCCACGATCTCGCCGCCGTGCTCCCCCGCCCCGGGCCCGATGTCGACCACCCAGTCGGCCGTTCGAATGGTCTCCTCGTCGTGCTCGACGACGAGCACGGTGTTGCCGAGGTCCCGCAGGCGCGTCAGCGTCGCGATCAGCTTGGCGTTGTCGCGCTGGTGGAGGCCGATCGACGGCTCGTCCAGGATGTACAGGACGCCCATCAGCGTCGTCCCGATCTGGGTCGCGAGCCGGATCCGCTGCGCCTCGCCGCCCGAGAGCGTCTGGCTGGTGCGGTTGACGGTCAGATAGTCGAGCCCGACGTCCACCAGGAACCCGAGTCGCGCCCGGATCTCCTTGAGGAGCTGGTGGGCGATCGTGCGCTCGCGCTCGGAGATCTTGGTCGGGAGCGAGCGTGCCCACTCCAGGGAGTCCAGGATCGAGAGGTCCGCGATCTCGGAGATGTCCTTCCCGTCGACGGTGACTCCGAGTGCCTCGGGGCGGAGCCGCTTGCCTTTGCAGGTCGGACACGGTCGCTCGACCATGTACTTCTCGATCTCGGCCTTGATGTAGTCCGAGTCGGTCTCGCGGTAGCGCCGCTCGAGGTTCGTGACGACGCCCTCGAACTGCGCGCGGTAGCTGTTCTCGCCGCGCTCGTGCTTGTAGCGGACGACGACCGTCTCGTCCTTCGGCGCGAAGAGGAGGTAGTCGATGGCCTCCTGCGGCAGGTTGCGCAGCGGCGCCTTCGGGTCCCAGCCGTGGGACTTGAAGATCGCCTCGGTGATCTTCTGGCGCCAGCTCGCATCCGTCGGCATGCGCGCCCACGGCACGGCGGCACCCGTCATCACGCTCTTCGACTTGTCCGGGAGCACGAGCTCCGGGTCGATCTCGAGGCGGGTGCCGAGGCCGGTGCAGGTCGGGCAAGCGCCGTGGGGCGAGTTGAAGCTGAAGCTGCGGGGCTCCAGCTCGTCGATCGTCGTGCCGTCGTACGGGCAGGAGTAGCGCTCGCTGAAGCGGCGCTCCTCGAACTCCGGCGGCTCGCCCTCGCGCGGGGCGGGCGCAACCAGGACGACGCCTTCGCCCAGGCGGAGCGCCGTCTCGATGGAATCCGCGAGCCGCGGCCGATCCGGGTCGTCGATGGCTTGCTTCGTCTCGGGGTCGATCGGCCGGCCGCGCTCGTCGCGGGCCCAGTCGTCGGGCGCTTCGGCGCGGCGCACGATGAACCGGTCGACGACGACCTCGATGGAGTGGCGCTTGTACTTGTCGAGCGTCGGCGCATCGCCGAGGTCGTATGTCTCGCCATCGACGCGGATGCGGACGAAGCCCTGCTTGCGGGCCGCCTCGAAGATCCGATCGCCCTCGGTCTTGCGGTCCTTGATCAGCGGTCCGAGGACCAGGAGGCGGGTGCCCTCTGGCATCGCCAGCACCTGGTCGACGATCTGCTGGATGCTCTGGCGCTCGATCGCGTGGCCGTTCGGGCAGTGCGGGATGCCGATCCGCGCGAACAGCAGGCGCAGGTGGTCGTAGATCTCGGTGACGGTCCCGACGGTGCTTCGCGGGTTGCGGCTGGCACCCTTCTGGTCGATCGAGATGGCCGGGCTGAGGCCGTCGATCTGGTCGACGTCCGGCTTCTCCATCTGCCCCAGGAATTGGCGCGCGTAGGCGCTCAGGCTCTCGACGTATCGGCGCTGGCCCTCCGCGTAGATTGTGTCGAACGCGAGGCTCGACTTGCCGCTTCCGCTGAGGCCCGTGATGACGACCAGGCGGTCACGCGGGAAGCTGACATCGACGTTCTTCAGGTTGTGCTCGCGCGCTCCGCGCACGACGATCTGGTCCTGGGGCACGTCGCGAAGTGTACCGGTTCGGGCACAAACCGAACAGATGTTTCAGTCTCGTCGGGGCTCCCGGCGCCGCTTGATTTGCCGGGCTGTCTCTCCCTGCCCCTAGATCGCACCGAGCGCGATCGCGTTCGACAGACCACCGATGAGCCCGATCAGGATCCCGAGCCCAAGGAGCCCCGCCGCGAGCCTCGGCCGCGCCGTCCTGACGATGAGGATGGTGGAGATCGCCGACACCAGCGCCAGCAGAACGACCTTGACGATGGCGACCATCGGGAAGCCGTAGAGCGCGAACAGCGCTCCCACCAGCGGGTTGACCTCGGCGGCCGGCCCGAGCCTGTGCATCATGGTGACGAAGGTCGCGAGGTCGAACAGCTGCGCAGCCGACATCGTGAGGACTCCAGCGACCAGCACCGACATGAGCCAATCATGCGCGGCGCCACTCACCTCCGGGTTATGCGCCGCTTACGTCTCGATTGCATCGACGAAACATGCCCCGCATCCCGGTGCCGCCTGGCACCGCGCGCCGAGCATGAAAAGACCGGAGGCCGGGCCCTCCCGAGCCCTGCCTCCGGTCGATCCAGGGGTTCGGATGGACGTGGCCCACCCGCCATGAGTCCCTAGGGCTTGAAACCGATGTTCGCGTCGACAGTCTGGTTCGTCGAAACGATCGTCACGTAGACCGTGATCCCACTGCTCGCATCGTTCGTGGTCTTCTTCGAGTTGAGCTGGAGAACGTAGAGCGGATCCGAGAACCGCATCTGGTTGCCCAGGTCGGCCTGGCTCGTTGGGGTCACCTCGAGGGTGCCAACCGGTGTGGCGCTCAGGCCTTGCCGCCAAGTCACGCGAAGGTCGAGCCCCGTGGGGTGCGAGCCATCGCAGTCGGTTACTTCAACCTTTACCGGGATGGTGCTTCCGTACTTGAACAAGCTCGTCGCCTGCCCGACACGCGTGTTGTTGATCGGCTGGAGGATGGCGCTGAGGTTGTAATTAACCGTGACGCTCGCTGTCGAGGTGGCCGAGGTGCCCCCGTCGTCGTCGACGATGTACACGGCGGCCGTGTGGGCGCCCGCACTGCCGTAGGTGTGCGAGGTCGTGACGCTTGGGAGCGTTGCAGCGACGGTGGACTCAAAGGTGCCATCGTTGTCCCAGTCGATGTACGCGGTCCACGTATCGGCAGAGCCGGGGTCGGTGAAGTTCACCGTGAGCGAGGCATTCGAGGTCCCGCACGAGACAGATGCCGTGCCGAAGGACGCCGAGGTGATTGACGGAGCCACGTTGTCGGCGCCGTAATCGAACGAGTCGGACGTGGTTGCATGCTCGCCGTCGTCGGCAGTGACCGTGATAGTGCCAACGGCAACGTCATCGTTCGTCACGAGCGTCCACGACCACGTGCCGTTCCCGTTGTCGGTGAACGTACCAACCGATCCGTTGTCTGCTGACAGCGTCAGGCTGGCTGCGCCGTCTGCGTCGGTAAACGACCCGCTTGTGCTAAGCGTGGCACCCTCGTTTCCCTTCGCGTCCGCTGCCGCGGTACCAAGCGCTGGAGCGTGGGAGTTGGTGTCGCAGGCATCGCCGAGGGCGTCGCCATCCGTGTTGGTTTGATCGGCGTTCGCGACCGTCGGACAGTTGTCGCTCGAGTCAGGGATCCCGTCGGAGTCGCCATCGGGTGCCGAGGGAGCTGAAACCGTCAGGGTGATCGTGACTTTCGCGGGGTTCGGGTTGAGGTTGACAGCGGATGTGGTGGGAACAACGTCGAACGTGTAGGTCCCCGCGGACCCGGAAGGTGCCGTGCCGCTGACGGTGATGCTCTTCACGTCTGCGTAGCCAGCGAACGAGCGGCTCGTGGCATCCAATGAGGCCCACGCCGGAGCTCCTGCGCCGAGAGCGAATGTCACCGTCGCCGGGAAGCTCGTGTTGTTCGATCCGGTCTTGTCGACGCTGTAATCAATCGTTGTGCTGAACGCGCCGCCGACGAGAATCGATGGGTTGGCGACGCTGCCACTCGCGAGCGTGTCGTCGAGGTTATCCGCAAGCACAGCGGTCGTTGACAAAATGAGTGCGGTCGCAGCAAGGGCGAGGGCCCTCCGCACTATCGGTAGTCTCACAATATGTACCCTCCCCGGACCTCCCACCCCTGGGGACCTTCACGCGATCGAGGCCGGGACGCTCGCGCGAGGCCCGCCGGCGGCCTTCGAATCACGAAGGTCGCAGGCGCTGGATGGCCGAGGCTAGGGAAGGTTACCTATTCGAACATCGGTGGCGGTACGGAAGCTGATACGTAATTCGGGCCTACGTACCGACCGAAAGGTGCGGTCCGGCACCGTTCGGTGCGAATTTCGTCAGAGCTGGTCGCGATAGATCCGCGCCGCGTCCGCCCGATTCCTGGCGCCGAGCTTGTGGAGCAGGTTGCTGACGTGGGTCTCGACCGTCCGAACGGACAATCGAAGCGCGTTCGCGGTCTCGCGGTCGGTCAGGCCGTCCGAGATCATCCGCAGGATCTCCGCTTCGCGCGCGGTCAGCTCCGACAGGCGGGTCGGGTCGCTCCGGCGCCCGCCGCGCCCGGCACGGACGAGCTGCGCCACCACGTCGGCGGCCATGCGTCGTGGCATCGCGAGGTCGCCGTCGACGGCACCACGGATTGATCGGGCAAGCGCTTCCGGCGACAGGTCCTTCGTGAGGTAGCCCGCCGCGCCCAGCCGCACGGCCTCCAGCACGTCGCGGCGGGCCGACGAGACGGTCAGCATCACGATCTTCGTATCCGGCAGGCGCGGTGCCAGCTCGCGGAGCAGCTGCAGTCCCGTGATCCCCGGGAGGTCGATGTCCAGCAGCAGGACGTCCGGCCGGCAGGCGAGCGCCGTCTGGATCGCCTCGTCCGGCGTGCTGGCCTCCGCCACGACCTCGATATCGGGCCCGGCAATCGCCTGGCGCATGGCGCTCCGGACCAGCGCGTGGTCCTCGACCAGCATGACCGTGATCGGCGCCCGCGCGCCAGCCGCGGGCATCTCAGGACTCGCCGAGGTTGACCCGAAGCACGACGCGAGTCCCGTCCTGCGGCTTGCTGACGATGTCGATGTCGCCGCCGATCAGGGCCGCGCGCTCGCGCATGCCCCTGACGCCGTAGCCGGTTCCCCGGGCCTGCGACGTCGAATACCCCTTGCCGTTGTCGGCGACAGACAGCTCGGTGACGCCGTCCTCGGACCGGACGCTGATCCGCACGACGGTCGCGTCGGCGTGCTTGAGGACGTTCGCCAAGGCCTCGCCGACGATCCTGATGATCTCCGACGCCACCCGCGGTGAGACGTCCGGAATGTCGCCGGAGACCTCCGCCCGGATGCCCGACTTCTCTGCGAACTCGGCCACGGTCTCCGCGAGCGATTCGCCGAGCGGGTCGCCGATCGTTCGGGCCCGCAGTGACGACACGGCCGTTCGTGCCTGCTCCAGCGCCCGGTCGACCACCGCGGCCGTCTCTTTGGTGCGGGCTCGCGCCTCCGGCCCGAGGTCTGCCGCCGCCGCAACGCCGGAGAGCTTGAGCTTCGCCAGCCACAGCTCCTGCGCGATGCCGTCGTGCAGCTCGCGTGCGATCGCGGCCTCACGGGCGGCGCGATCGACTTCCGCATTCCGGTGCTGTTCCAGCTCCGCGTTGGCGTGACGGAGCCGCGCGACGTCCTCGCGTGACTGCTCGTAGATCCCGAGGAGCAGGACGAAGGACATGCCCGCTCGAAGCAGGTCGTCGATGGTGATCACGGGCGCATAGATGCCCGGCACGATCGCCCAGTGCACCTGTGAGAACGCGGCGATCACGAGGGCGAGCGACAGGTACGCGGCGTATCGACGGCCGTGGAGCCGAAAGAGCTGGCGGTACATCGATGCACCCCAGAGGTACACCCCGGCAACGACCGCCTGCACCGCGATCGCGGCCGGTGTCATCGTCATGCCGAACGAACCGGCGGACCGCGGCGCCCCGGTCGGCATCGTCACGACCGGCAGGACGGACTCGAGCTGCGGCAGCAGCACGTAGACGAGAGCGACCCCGACGAGCGGCAGCACGAGAACAGCGGGGCCGGCGACCGTCGAGACGCGTCGCTCCGGCTTCAGGTCGATCGCCGCCGCTCGCAGGAGCAGCAACGCTGTGCCGAGACGGGCGACGGTCCAGGCGTAGATCGGCCATTGCTGCGCCGAGTCCGTGGTCAGCCCGAACGGGCTGAGGAGATTCAGGACGGCCAGCACCACCAGCATCGCGCGCGTCGCGAACAGCACGAGAAAGGCGGCGCTCTCGTACGCGGCCGAGAGGTGTGCCTCGCCCCGATAGCGCACCCAGGCCAACGCGGACGCTCCGACCGCCGCGATCGCGGTGACGGTATTCAGGACCGGATCGAGGTTGGCCGCCCAGAGCTCGATACGAACCGTTGCCGCCGCGATCGTCGTGACGGTGAGCCCGAACACGAGTCCGAGGAGCGCGAGATCGAATCTGTGCAGCTCCGTGGGAACTGCAGTGTCCCGCACGAAAGCCCCGTGTGCCCTAGCTTCGCCCTGCGTTACCACGCCGGCGACTGTACCAGCGGGATCCCTGCTGGCGGCTCCTGCTACCGGCGGCGCCGCGGCGGGCGTGTGCCCTGGCGGCGGCGGATGTTCGGGGTGACCGTGCGGTCCCAGGTCGGACGGTCCAGCCAGCGCGCCTGCCAGCCCGTGCCGTCGTCATGCTCGTCCTTGATTCCGGGAAGCCAGTCCGCAGGCGTGCCCTGGTCCGGCCCGTCCGGGCCATCCGACACCGGCTCGGAGCCGGCGGGCAGCACCGCGACCGAGGCCACCTCGAGCACGGGTGCCGGCGCATCGGCGTCGTCCTGGCGCCGGCCACGAGAACCCGACTTGCTCGGCGTTCGCTGCGCGGCCAGCTCCGCGGCGCGGGCGATGATCGCGGACTGGTCCTGGTCGAGGACGCGCAGCCGGATCTGCTGGATCTCGTCGCGCAGCGCCGCCGCCCGCTCGAACTCGAGCTCCTTCGCGGCCGCCCGCATCTCCGCCTCCATGCGCTTCACCAGCTCCTCGACCTTCTTCGTGTCGAGCTCGGCGAGCCGCGCGTCGCGCGCCTCGCGCTCCGAGGTGTACACGACCGTGCCCTCGGCGACGGTCCGGAGCTGGTCGTTGAGGTCGCGGATGCCCTTGATGATCGTCGTCGGCTCGATGCCGTGCTCCTCGTTGTAGGCCTCCTGGATCTTGCGACGTCGATCGGTCTCATCGATCGCCGCGCGCATCGACTCGGTGACGCGATCCGCGTACATCACGACCTCGCCGCCGATGTTCCGCGCAGCACGCCCGATCATCTGGATGAGCGACCACGCGCTCCGCAGGAAGCCCTCCTTGTCCGCGTCGAGGATCGCGACGAGCGTCACCTCGGGCAGGTCGATGCCCTCGCGCAGGAGGTTGATCCCGACGACCACGTCGAACACACCGAGCCGCAGGTCTCGCAGGATCGCGACGCGCTCGAGGGTGTCCACCTCGGAGTGGAGGTACTGCACCTTGACACCGAGCTCGCGGAGGTAGTCGGTCAGGTCCTCGGCCATCCGCTTGGTGAGCGTCGTGACGATCGCGCGTTCGCCGCGATCGACCCGGACCTTGATCTCCTCCATCAGGTCGTCGATCTGGCCCTCGGTCGGCCGGACGGAGATCGGCGGGTCGATGATCCCGGTCGGGCGGACGAGCTGCTCCGCGATCCGCTGGGCCTTCTCGAGCTCGTATGGCCCCGGCGTCGCGGACATGTAGATGGCCTGCCCGACTAAGGATTCGAACTCCTCGAACGTCAGAGGACGGTTGTCGAGGGCGGAGGGCAGGCGGAACCCGAAGTCGACGAGGATCTCCTTGCGGGTGCGGTCGTTCTTGTACATGCCGTGGACCTGCGGGATCGTGATGTGACTCTCGTCGACGATGAGCAGGTAGTCGGTCGGGAAGTAGTCGATGAGCGTCCACGGCCGCGACCCCTCCTCGCGCCGGGCGAGGTGGCGCGAGTAGTTCTCGATCCCGGAGCAGAAGCCGACTTCCCGCATCATCTCCAGGTCGAACATCGTCCGTTGCCGCAGCCGCGCCGCCTCCAGCTCCCGACCCTCCGCCGCCAGCTGCCCGGTCCGCTCC
>DASTIE010000186.1:0-13275 GCA_035717865.1 Candidatus Limnocylindrales bacterium
GAGCAGCTGAAGGGAGCGGGATGATCGACCCGATCGCGGACATCATCGGCGACTATCGGGCCTTCGCGGCTCAGCAGCGAGACCGGCTGCTGACCCGAGGGATCGACATCGCGCCGTATGGACTCAGCCACCTCTGCTTCCGCGTGCCCGAGTGGGATCAGTACGTCCACGTCCGCACCATGCTGGAGCGCCACGCGCGCGCGAATCGAGAAGGCATCTGGAACGGGCGTCCGATGTCCCTCATCCTGCTGGCCGAGCCGCTCGAGGTCCTCGACGGGAAGCGCTGTGCGCGCATCGAGCTCATCCCGCCGGTCCACCAGCGCGTCTACAAGATGGGTCTCGAGCACCTCGGCGTGGTCGTCGGCGAGGAGTTCGACGAGTTCTCACGCGCGCACCGCGATGTCCTGACCGGCCAGCAATTCCAGAGCGCCGGCATCGACCCGGTCTACATCCTCATGGAGGACTTCACCCACGTGAAGTTCTACCGCCGCTCCTTCTTCGACGTCGTCGAGGACGAGGAAGGGCGTTTCGAGGGCTTCGTCCATGTCGACGACTGGGTCCCGCAGCGACTCGTCACGGCCACGATGGGCAACCCGCTGCCCCGGTGACGGCGCCGCCTGAGGCGAACCCGGACGCGACCGGACTGACCGGCGCTTCTGGAGCGTTTTGCTGACGCGGGCGCCGCGCGGGGCCGCGATACTCACGCGATGCGCATCTACTTCGCCGGCCCCCTGTTCAGCGCCGCGGAGCGCGACTGGAACGCGACGCTCGCGGCGGCCCTGCGAGCGGCGGGGCATGAGGTCTTCCTGCCGCAGGAGCAGGAGCCCGGCAAGGACGCCGCGGGGATCTTCGCGACGGACGTCGGGGGCATCGACGGGGCCGACGTCCTCGTCGCGATCATGGACGGCGCGGACCCCGACTCCGGCACGTGCTGGGAGGTCGGGTACGCGTACCGCAAGAAGCCCGTCGTGCTCGTCCGGACGGACATGCGGCGCAACGAGGGGAGTGGCGGCTCCGGCTACAACCCGATGCTCACCGAATCCGCCACGGTCCGGATCGACGCCATCGCCGCGCCGATCGACAAGGTCGTCAGCGAGGTCCTCGGCGCTCTCGCGAGCCTCGAGGATGCAGCCGAATCGAGTCCCGGCTGTTGAAGCGGGCCAAATCGCCCAAGCAGGTCTTGCGTCTCGCTGTGGTCGCGCGCCCGGCGCGAGTCTGGCATTGGAGGGCACCTACAACCGCCCGACCCCAGGTTGCGACCGGCCAGGGGTAAAGATCAGCGGCCCTCGTACCATCGCTCAGGGCGATGAGCAGGGGCGTGCTCATCTCATGGTCAAATCGGGCACTTCGACGGCTATAACGCCCAGCGAGCGAGGCAGTCGGGCGGGCCGAACTCTCCCTGGGCGGGCCGAACGTCTTCTCAACGCTCGGTGACCGCCGCGCAGGATCGACTCGGATGGCCTCCGGCCCCTCAGATCCTGTCGGCCCGGTCGTTCTGCCCCGCCAAGCGCTGGCAATGACCATGAGATGGGCAGCGGCCTGCCCAAGCCTCCGCGCCCTGGATCCTCCTCGGATCGCCGGCAGGTAGCGCTCCGTCAACAGCGTCGCGGGAACGACAGACAGAGGCGCGGATCCCGATCGCTTCGATCGTTACCGGCGGCACAGGCGCGGCCACTCCGCGTACGAGAGTGCTGCGACAACCAGGACGATGCCCACCACCGCCCAGAACAGGTCGCCGGTCATGAAGCTCCCCGCCACGAACCCGAGCCCCTGGCCGATGAAGACCAGCCCGACCAGACCCACGATCGCAGCGAGGACGAAACGCGTTCCGCCGCCGCGCGAAGTGCCTGTCGAAGCCACGGGCGTAGGATGCACCGCCAACGACGCCAACGCGCCCGACAGGAGGCCTTGATGGGGAACGGAGCGGTCGAGCCGCCGCGAGCCACCGGCGACGAACGCGGCGGAACCGGCGACGAACGCGGCCGACGCGACGACGAGGGCGTCCGGCGCGACGGCGAGAATCGAGTCCGACGAACCGACCACCAGGCTCGATCGTCCACCGCTCGTGCGGCCGCCCCGCCAGCCGCCCCGGAGCACGACCGCAGCGGTGAGCCCATCGGCGAGCACCGCCGGTCGGGCCGGCTCCTGATCAGCCCCGAGCTCGCGCGAAAGCTCCCGGCCGAGGCCACGATGACGGAGGATCGCAAGCTCCTCCAGCGGCCGGAGAAGCGCGACCGGCCGGAGTTTCTCGAGACGGACACGTGGCGGACGCTCCGCATCATGTCCGAGTTCGTGGAGGGCTTCGATGCGCTCGCGACGATCGGGCCGGCGATCACGATCTTCGGCTCGGCGCGCGTGGAGGAGGGCGACCCCGCGTACACGATGGCGCGCGAGATCGGGCGCCTCCTGGCCCTCGATGGCTACGCGGTCATCACCGGCGGCGGGCCGGGCGTGATGGAGGCCGCGAACCGGGGTTGCCAGGAGGGCGGCGGCCTCTCCATCGGCTGCAACATCGAGCTGCCGCACGAGCAGTCGATCAACCCGTATGTCGACCTTGGGGTCGAGTTCCGCTACTTCTTCGCCCGCAAGACGATGTTCGTGAAGTACGCCGACGCGTTCGTCATCCTCCCGGGCGGCTACGGCACGATGGACGAGCTGTTTGAGGCGCTGACGCTCATCCAGACGGGCAAGATCCGGCACTTCCCGGTCGTCCTCGTGGGGACCGCGTTCTTCGCCGGCTTCGTGGAGTGGATCAAGTCGAAGCTCCTCGGCGAGGGCATGATCTCCGAGGGCGATCTCGACCTCATCCAGGTCACCGACGACCCGAAGGAGGTCGTCTCCATCATTCGCAAGGCCGGCCGCCGCTCCGAGGCATCCGCGACAGAGAACGACCTCCGCGCCTGAGACTCAGCCGCGAGGGATCGCGACCTCCAGCGTGCCGTCACGAACGCGGAGTGGGTAGTAGCGCATCAGGCGGACCCGGGTGAAGCGCCGCGCCTCGGCCTTGACGCCGGGCGGGTCGGGCTTCGGGTCCTTGCCGGGCGGTGACCAGACCGGGTGGTAGTCGCCCTCCGGATCCAGGCCGCCGGTCGTCGGCATCCGCGTCGCGTGCCCGGTCGCGAGGTCGAACTGGCCGCTGTGGAGCGGGCAATCCAGCAGGCACCCGTCGAGCCTGCCGAGCGACAGCGGCGCCGCCATGTGCGGGCATCGATCGTCGATCGCCACGAGGCCCTCTGAGCCCCACGCGATGAGGACGTCGAGGTCGCCGAACGTGACGCGCCGCATCTCGCCCGGCGCCAGCTCGTGCGCGGCGAGCGCGGGAACGAATGCGGCCGTCCCCCTCGCGATCGCCTCCGAGCCCGCGCCGATGGCCGTGAGCCCGCGCGGGATCGGCGCGATCCGGGCTTCGGAGCGGGCGTCGGGAGCAGGGCCGGTGTCGGGAGCAGGACCGGTGTCGGGAGCAGGGCCGGTGTCGGTCGTCACGCGCCGAGCGTAGGGCGGAAAGGGAAACGACCCCGCCGGCGTCGCGCTGCCCGGCGGGGTCGTTGTTGGCGAAGGAGGCCCGGAACGGGCTCCCCGTGGTGGTGTCAGTCGAGGCTGACGGCCGGCCGCCCCGGTGCCGTGGCCCGGGACGGGCTCGTGGCCTCGCCCGTGCCCGGCTGGGTCGTTCGAAGCGGGATCTCCTTCAGGAAGAACGCCGCGATCAGGGCCACCGCCGACGCTGCGACGCCGAGCCAGATCGAGTTCCCGATCGAGATCGTCAGCGCGCGGTGGAAGCCGTCGATGAAGATCGGCTGGAACTGCGCCGGGATGGACGTCAGGAAGTCCGCCGAGGAGTTGGCGTTCACCGATGTCAGCGCGGCCGGGTCGAAGCCGGGTGGTGCCGCCACCGGCACGAACTGTGCCGGCGCGCCCGCTGCGATGAGCTGCTCGCGCAGCAGGTTCCAGGTGAAGTTCAGCCGGAAGATCGTGAACGCGACGGCGATGCCGACGGTCGTGCCGATCTGGCGGAACAGCGTCAGGTCGCTCGTGGCCGCGCCCAGCTCCTTGAACGGGACCGAGTTCTGGACCACGATCGTGAAGACGGCGAACGTCGGGCCGACGCCGAGACCGGCGATGAACATCCAGACCGCGAGCATCAGGTCGTCGACGCCGGCGCGCAGCTGGGTCATCAGGCCCATGCCGACGATCAGCGTGGCGATGCCCACGATGATCACCGGCTTGTAGCGGCCGGTCCGGCTCACGATCTGGCCCGACGCGATCGAGGCGATGATCAGGCCGAGCATGAACGGCAGGAGCCGATAGCCCGAGTCCGTGTACGACACGCCCTCGACGATGAGGAAGTACAGCGGCAGGAAGATGATGACCGCGCCGAAGCCGAAGGTCGCGAAGAAGATCGAGACCATCGAGAACGAGAACGTCCGGTTGCGGAACAGGTGGAGCGGGACGACCGGATCTGCCGCTCGCCGCTCGACGAACACGAAGGCGACGAGGAACGCCAGGCCCGCGCCGATCCAGGCCCACACGACCGGGGCGCCGAAGCCATCCGTCTCCGCGAGGGTGAAGCCGATCAGGATCGGCACGAGGGCGAGGACGATCGTGATCACGCCGAGGTAGTCGATCTTGCCCGCCCGCTCGACGTGCTTGATGTTCGGCAGGAGGTACCAGATGACCGCCAGCGCCAGCGCGCCGATCGGGAGATTGACGTAGAAGATCGCGTGCCAGCTGAAGGTGTCGGTGAGGAAGCCGCCGATCGCGGGGCCGGCCAGGAACGCCGTGCCGAACACCAGCCCGAAGAGGCCCTGGTACTTGCCGCGCTCGGCCGGGGTGAAGAGGTCGCCGATGATCGCGAGCGCGATCGGGAAGAGGGCGCCGGCGCCGAGGCCCTGGATGCCCCGGAAGAGCACGAGCTGCCACATCTCCTGGCTCAGGCCGGACAGCGCCGATCCCGCCAGGAAGAACCCGATGCCGATCATCAGGATCGGCTTGCGGCCGTACAGGTCGGAGAGCTTGCCGTAGATCGGCACGGTGACGGTCGAGGTCAGCAGGTAGATCGTGACCGCCCAGGTGTAGAAGTCGATGCCGTTGAGGTCGGACACGATCTTCGGCAGGACCGGACCGACGATGGTCTGGTCCAGCGCGGACAGGAACATGCCGAGCATGACCGCGCCGAGGATCTCCATCTTCGCGCGGCGCGACAGGCCGAGCGCGGGGTCCTCGGTCAGCGAGGGCGTCTGCGGCTCGTCGGTGGCGGACGCTGCGGGAATCGATTCCATAGGGCGGACTTCCTTCCGGCTCGGGTGCCGCTGGCGGCTAGTTGGCTTCGAAGTGGTGGTGGTGCGTCGGCGAGGGCTCGACCGCGGCGGAGAGCGCTCGACGGAGGCTCCGGAGCGCCTCGAGGACGACGGGGCGCTCGGCCGGCGACAGTCGCCGGATCACGGCGCGCATGCCCTCGCGCTTCGTGGACTCCGTCTCGGACAGCGCCTGGCGGCCTGCGGCCGCGGGCTGCACCAGGACCAGCCGTCGATCGTCGGGGACGCGGACGCGCTCGATGAGCCCATGCGTCTCCATGCGATCGATGATTCCGGTGGCGTTCGACAGCGACACACCGAGGAGCTCGGCAAGCCGGCTCATGGTCATCGCGCCCTGGTGCTGGAGCAACCACAGGACGTGCAGCTGGCTCATGCTGACCTGGCTCTGGACGAGGTGGCCCATCGAGGCACAGCGAAGGTCGCCGACCCAGCCCCCGACTTCTGTCAGGATGGCATCCACCGTGGCCTCGGCGGCGCCGTCCCGGGTGGGATAGGACGTCTCGCCGCCGGCGTCCGGCTGGGGCTTCCGCTCGGGAATACTTCGCATCGCGTGAAGCATTCTACAGAAGTGAATGATTGCGTCAACATCAAGTAGTTCTGGGGGTTCCGGGAGGAAAACCATGCGCTTCGCGCTGATGATCGAGGCCCAGATGGGCCTGACCTACGGGGACCAG
This sequence comes from Candidatus Limnocylindrales bacterium, assembly GCA_035717865.1. Taxonomy (GTDB): domain Bacteria; phylum Chloroflexota; class Limnocylindria; order Limnocylindrales; family CSP1-4; genus UBA5189. The sequence goes on from DASTIE010000186.1 coordinate 5,987, forward strand.
CTGGCGATCGTCCGACGGGCCGAGGCAGCGGGCTTCGAGGCCTTCTTCCGGAGCGACCACTACGCCAGCTTCCCGGGCAGCGCGGAGCAGGGCTCGACCGATACCTGGGCGGTCCTCGCCGGCCTCGCGCGCGAGACCTCGACGATCCATCTCGGCTCCCTCGTGAGCCCGGTGACGTTCCGCCATCCCGGCAACTTCGCGAAGGTCGTGACGACCGTCGACGAGATGAGCGACGGACGCATCGAGGTCGGCGTCGGCGCCGGCTGGAATGACGACGACCACCTGCCGCTCGGGCTCGACTACCCCGACATCAAGGAGCGTGCGGACCTGCTGGAGGACCAGCTCGCCCTGCTCCACGGGCTGTGGGAGGAGGCGCCGGGCTGGGACTTCGACGGCCACCGGATCCGTGTTCGCGGCGGGGCGCTGCGACCGGGCCCTGTCCAGGTTGAGGGACGGCCGGTCGGGAAGAACGGGCGCTTCCGCCCGCGGATCATCACCGGCAGCGAGGGTTCGCCGCGCGGTTACCGGATCGCGGCGAAGTACTCCGACGAGTTCAACTTCTCGTCGTCATCGCCGGAATCGGCCGCCGTCAAGCAGAAGGACCTCGACGCGGCCTGCCGCGCGATCGGGCGCGACCCCGGGTCCCTGACTCGCTCGACCATGGCCGGCGCGCTGATCGGCCGCGACGACGCCGAGGTGGGGCGGCGCGCCGAGGAGCTGCTGGCCTCGTTCGGGGAGCAGGCCTCGGACGGGACCGCCTGGCTGGACGCGCGGCGGAATCGCTGGATCCTCGGCACGCCGGATCAGGCCCGAGCGATGGTCCAGCGCTACGCCGACGCGGGGATCGAGCGGATCATGCTCCAGGACTTCGTGCCGCTCGACCTCGAGATGATCGATCTCCTGGCCGAGGAGCTGATCGGGAAGGTGTAGGACGGCGGCCACGGCCGCGTGCAGCCTGCGCCTGACCACCTGGCCGCGCGCAGCTGGCGCCACGCGGACAAGCCGCGCGCAGCCTGCGGCTCAGGTCGCGCTGGGCGCCTCTGCGGCGCGGAGGTAGCGCGGGTCGTCGCGCCGGATCGGGTCGGGGTTCACGCCGCGCTCGCGCGCCAGTCGTTCCGTCAGCAGCTGCAGCGGCACGGCCGTGCCCAGCAATGCCCCGATGGCGTCGGGCAGGTCCTGGACCGCGGGCAGCACGAGCCTGCCCGCCGGCGTGAGCTCCTCGGGAACCTTGTCCACGTATGCCGACCCGAGGATCGCTCCGGCCCCGATGCCGAGCTCCCCGACCGCGCGAAGCACGCCCTTGGCGCGCCTCGCCCGCCCATCCGCGCCTCGCGCGTCGGCGAGGATCAGGACGAATCCGGTGGTCTCGTCCATGCCGGCGAGGTGGCCATGCAGGACCGTCTCGAGGTCACGCGAGGACGCTCCGACGTGGGTGCCCTCCTCGATCTTCAGGGTGAGCTCCCGTGCGGCAACGCGGTCCGCCCCCGAGCCGATGACGACGACGTGCGAGGCCGGGGCGAGCACCCTGGCGAATCCCTCGGTCCGAGCGACAGCCCCCGGTTCCAGCCCGGCCCGAAGCAGGCCTCGAACGGCCTGGCCGCCGACGTTGGCGCCTGTGAGGTGGCCCGCGACCGCCGTCGCCGCGAGGATCGGCGAGAGGTAGCCGATCGTGTGGCACCAGCTCCGATCCAGCTCCTCGGTCGCGAGGACGATGTCCGCGAGGGCGGCACCGGGCGAGCGATCGGAGCAGGTGACGAGGGCCGTCGTGGCGCCCACGGCCTTGCCGGCTCGGAGCGCCTCGAGCGTCGCCCAGGTGGCGCCTTCGTGGCTGATGCCGATCAGCAGCGAGCCGGGGCCACCGAGCTCGGCCTCGAGCGACGCCTCGAACGCCTGGACCGCGGCGGGCGGAATCGCCTGTCCGCCGCCGCCGACGAGCCCCGCGCTCCGCAGCGCCTCGGTCAGGATCTCCGCGGTCGCCATCGCGCCGTGCTCGCTCGTGCCGCAGCCCGTCACGAGAATCGGGCGACGAAGCTCCGCGGTGGCTCGCACGGCCGTCGCGAGCCTCGCGGCGGCGCTATCCCGAACCGCAAGGCGGTCGAGCAGCCGCTGAGCCATCGCCGGCTCTGCCTCGATCATCTCGGTCATGTGCCATGGCGGGCCGTCGCGGATGGTCGGCATGTCCGTCTCGGCCCATGGATCGGGCGGCCCGGACAGCGGCGCGCCCGGGTCGCGCCTGCGGTCGTCGGTCATGGGGCGGCGCCCTCCTTCGATCGATTCGCGATCCGCCCGAAGCGGCGGAGCGGCGCGTATCGGAACAGCACCCGGCCCACCAGGCCCTCCAGCCCGACCGGCCCGAAGCGGTTCGAGTCGATCGGCGGCCCGAAGCCAACGGCCGCGGCGGCCTTCTCGTCCGCGTCGGCAGTCAGCCAGGCCTCATCCGGTCCGAGCGTCAGGAAGCCCCCGCCGAATCGCACCTGATCGCCCGGTCCGGCCGCGATGCGCTTGATCGCGAGCGTCTCCGAAAGCGGCTCCTGGAACACCACCACCGACCCCGTTCGAGGCCACCGCGACACGCGCGGGTCCACGGCCAGCCAATCTCCCGGCAGGATCGCGGGCGCCATCGACCCTTCGGTGACCGCGACGCGCCAGGGTCTCGGCTTCGGAGGCACAGCCGCGCGCGGCGGCGGGATCAGCTGGGTCGGCCCGTCACTCGCGTCTTCTCGTTGCCGCCGGTGGCCTTCCACGCGGCATCGACCTCGTCGATGAGCTCGAGGAGGCGCTTCGCGTCCGCGATATCGGTTGAGGCCTTAACCTTCGACACCTGCTTCGTGGCCTGCCAGAACAGGTCATGGAGGTTGGGCACCGTCTCCAGGTGCTCTGGCTTGAAGTAGTCGTGCCAGAGGACGTCGAGGTGGTGCTTCACGAGGTCCGCACGCTCTTCCTTGATGTGGATGGCGCGCGTTCTGTACGCAACGTCCTCATTCGCGGCGTACTTCTCGACGATCTTGTAGCAAGACTCTGCTTCGATTCTTGCCTGCTCCGGGTCGTAGACGCCGCACGGCAGATCGCAGTGCGCGCGGGCGACGACCTTTGGGGACAGCATCTGGAGGACGACGTTGGGAACGTTCACGGAATCTCCTTCCGGCTGGGTCGGGCCGCCCGACTGGGCTGGGAACCCCGGCACAAGGAAACGCGACGGGTTGTTGCCTCGGAGTGTCGAAGCGCGACCCGGCACTGTCAAACGCCCGGGAATCGCGCGGTGACCAGGCTGCCCCGCCTTCCCGAGCGAGGACGGAGCGGACCCTGGATCGTCGCTCTCGGGATCGCGCTGGTGCTTGCGATCCAACCCATCTGGCGCGACAGCGTCGCGATCGCCGTCGCCGGCGCGATTGCGCTCACGCTGGCCGCCGCCGCGCGCTGGCAGCTGCGCTGGCTGCCGGTCGCCGTGCTCATCGCCTGCGGCGCCGCGCTGCGGCTGTCGGCATACGGCAACGAGGCGTCCGACGTCAGCGCCGTCACGAGCGCCGCGATCCAGGTGCTGCTCGCCGGGGGCGACCCATACGGCCTCGGCTACCTCGTCTCGCGTCCCGCGGGCGCCGCCTTCCCGTACGGGCCGGTCGCGCTGCTGTGGTACCTGCCGACGTGGTGGGATCCCGTGCTCATCGAGCTGGCGGTCTCGGGCGTGCTGATGGGATGGCTCGGCCTGCGGGCCGCGAAGGGCCGGCCGCTCGGGCTCGCGATCTTCGCCCTCGCGCCGCCGCTGGTGCTCGCCACCGTCGATGGCTCCAACGACACGACCGCCGGATTGATGATCCTGGCGGCCATGGCGGTCGCGGTCCGCCGACCGGCGGCTGGCGCGGCGATCCTCGCGGTCGCTGTGGCCTTCAAGCCGTACGCCGTCGCGTGGGTGCCTGCGCTGCTCCTGTGGTCCGGCATCCCGGCGCTCCTCGCGTTCATCGCCGCGTCCGTCGTGGCCTGGAGCCCGGTGCTCTTCCTGTGGGGTCCGGGCAGCTACCTGAAGAGCCTCGCGATGGCGCAGGAGACGCATCTGCGGTCGTCGTACTGGAGCGTCGCGGCGATCCTCGATGGCATCGCACCCGGACTCGCCCCGCGTGCGCTGGAGTCGATCCGCTACCTGCTCAGCGGCGCCGTCGCGGTGATCGGGGCGCTGCGGGTCCGGACGCTCGACGGCGTGATCGTGGTGGGGACGGCGGCTTTCGTGGTGGCCCAGTTCACCGGCTACTTCGGCTCGTACGTGTACATCGCGGCGGTCGCGCCGCTGCTGTGCTGGCGGGTCGACGACTGGCTCCAGATGGGCCTGCCGGAGCTCACGCGCGCGTACGGGGCCGTTCCCGGCATCGGCCGGCGACTCGCTCGCCCGCAGCCCGTGGTGGCGGCCGCCGGCGCTCGATCGGGCCACGTGCCGGCGCATCCGCTGCCGCACGCCCAGCCGCAGGTGGGCCCGCCCGCTCCGGCGCGACTCCTGCAGGGCGTGCAGCCGGGCCGCGCCAGGACCGGCCGCGCCTCGAGGTCGACCGGGTAGGGCTGGGTGGGCATGAGCCCGCGCCACGGCCTGCTCGATCCGGCGGCGGCGCCACCGGAATTGCGGCCCCCGATCGCCCTCGCGGCGGTGGAGGCTGGCCGGACGAGCATCGATCGCGTCCGCGAGGCGGCCTCGGGCTGCCGGGCCTGCGACCTCTGGGCCCGCGCGACGCAGACCGTCTTCGGGGCCGGACCGGTGCCGGCGCGCCTGATGCTGGTCGGCGAGCAGCCCGGCGACAAGGAAGACCTCGCGGGCGAGCCGTTCGTCGGGCCCGCCGGGTCGATGCTCGGGAAGGCGCTGGAGGAGGCGGGAATCGACCGCGAGACCACGTTCGTGACGAACGTCGTGAAGCATTTCAAGTGGCGTCCCGCGCCCGGCGGCAAGCGCCGGCTCCATGAGAAGCCGAACAAGGCCGAGGTCGGGGCGTGCCTGCCCTGGGTCGAGTCGGAGCTCGCGCTGGTCCAGCCGAAGGCGCTGGTCCTCCTCGGCGCGACGGCCGCCGGCGCGCTCGCCGGCCCGAAGATCTCCGTGACCCGCGATCGCGGCAAGCCGCTGCCGCTCGACCTCGCACCGCTCGTCGTCGCGACGGTCCATCCGTCGTCGATCCTGCGGGCCGGGCCCGGAAGGGAAGAGGCGTACCTGGCCTTCGTCAAGGACCTCCGGAGCGTCGCGCGGCGGCTGGAGGCCCTCGCCGGCTGAGGCTGCGGCTATCATCCGGCGGAGATGACCGAGCGAGGGCTCCCGATCGTCGACGGTGCGCCCGCGTGCCCCTTCGTCGCGTTCGAGGACGATCGCGACGAGCGCGCCGCTTCCCCCGACCATCGGCATCGCTGCTACGCCGAAGCGCAGCCGGCCCCGCGCGCCCTGGCGCACCAGGAGGCCTACTGCCTGGCGTCGGCGTTCCCGGTCTGCCCGACGTTCCAGGACTGGGCGAGGCGCGAGGCCGCGCGCTCGAGGACCGATCCTCCCCGAAGCCTCGACTCGCTCGCCGCCGCGGCCACCGCGGAGCCGCAGCGGAACCCGCCGCGTGACTGGTCCGCGCCGCCGCCTTGGTCGTCCCGCGAGGGCTCCGAAGAGCGTTCAGGCGCCGGCGAGTGGGCGACGGAGGCGGAAGACGCCGACGTCGGTACGAGCGGCGAGGCAGCGGCGGGCGCGCCAGGTGGCGAGGCGGCCGCCGTTCCGAGCCAGGGCCGCGGCCTCTCGGGCAGCTACGCCGATCGGGTCGCATCGGACGCCGTTCCCGGGCCTGGCGGCAACTGGGATGGCGGCCTGGAGGATGGCGAGGCAGATGGGGATGACGTGCCGGTCGGCGAGGTCCCGCCGTACGCGCCACCACTTGCCGCGGGCCCGGCGTCCGCGGAGCGACGTGAGCCGTCTCGCGCGGAGGCGCGCGGGCCTGAGCTCTGGGACGACGACGAGGCAGAGCTGGAGCCGGAGCCGCCGGTCCGGCGCCGCCGCGAGCGCGACTCCGGCCACGTGGCCGGGCTCGCCGGCGGTGCGGGGGCGGCGGGCGGCCGAGGGTCCGGCGGGGGCGGAGGCGGTGGCGCCGGAGGCGGTGGCGGCGGAGGCCCGCGGCACGAGCGTCGCCGCGACGCGCCGGAGTGGGAGCGGGCACGCCCGATGGAGGCCTACCCGACGCTCAGGTCCCGACGGCTGCAGGAGCTCTCGATCCCCCCGATCCTCGTGGCGGTCGTGGCGCTCGCGCTCGCCGCCGCGGTGCTGTTCGCACTGCCGGGGCTGCTCGGGTTCGGCAATCCCTCGACCGGTGGCTCAACCGCGCCGACGACGCCGATCCAGACCCCGCTGATCACCGCGGCGCCAACGCCGGTGCCGCAGCCGACGGACCAGATCTACGTCGTCAAATCAGGCGACACGCTCTCGCGGATCGCGGGACGCTTCGGCGTGTCGCTGGACGACCTCATCGCGGCGAACGCGGAGACCCTCCCCGACCCGAACAAGCTGCAGATCGGGGACCGGCTGATCATCCCGGCGAAGACCCCCTCGGAGCTGCCCGCGGCGAGCTAGACCTGGTCTCCTACCGGATCGCCGCCACGACGCGGCTGCGGGGCCCCTACCTCGGGGCGAGGTTGATCGAGGTGATCTTCCCGGCCTCGACGCGGAAGGATGCGTCGAGGTGCTGGCTCGGCGCCCCCGGTCGGACTGTCAGGACGTCTGCCTGGTACGTGATTCCGAGGTCCATCACGCCGCCGGGGATCATCTTGAGCCCTGGCTCGGCGCGCAGGAACCAGCCGCCGACCTGCTCGACCCCGCGAAGGGTCCGCGCGTTGTCACCGACGTGGATCCGCATCTCGACGCGCTCGTCCATCAGCGCCACGGCGCCCTGGCGGTCGCCGTCGTTCAGCTTCTCGAAGAAGTCTTCCATCGTGTCGACTGCACCCATCGAGCGAAAGTGTAGGCAATCGCTCAGCCGAGGGCGGCAAGGGAGCCTCGGCGGCGGGCCAGCGTCAGGGAACCGTCAGGCTCGACGATGACCTGGGCCGGTCGAGGCCGGCCGTTGTACGCCGAGGCGAGCGAGGCCGAGTACGCGCCGGCATCGCGGATCGCGACGAGGTCGCCGCGCCGCAGGGGCGGAAGCAGGTGCTCGCCGAGGTGGTCGGTCGATTCGCAGATCGGGCCGTCCACGCGCGCCGGCTCGAGGCCGGCCTCGGCGATCCGGGTGGTGCCTGCGCGGCTGCGGGTGCGAGCCTCGACCGTGCGACCGAGCGACGTCAGCGCCGTGATCTCG
>DASTIE010000187.1:0-4951 GCA_035717865.1 Candidatus Limnocylindrales bacterium
CATGCCGATGCGCTCCCGAATCGCTGCTCTTCTGGCCGTTCTCGGCCTGCTGCTCGCATCTCCCGGATCGGCGCTGGGGCATGCAGAGCTCGACACCGCCACGCCCGGACCCGGTGACGAGGTCGCCGGCTCGCCGGCAGAGATCGTGGCGACCTTCACGCAGGACCTCGACATGTCGCGAACGACGATGGAGGTGCGTGACGCGTCCGGGGCGACGGTGGCGGAGGGCCCGGAGCTCGGCGACGGACCGCGGGAGCTGCGACTCGCGCTGCCGGCGCTGGCTCCCGGGGAATACGAGGTTCGCTGGACGTCATTCTCCGCGGAGGACAGCGAGCTGGAGCGCGGCCGCTACAGCTTCACGGTCCTGCCCGCTCCCAACCCGACGCCGGCGCCCACCGTGGTCACCACGGCCGCTCCGCCTTCTGCTCCAGCAACCGCATCCCCTGCCCCGCCGGCCGCGACACCGGTCGCCTCCGCGCCGCCGGACGTGCCCGCGGACGGCGTCGCCGCCCTGCTCCCGATCGGCATCGCCGCAATCGCGCTCCTTGCGGTCGCAGCCTGGCTGCTCCGGCGCCGATGAGCCGTCGGCTCGGCACTCAGCTCCATCGCGTTATGCCCGCAGCCCGGCGAGCCGGCGCCTGGCTCGCCGTGGCAGCGACCCTGCTCGCGCTCCCGGCGCCGGCACTCGGCCACCAGCTCGTCGGCAGGCTGGAGTCGCCGCTCCCCCTGGCCGTCTACCTCGCGGGCGCCGCAATGGCCGTCGCGCTCTCGTTCGCGTTCGTGCTGCTGCGCGACGTGCGCGCCCCGGAGGAGCGCGGCGAGCCGCGGCTCGTGCGAGCGCCCGGGTGGCTCGTCAACGGGCTGCGGGCGATCGGGCTCATCGGCTGGCTCTGGATCGTCGTCCAGACGATCGTCGGCGGCTCGTCGGCAGCGAGCGTCGCGCCGCTGTTCCTGTGGGTCTACGGCTGGGTCGGCGTCGCGATCGTGTCGGCGTTCGTCGGACCGATCTGGCGCTGGGTCGATCCGTTCTCGACCATCTTCGACATCGGCGCAGCCGTGGCGGGGCGGCTTGGGATCGCCGGCTGGGAGCCGGCGAGCTACCCGGAACGGCTCGGGGCATGGCCGGCGGCCGCGGGGATGGTGTTCTTCGTCGGACTCGAGCTCGTCTTCCACGGCGCCGACCTGGGCATGGTGCTGATCGCGTACACGGCGCTGACGCTGCTCGGCATGGCCAACTTCGGGCGCGACGTGTGGCGCTCGCAGGCAGAGACGTTCGGCGTGTGGTTCGGCCTCCTCAATCGGATGGCGTCGTTCGCGCCTGCGCCGGTCGTGGGCGACGACCCGCGCCTCCTCGTCCGGCGATCGTTCGGTGCGGGCCTCGTGACCGGCGACTGGACGACACCGAAGCTCGTGATCGTGGCGATCGGCGTGGCCTCCATCCTCTTCGACGGGCTGTCGCAGACCCAGGCCTGGTTCGACGTCTTCGGCTTCCCCGCCCTGCCGATCGCGACGTTCGAGCTCCTCGTGTTCCTCGGCCTGGTGGTCGGGATCGCGTTACTCGTTGCCCGCTACGTTGGGCTGGCGGCGGTCGGGGCCGGGCTGCTGCCGATTGCGATGGGCTACCTCCTGGCCCACTACCTCACGTACCTCCTGGGTGACGGCCAGCTGATCGTCGTCGCGCTGTCGGATCCGCTGCAGCTCGGCTGGGACCTGCTCGGGACCGCGTTCTACGAAGCGAATTACTCCTGGATGCCGCCGCTGGCCGTCTGGACCGTGATGCTGGTCGGCGTGGTCGGCGGACACATGGTCGGCGCGTGGTCGGGGCACGTGGTCGCGAGCCGCGGGGGCGGAGGCGACGAGCGGCGAGCCGCACGCCTCCGACAGATTCCGCTCGCCTTCCTGATGGTCGGCCTGACGGCCACGACGCTCTGGTCGCTGGGCCAGGCGATCGTCCAGGAGCAGCCACCGGCCGCCGTGGCGCCCGCGGCGGCGGCCACGCGGCCGCATGGCTAGGCGCCGCCAGCGCACGGCCGAGCGCGCACGCCAGCATCCACCCGGGCAGGCCCCCGCAGCCGGCAGCCAAGCGCGCGGGCCGAATCGACCGGCCGGTCAGGGGACCCGCCGCCCGCCCAGAGAGCGATCGCCGGCTCGTCGAGCAGGCCTCCTCGGCAACGCCGACCCGTGGCGCATCGGCGTCATCGGCGTCGTGCTCGTGGGGGTCCTCGTCGTCGTGGGCGCCCTCGTCGCCGGCGGTGGCAGCTCCGGCCGCTACGCCTGTGGGCAGCTGCTGGCGCCGGGCGGGACGACCGAGGACGGCCAGGTCACGGACGACATGGGCCGCCAGCACGTGCAGCCGGGCACCACGCTTTCCTACCGGTTCTGCCCGCCGACGTCCGGCACCCACTACCAGACCCAGGCCGGTGTCTCACCGGCCCGTCCAGGCTTCTACGGCCCGGACGCGGATATCGGTCCCGGGAACTGGGTTCACAACCTGGAGCATGGCTACGCGGTCGCCTTGTACCGCTGCGAAAACGGCGTCTGCCCATCCGACGAGGTTCTCGCGGAAGTCAGGCGGTTCGTGAACAACGCGCCGCAGACGCCGGGGGCCCAGCGGTGTGGCATTCGAGCCAAGGTGGTCGCGACCCGATTCGACGACATGTCGACGCCGTTCGCCGTGCTCACGTGGGACCGCGCCTTGCTCCTGCAGGCGTGGGACGTGGACGACGCGCTCGCCTTCGCGCAACGGTGGATGGAGAACGCGGTCGCGCCCGAGCCTTCGTTCTGCTGAGCGCGACGCCGTAGCATCGCCCCATGAGCGAGAAGCGAACGACCGCCCGGGCGTTCCATGACGCCGGCGGTGTCGAGGACTGGCGGGTGCTCTTTTCCGGCGCGCACGCCCACTTCCGCGTTGGAACATTCGCGGAAGCGGCAGCATTCGTGGCGAGGATCGCGGAGGCGGCCGAGGCTCTCGGCCACTTCCCCGACGTCGACGTTCGACCGGAAGGCGTCACCGTCCGGACGGCCTCGGGCGGCTACGGCGCGCTGAGCGAGCGCGATATCCAGCTCGCCCGCCGGATCTCGGCGGAGGCTCGAACGCTGGGGCTCGAGCCGGATCCCTCCCAGGTCCAGGTCGTCAACATCGCGGTGGCCCAGCCGGAGAGCACTGACGTCGGCCCGTTCTGGGCCGCGGCCCTCGGGTACCAGAGCCTCGGTCCGGGCGAGGACGTCATCGATCGGCATCGGCGCAACCCGCAGGTGTCGTTCCAGCGGCTCCGGCCGCCGAAGCCGGGTCGCGGCCGCACCCACATCGACGTCAGCGTGCCGGCCGATCAGGCCGAAGCGCGGGTCGCCGCGGCACTCGAAGCCGGCGGACGCCTGGTGGACGCTTCGCATGCGCCCGACTGGTGGACGCTCGCGTCGCCCGAAAATCACAAGGTCGACATCGCGGCCTGGCCGGACTTCGACGACGACGCGGACGGCTGAGGCCCGGCTCGGCGGGGGCCGAGCGGGTGGCCCCAGCAGGATTCGAACCGGCGACCCGCCGCTAGACGGGTCTGGCGCTACAGCGGGCCGCCGCCGAGCTCGCAGAACGGACAGGTCTTGACCTCACCGATGGCCCAGTCCGGCATGGTCGGACTCGTCCAATACCTGCCGCCAGTCCTCAGCACGACCTTTCCGGCGGCGTCGCGGACCTCTGTTTCGCCCGAGACCCTCCACGCCGTGAAGCCCGCTGCCCAAACAAACGGCTGACCGTTTGCCTTGTTGATCGGCGTCCCGGACGTCGGGTCCGCCACCACGTCAACGACCGAGTACGACAACCAGCAACAGGTCTGATTTTCGACGGTCGTGAGGCGAACCTGCCCGCCCGTCCCGGCACAGCCAAGCAAAGACAATGCCAGCCCGAGCGTGATGGTGACCTGGCGCATGCGACCCCGAGCTTGCTGCAGTCCGTGGAGTCGACGGCCACTGTAGTCCTTGAGAATCGGCCTGCAATGGCCCTCTTGACCATGTGAAGGCGGCCGGCCGGTCCCAGCTTGAAATCGAATGTGGCGTCCCCGGCAGGATTCGAACCTGCGACCCGCTGCTTAGAAGGCAGCCGCTCTAGTCCGCTGAGCTACGGGGACCACCCGAAACTCTACAGCTGAACTCCCACAGGGCGACTGCCGAATCTCGGCGGTGCCCTCACCAGCCTGGGCTCAGCCACGGACCGAGCTTGAGGACGGGCTCACCCAGAACAGTGAGCGCATGACGTCGTCGAGATCATCGCGTTCAGGCGTCGCGATTCCGCGTCGGAGTCCGACGAACAGCTTGAATGACTGCCAGCTAGAAGAGCGGCGACCGGGGACTTCCCGTCGCACCGCTCCAGGCAGGTGCCCCGCTCTCGGGTACACGGCAACCGCACGGCTTCAGCGGCTGCCCTAGGAACACCATGACAAGCAGAAGGACGACAACCGCCAAAGTGGCGAACACGAGGAGGCTAGGACGCGTCAGGCGCACAACCCCTCAACGGCTGTTCGGTCAGCTTCGGCCCAATCCCACCAGACTGGACACAAATCACGGCCGAGGTCTGCCCACCGAGCGTTGCGTAGGCGATGAGCACGACCAAGACCGCCACCATGAAGACCAAGACAGCGTCCCCGAGTGAGATCTTCACGCCCGGGATCGTTCCAGCGCGACCACGCCACTCAATCGGTGATTCTCCGCAATGAGGCGCCGGAGTTCGTTCTCAGGTCTTCTTCGCGATCGTCCCCGACGGTCAGTGGATCTGCGTCAGCCACTCCCGGAACGCGCTGTCGAGGTCGTCGAATGACAGGCCGAGGACGGCGGGTGTCGCGGCATCGATGTCCATCTCCGTGGCCATCTTCGCGAGCCAGGCGTTGCGCGAGTCGCGCCCGAAGCGCTGCGTGACGAACCGGACCATCGCGTAGCCCTGCGGGTAGACGTTCCGCCA
>DASTIE010000188.1:0-6639 GCA_035717865.1 Candidatus Limnocylindrales bacterium
GCGAGCGCGCCGAAAGCTCGACCCCGTCCGCCCCGTCGGCCGCCTCGGCCGCCTCGGCCGCCTCGGCCGCCTCGGCCGCCTCGGCCGCCTCGGCCGCCTCGGCCGCGATCGCGAACGTCCCGCGCAGCCCCGCCGGGCCCGATCCGCCGTCGTGGAACCGCACGCCGAGCGCGCCGTCGTCGCGCATGATCTCGCCCCACGCCCCGGGGGGCGCTGGATCGTCGACCCTCGCCCCCAGCGGGTTGCGCCAGCTCAGCATGAGCCCGACGGTCAGCGGCTCCGGACCGGGGTTCTCCACCCACCACTCGTAGGTCCCGAGCGGCAGGGCGCTCGCCTCATAGTCGCCCGCGATCACCGGCGACAGCTGCTCGCCCGCGAGCCGCACGCCGAGCACGTCCGGCTCGAAGTCGAACCACGCTCGCGGGAACAGCGCGTGGTACGTCCCGGCGCCGACCGGCAGGTCCCAGCCCCAGGCCGGCAACTCCTCCGGGCGGAGCGCGGACAGGACGATCGCGCGCGCCTCGCCGCCGTCGGGCTGGACGAACAGTGAGAAGCCGTCGGCCGCGACGGGTCTGAAGGCATGCCGCCCGACCTCGAGGTGCCAGCGCGCGACGTCGCCGCGGAACGTCGGGCCGATGCTCCCGCTCCCGAGGCCGCCGAGGGGGACCCCCGCCCACTCGCCGTCGTCGATCATCGGCTGGACCCGGGGCCGGCTCAGGAGCTCCGGAGGGCAGGGGAGCCCGATCGGCCGCTGCCACGCGACCGACGGGATGTCGGGTCGGCGCACCTACTTCTCGACCCCGGTCACCACGACGCCGCGCATGAACGAGCGCTGGGCCAGGAAGAACACGACGACCGGCACGGCCATCGTCATCAGGGCGGCGGCCTGGATGAGCGTCGGCTGGGTGACGTACAGCGCGTTGTACTGCTGGATCGCGACCGGCAGCGTCTGGAGGTCGGGCTTGCCGGACAGGTACAGCAGCGGCAGGAAGAAGTCGTTCCAGGCGAAGAAGAAGTGGAACAGGCTCACCGCCACGACCGCCGGCACCGACAGCGGGAGGATCACCGATCGCAGCACCCGGAACGGGCTCGCGCCGTCGATCATCGCCGCTTCGTCGAGCTCGCGCGGGATCGAGAGGAAGTACTGCCGCAGCAGGAAGACGTTGAAGGCGTTGGCAAAGAAGTGCGGCACGATCAGCGGCAGCCAGGTGCCGTTCCAGCCGATCTTCGTGAACACGGCGTAGGTCGGGATGAGCGTGACCTGGAACGGCAGGATGATCGTCGCGATCAGGATCACGAACAGGATGTTCTTGCCCGGGAACCGGAACCGCGCGAAGCCGTAGGCGACGAGTGCCGAGGACAGCACGGCGCCGAGCGTGCTGAGGAGCGCGACGGCGCCCGTGTTGAAGAGCAGTCGCGGGAAGTCGAGCTGGGACCAGACGATGCTGAAGTTGGACCACTGCGGGTCGAACGCCCACGCCTGGTCGAGCGTTCGCCACGAGCCCTCCCAGACGATCGGCGTCTGCGCCGGGTCCGCCGGGTCGACGAACGTACTCTCCGCGCGGCCCTTGTCGACCAGCAGCAGGTTGCGGCTCGTGCCGTCGATGGGGACCTCATAGATCTCGTAGGTCTCGCCCTGGTAGGTGCCGGTCATCGGGCTGGCCGGGTAGACCGGGGCGCCGGGCGTCGTCCGCTGTCCGGAGCTCTGGAACGCCAGCGTGACCATCGAGACGAGCGGCAGCAGGAAGGCCACCAGGATCGTGACCGCGAACAGGGTCAGCGATGCCCGGGCGAGGTAGCCCCGGAGCGCGCGGGAGACCGGCCCGGAGTCACCCAGGCTCGGCAGGCGCGTCGCGGCCTGTGCGCTCATCCGTTCGCGCTCATGCGGGCGACCTCATCGCTCGGCGCCTGCGTAGTAGACGCGCCGCCGGGTCACGCCGAAGAGCACGACCGTGAGCACGAGCACGATCACGAACAGCAGCCACCCGATCGCCGACGCGTAGCCCATGTGGTTGTTGACGAAGGCCTCACGGAAGAGGTCCAGGTTGATGAACAGCGTCGCGTTGTTGGGGTCGCCGCGGCCGTTCGTCATGACGTAGGCCTGGGTGAAGTACTGGAACGTCGTGATCAGCGAGATCACGAGGTTGTAGAGCAGGATCGGCGACATCAGCGGGATCGTGATCCGCCGGAACATCGTCCAGGCGCCGGCCCCATCGATCCGCGAGGCCTCGTACAGCTCGGTGGGCACGGACTGCAGCCCGGCGATGTTCGTGAGCATGAAGTTGCCGATGCCCCACAGGCCGATCAGGGTCAGTGCGGGGTAGACCCACGTGGCGTTGTTGATCCAGTCCGGTCCGTGGACCCCGCCGATGCCGAGCAGCCCGTTGAGCCAGCCCGTCTCGGTGTTCAGGAAGCTCAGCCAGACCAGCGTGCTGGCGACGAGCGGGATCTGGATCGGCATGTAGAAGAGCGTCCGGAAGACGTTCCGGCCGAACAGTCGCGGGCTGTTCACCAGCAGCGCCAGGCCGAGGCTGGCGAGCATCGTCGTGGGGACCGCGATGAGAGCGAACCGGACGGTCACCACGAGCCCCTGCAGGACGAGCGGGTCGCTCGCCATGCGGACGTAGTTGTCCAGGCCGATGAACTGCATCGCCTCCGGCCGGACGAGGTTGAAGTCCGTGAAGGACAGCACGAGCGCGGCGATGGCCGGTCCGATCGTGAAGAGCAGGAAGCCGGCGATCCACGGCCCGATGAACACGAAGCCCCAGAAGGCCTCGCGTCGTGCGGGCGAGCGGCTCAGGCGCCCGGTGAGCGCCCCGCCGATCGAACCCTGGATTGCCGCCGAGGTCTTGGCCATGCCAGCCATCCTGCTCCACATCGAGGCGTTGAACGAGGCCCCCTCGACCCGAAGGCTCGAGGGGGCCCGCTTCGCAAGGTTGGCCGCCTACTGCGCGGCGTCGTAGATGCCCTGGAGGGTCTGCTGGAGCTTGGCCAGCTCCGCATCGATGTCCAGGCCGGGGGTGGTCCGGTAATTGTTGCCGAAGGCCTGCAGGGCGCTTCGGACCTTGGCGTAGTCCGGGACCCACGACTGGTGGTTCGGGATGTCCGGGTAGGCGAGCATCGCCTTCGCGACGTCCCAGTTGAGGTTCATGTCGGGGAAGGTCGCGTCGATCGAGTCGAACCAGGCCTGCTGCTTGCTCTGGTCGGCCGGCATCGCGCCGTAGGCGGTCAGCAGCTCGGAGGATGCGACCATCGCGGTCAGGGCCTTGAACGCCGCGTCGGGGACCTTGCTGGTCTTCAGGATGCTGAAGGTGTCAGCGTGGAGCGGCGAGGTGATCGTGCCGTTGACCGTCGGCTGGACCGCGAAGCCGAAATCGAACGGCTTCTTGGGGGCCGCCGGGGTCACGCAGCACGTGAACCAGGTGTGGCCCTCGTCGATCGCCAGGTTGCCCGAGGCGAACTCGTTGCCGGCGCCGAGCAGGTCGCTCGCGACCTGGTTGGCGGTCGGGATGAAGTGGTCCGTCCAGACGCCGGCATTCCACCACTTGGCGGCCTCGACGAAGTGGTCGGGGATCGTGGCGGTCTTCCCGTCGGCGTCGAGGAGCGGACCCGCGCCGAACCATGCCGACTCGGCGCGAAGGTTGTAGTTGTCCATGAACTGCGCGTCGAAGCCCCACTGCTCGATGCTCTCGGGGTCGAAGTCTGGGCTCGTGGCGTCCTTGCCGTTCTTGTCGACGGTGAGCTTCATCGCCAGCTCGCGGAGCGCGGCGAGATCCCACGGCTTGCCGTTGTATGGGTCGCCGACCTTCGTCGGCGGGAGCGGCAGGTCGGCTTCCTCGAAGAGGTCCTTGTTGTAGAAGATGAACGATGGGTAGACCGCGAAGGGAAGCCCCACGGTCGCGCCGTTCTGGCCGAGCGAGTTGAAGAAGTCGACGAGGGCCTGGTCGACGCCCGTCGACGTGTAGCCGGTCGAATCGACGAGCGGCTTGAGGTCGAGCAGCTGGTCGGCGAACAGGTTGAGGCCCTCGACCCCGACGGGACCGATGATGTCCGGCGCGGTGCCGGACGCGATCTCGGTCTTCAGGATGTTGGACGCCTGCGTGTTGTCGACGATCTCCAGGGACAGGTAGACGTCCTTCTGCGAGCCGTTGAACGCGGCCGCGAACGCTTGCTCGGGCCCGATCTGGGCCGGCTGGGTGCCGGCGCCCAGGCCGATGAACCAGCGAACGACCGTGCCGCCGTTCGGGCCGGGGCCGGCCGCGATGGGCTCAGGCGTGATGTTCACGCTGAGCGTGGGGCTCGGCACGGCTGCCGGGCCGCTCGGGGCTGCTGCACCGGTGGACGGTGCCGCCGACGGTGCCGGGTTGCAGGCGCCGGCGAAGATGGCGAGGGTGCCCATCAGCGCGACGGGGACCCTCAATGCGGACCTTGGCGCGTACATCGTGACTGGCTCCTCCTCTGCGAGACCTGGATCGATCTCCACCTCTTGAGGCCGTTGGTTGGTTCGGCGGCGTCCGGACGGACGTTGCGCCGCGGGGGCTGTGTCTCAGCGCGGGCTCCCTCCTCCGCTCGACCCGCGCGGGACGAGCTCCGTGGACAGCAGGACCCGGCGGTTCGCGCGGTGGCCGCGCTCGATGGATTCGACGAGGAGGCGAACGAGCTCGCGGCCCATCTCCTCGATGGGCTGGCGGACGCTGGTGAGGCTGGGCTCCATGGCCGCTGCGAGCGGGGAATCGTCGAAGCCGACGACGGCGACGTCCTCCGGGACGCGCCTGCCGGCGGCTCGCAGCACGCCCAGCGCGCCTGCGCCCATCAGGTCCGAGGCCGCGAACACGGCATCGAGGTCCGGGGCGACGTGGAGCAGCCTTCGCATCGCCGCAGCGCCGCCCTCGTACGTGAAGTCCGCGGTGGCGGCAAGGGCCGTGTCCCGCGGCAAGCCGACCTCCGCGAGGCCCTCGAAGTAGCCCTCCAGACGGTCCACGCCGACGCCCATGTCCTGCGGGCCCGCGATGGTGGCGATCCGTCGACGGCCGAGGCCCGCGAGGTGGCGAACCGCGCTGCGCGCCGCCTCGCCGTTGTCGACGTCGACGTAGCTCGCGGAGACGCCTGTCGGCGGCCTGCCGCCGACGACCATCGGCACGCCGCGCGCCTGGAGGTGGCCGGGCAGCGGATCCGCGCCGTGGAGCGAGACGAGCACCACGCCGTCGACGTGGCCCGCTGCGAGGTAGCGCTCGAGGCGCTGCTCCGCGTCGCCGTCCTCCGGCATCAGGAGCACGAGCTGCAGGTTCCTGGCGGAGAGCTCCGCGCTGATCCCGCGCAGCAGCCGAGGAAAGAACGGATCCTCGAACAGGCGGCCCGCGGGCTCGGTGATGACGAGGCCGACGCTGTCGCTGCGGCGGGTGACCAGGGAGCGCGCCGCCGGGTTCGGCACGTAGCCGAGCTTCGTGACCGCCCGCTCCACCGTCCGGCGGACGTCGGCGCTGACCTTCGGCGAGCCGTTGACGACGCGGGAGACGGTTGCGCGCGAGACGCCGGCCTCGCGGGCCACGGCATCGAGGGTGGCCATTCGGCCGTTGCCCGATGCGGTGGCACCGGAGACGCCGCTCACAGCCTCACCGGGTCGCGATGTGAGAGCGCTCTCACGTGCCATGCGGGCATTCTGCACGCCTTGTCAAGAGAGCGATTACACGCCGATCACGCGTCTGCCGCCCGGCGTCGGGCCGAGCGCGCCCGGCCCATATGCGACACTCGCGCGGCGATGAGCAGCCCGTCCAGCCCCCCGCGCGACGTTCGGCCGTCGGCCGTGCTCGAGCGCTACGAGGCGGTGATCGGCGTCGAGGTGCACTGCCAGCTCAGGACCGATTCCAAGATGTTCTGCGCGTGCTCCACCGCCTATGACGGCGCCCGCCCCAACAGCCACACCTGCCCCGTCTGCCTCGGGCTGCCGGGCGCGCTCCCGGTGATGAACAAGCGGGCGGTGGAGCTCGTCCTCGCGACCGGCGCGGCCATCGAGGCCACCACCCCTGACGCGACGCGCTGGGACCGCAAGAACTACTTCTACCCGGACCTGCCCAAGGGCTACCAGATCAGCCAGTACGACCTCCCGCTGGCGGCGGAGGGGCGGCTGGCGTTCGAGACGTCGGACGGCCCGGTCACGGTCCGGATCACGCGGGCGCACCTCGAGGAGGACACCGCGAAGCTCGTCCACGGCGAGGGCCCGATGGGCGAGCGGGTCAGCCTGGTCGACTTCAATCGCTCCGGCGTGCCCTTGATGGAGATCGTGACCGAGCCCGATATCCGCACCGCGGAGCAGGCGCGCCGGTACGCGGAGGAGCTGCAGCTGCTGCTGCGCACCATCGGCGCGTCGGACGCGGACATGGAGCGCGGCCAGCTGCGGGTCGAGGCGAACGTCTCGCTGCGCACCCGTGGCGCGGAGGCGTTCGGGACGCGCGTCGAGGTCAAGAACATGAACTCGTTCCGCTCGGTGGAGCGGGCGGTCGCGTTCGAGATCGAGCGGCAGGCGGCGATCCTCGATGCCGGCGAGACCCTGCGCATGGAGACCCGGGGCTGGGCGGACGACCGCGGCGAGACCTACCGCATGCGCTCCAAGGAAACCTCCGACGACTATCGCTACTTCCC
>DASTIE010000189.1:0-14995 GCA_035717865.1 Candidatus Limnocylindrales bacterium
GTATGACACGGGCCAGGCGCGAAGCGAATGATCGGGTGAGCGGCCGATGACCGACGAGAAGTCCCTCGTCGTCGCCGAGCGGCCGACCCACGGCGAGCCGCGGCCGTTCCACTTCCCGACGTTCGAGCGGACGGAGCTCTCGAACCGGCTGGGGCTGATCACGGTCCACCTGCCGGGCCGGGCGCTCGTCTCCGGGACACTGATCCTGCCGACCGGCGCGGTCGACGAGCCGCCGGAGCAGGGCGGCGTCACCTCGCTCATGGCGCGGGCCCTCACGGAGGGCACGAAGCAGCACGATGCCATCGGGCTGACCGAGGCGGCCGAGCGACTCGGCGCCTCCCTGCACGCGGAGGCCGGCTGGGACGGGCTTTCGATCAGCGTCGACGTGCCCGCGGAGCGGCTGGGCAAGGCGCTCGAGCTCGCCGCCGAGGTCGCGATGGAGCCGACGTTCCCGGCCCAGGACGTCGAGCGGATGCGCGACGAGCGGCTCAACGACCTGCTGCAGGCCAAGGCCGACCCGCGGCGGCGCGCGGACGACGCCTTCGTGCAGACGATCTACGCGCCGGGCACGCCCTACAGCCGACCGTCGGCCGGCACGGAGGAGACCGTCCCGGGGCTCAATGCCGAAGCTACCCGGGAGCTGCACGCGCGCTTCTTCGATCCGGCTCGCATGACCCTCATCGTGGGCGGCGATCTCGAGGCCGTGGGCCAGAATGTCCGGGAGATCGCCGAATCCCGCTTCGGGGCCTGGGCGCCCAACCCCTCGGCGGTGCAATCGACGACGCCGACGGTCGTCCCTGCGCGGAGCGAGCGGATCGTGCGGGTGATCCACCGGCCCGGCTCGGTGCAGACCGAGATCCGTGTCGGGCACGTCGGGCTCGCGCGGAAGATCCCGGACTTCCATGCGGTCAGCGTGATGAGCGCGATCCTGGGCGGCCTGTTCAACTCGCGCCTGAACCGCAGGCTGCGCGAGGAGAAGGGCTATACGTACGGCGCCGGCGCGGGCTTCGACATGCGCCGCGGCCATGGGCCCTTCGCGGTGCGCGCGGCGGTGAACACCGAGGTCACGGTGCCGGCGCTCCAGGACATGCTCACCGAGCTCGAACGCATGCGCGCGAACCCGCCCGAGACCTTCGAGCTGCACGCCGCCCGCGACTACCTCGTCGGCGTCTTCCCGCTGCGGTTCGAGACGCCGCCCGCGGTCGTCGGCGCCATCGCCGGGCTCCTCATCCACGGGCTGCCGATGGATGAGCTTGATCGCTATCGGCCCTCGATCGAGGCCGTCAGCGACGGCGACGTGCAGGGCGTCGCGACCCGCTACATCCGACCTGACGAGCTCGCGATCGTGCTCGTCGGCGACGCCGACGCCATTCTTCCGGAGCTGGAAGGGGCGGCAGTCGGGCCGATCATCGTCGAGCGCGAGGAGGCCCCGCCGGAGGGCTCGCCCGCCTAGACTTCCACCTCCCGCTCAGGGCCTTTCGGCCCGCGTCGAGGTGCCCTCCGTGATCGCCCGCGTCGCTACCGCGTTCCCGGCGCTCGCCTTCCCGGTCTTCCGGCGCTACCTGCTGGCCGGCACGCTGCTCACGATCGGCGGCTTCATGCTGCAGACGGCCCAGGGCTGGCTCGTGCTGATCCTCACCGACTCGCCGGCGCTGCTCGGCCTGGCAAGTGCCGTCACGGGGCTCCCGACGCTGTTTCTCGCTCCGGTGGCCGGCGTGCTCGCCGACCGGCTCGACCGGCGGCGCGTGCTGATCATCACCAACACGAGCGGCGCGCTGATCGGGCTGACGCTGGCGATCCTCACGACGACCGGCGTGGTCGAGTACTGGCACGTCCTGGTGCTCGCATTCCTCGGCGGTCTCGTGTTCACCGTGCAGCTCCCGGCCGCGCAGGCCGTCGTGTCCTCGATCGTCCCGCGCCAGGCGATCGGCAACGCCGTGGCGCTGAACTCGGCGCAGTACAACTTCCTGCGGATCCTCGCACCGGCCGCGGCGGGCATCTTCATCGCCGCGGGCTCGCTGCAGCTCGGGTTCTGGGTGAACGCGCTCGCGCTCGGTGTCGCGGCCATCATCACCTCGACGCTCGCGATCCCTCCGACGCGCGCCGCCGATCGGGCGCAGGCGGCACTGTGGACCGATCTCCAGGACGGGATTCGCCACGTGCTGGCGAACCGGCTGCTGGTGGTCCTCGTGCTGATGCCGGCGGTGCCGGCCCTGTTCGTCCTCAACTACCTGACCTTCATCCCGGTGTACGCGCGAGACATCCTCGGGACCGGCGCCGCGGGCATCGGGTTCCTCACCGGCGCGATCGGGATCGGGGCGCTGGTCGGGGCGCTGTCGCTGGCGATGCTGCGGCCTTCGGGCGGGAGCGGGCGCCTGATCGTCGGCGCGATGGCGATCGTCGGCGGCGCGCTCATCACGTTCGCGCTGTCCCGCAGCCTGCCGATCTCGATGCTCGCGCTGGTGCTCATCGGCACGTTCCAGGTGATGTTCTACTCGACGACGAACACGCTGATCCAGGTGCTCGTGCCGGCACGGCTGCGCGGTCGGGTGCTGAGCCTGTACACGCTGACATCGATCGGCCTCATTCCCGTTGCGAATCTCGCGGGAGGGGCGCTCGCGGAGACGATCGGTGTCGAGACCGTCCTCGCAGCCGGCGGGATCCTGACCCTCGTGATCGCGGTCGCGGTGGCCCTACTGGAGCCGGAGATCCTGCGGCTGCGCGCCGCCCACATCTCGATCCGCGAGACGCCCGACGCCGAGGGCGCGCCCGCCTGAAACCTTTGCCCGCGGCGATGCCTCAGGGATGGCAGGACGATCGGCAGGCGCCGACCGGCAAGCGACCCGGAGGTCACCGCTTCCCATGCGTGCACACGTCATCGCGCTCGCGCGGCCCATCTTCATCGCGATCGTCGCGCTGTTCCTGCTCGTCGGGGCGGTGGCGGCGGGAAACGCCATGCTCCGAACGACGTCGAACGTCTCCACGCCCAGTGGTGCCGGCACGTTCGCTGTGCCGACCGGGTCGCCCGAGGCGACCGCGTCCCCGGAGGCATCCGAATCCGCGGAGCCCACGGGGTCGCCTGAGGCCTCCGCCTCGAACGAGCCCGACGAGTCGTCCGAGCCCACAGCGTCACCCGAGCCGACCGATGACAACGACGACGATCGCGCGACCGCCTCACCCGACGCGACCGACGACCACGGCGATGACGGCCCGAACCACGACGTCAACGACGACCACGGAGACGACGCCACCGCCAGCCCGACCGCCTCGCCAGAGGGCACCGACGACCACGGCGGCAACTCGGGCCCGGGCGGCGGCGACAATGACAGCTCCGGCCCGGGCGGTGGCGGCAACAGCGGACCTGGCTGAGCCAGCACGAACGCCACGTCCCCGAGCTGCCGACCAGCCGAGCCGATCGACCCACCAGGATCGTGACCAACGCCCGACGATGGCAATCGCCGATCTCCGTCAGCATGGCGTCGTGGCCGGCCGAGCAATCGGCCGACGCCTCGCCGTGGAGGTCGGAGATCGAGACAGCATTCACGCGGGATGGGCAGGTCGATGAGCTGCGCGTGGTTCGCGCCGTCCTCGACGGCGAGCGGGACGCCTTCAGGATCCTGGTCGATCGCGAATCGTCGTCCGTCATCCGCGCGTGCTTTCGCGTCCTTGGCGACCTCCACGAGGCCGAGGACGTCGCGCAGGAGGCGTTCGTGAGCGCGTACCGGTCGCTCTCGACGTGGCGCGGCGACGGGCCGTTCGGGGCGTGGGTCACGCGGATCGCCGTGCGGCAGGCGGTGCGGCAGCTGAAGAAGCGGCGCGCGGTTGCGTGGGTGCGACCCGACACGGAGCGCGACGCGGTCGCCGAGACGGTCGCGGCGCTCCCGGCTTCGCCCCGGACGCAGCCCGAGCACGAGGCACTCCGCACGGAGCGGCTGCAGGCGGCTCGGAAAGCGGTCGCGGACCTCGCAGAGCCGTACCGCGAGACGGTCGCGCTCCGCTTCTTCGGCGAGCGCTCGCTCGACGAGATCGCGACCCTCACCGGGCGGCCCCTCTCGACCGTCAAGACGCACCTTCGGCGCGGCCTTCTTCGGCTGCGCGATCGGGTCGAGCCCGGAGGTTTGCTGTGATCGATCGGCGGTTCGGCATGGACGAGCTCGGCGAGGGCTTCGGGTCCGAGGTCGCCGATGCGCTGGAGACGGGGCGGTTCCTGGAGTCCGCGATCGACGCGGCTGCGATGGAACTGCCGGCGGTCGAGACCGGGTTCGATGCGGCCACAAAGGCGAGAGGCGGGTTCGCCGATCGAGTCATGACGGCCATTGCGGACGAGCCCACTCCGGCTCCGGCCGGTTTCCTGCTGCCGTTGCGGCGCCGCGGCTTCGTGCGCGGGCTCGGCGCGAGCGTCAGGCAGGCCTGGGTGGCGGTCGGCGGGGCGGGCCGGCCCGCGCTCGGGCGAGTGGCGGCCCTCGCTTACGTGCTCGCGGTCGCGATTGCCGGCGTGTCACTCACCGGGGTTGCCACGATCGGCGCCGCCGGCGCCCTCGGGATGCTCGGCCCAACCACCACGCAGTCGCCGCCACCGACCCTGCCAGCGCCCACGCTCCCGCCGGCCACGGTCGCGCCTCCAAGCCCTTCATTGCCGCCGACGCTGCCGCCGCCGACGACCGCGCCGGCGACCCCCTCACCCTCGCCGACGGAGAGCGACGACCACGGCAACGGTCCGGAATCGTCCGATGACCACGGCGGCAACTCCGGGCCGGGCGGGGGAGGCGACAACTCGGGTCCGGGGAGTAACGGCTCCGGGTCGGGCTCGGGCTCGGGCTCTGGCTCCGGCTCTGGGTCCGGCTCTGGCGTGGACACGAGCTCCAGGTCCTAGCTCCAGGTCCTAGCTCTCCGTCGAGCTCCCGTCGCCAGCGCCGATCGCGTCGCCGACAGGGTCCTCAGCGGCAGGCACCGCGGAACCGATCTCGCCACCGAGCCCGTCACCATCCGCGGACCGGGCCGACTGGGCCTTCAACATCGCGGCGCGCCGCATCGTCTGCTCGGCACCGCCGAGCTTGATCCCCTCGGTCGCAACGCCGAGGATCTGCGCTCGCTGCAGCAGCGCGAACGGGTAGCGGGCGGCGAGCTTCCGGTCGGACACCCAGCGGACGCGGACGTCGGACATCGGGATGAACTTCGGGTCGGTGGCGTCGACGAAGGCCATGATCGAGCCGTCCCCGTGCATGAAGACGTCGCCGTCGATGATGTGCGTCCGCGTCAGCACGACCAGCCGCTGGCGGCGCTTCTCGATCACCAGGCCGCCCGCATTGGCGTCGCCGCCGCCGGCCGCGTGGTCGTCGCCGAGCTGCGCGACCACCGCGATGTCGTCCGGCAGCACCCGCAGCTCCGGCAGCGTCAGGCGGGTCGCGTCCCCGGTTCGCGTGAGCACCACGACATCGCGGATGACCATGTATCCCTGGACGAGGTTCACGAAATCGGAGACGCGGCGGAACCGGCCCAGATCGACCGTTCCTGCGACCCACAGGTTCGATCCGATGAGCTCGATGTACTGCTCGCCGCCGCCCTCGCCCTCGTCCGCGAACGCGCCGCCCGACGAGCTCCACGCATCGCCGGACCGATCGAAGGTCAGTGCGGTGTCGTCCCGGTCAGCCATCGAAGTGCTCCCCGCTTCACTTGCCGGCTACCCGGCGGGCCTGATCGCGCACGATCCCCTGATCGCGCTCCGCCAGTCTGCCGAGTCCTGGCGCCGAATGCACGATCCCTTCGTACCCGGTCGTTGGTACCGGCGCGTCGGGTAGGCTGCGGCCGTGATCGTCGTCGGTGTGCTCGCGGCGCCCGAATCGTCGGCCGTCGCCGAGGTGGCACGGCGCGCGGCTTCGATCGGGTCGAAGGTCGAGGTCGTCGGGGTCGTGCCGGGTGACGCAGCGTGGGATCGAGTGCTGTTCGAGCTGACGGCGGCGGGCGTCGGGCACGCCACGGTAGTGCGCTCCGAGCGGGGCTCGATCGAGCCGGCCGATCTGGAGCTCGCGCTCCGCTATCTCCCCGACGTGCGCGCGGTGGTGCTCATGGAGCCGCCCGCGGGCCTGGTGTCGACGGCCAGTGCGGGCGCCGATTTCGCCGGCGCGACGCTCGTCGTCGTCGGCCCGCTCGACGCCGGGTCGATCGCGGCACTGGAAGCGTTGGGACCGAGCTCCGCAGCCTCGCGAAGCGCCGATGAGCCGCCGGGCTCGGGTGCACCGCTCGGCTCCGGCACGCCGCCGGGCTCGGGCGCACCGTCGAATTCCGGTGCGCCGATCGTCCTCGATCCGCCGGCTACCGACCCCGATGGGACGTTCGCGGGCTTCGTCGCGGCCCTTGCGGCCCGCCTCGACGCCGGCGATCCGCCCGAGGCCGCGTTCAAGGCCACCGTGTCGGCCCTCGCCGTCGATCACGTCTAGGCAGTCGCATGACCGGGGCCAGATTCGGAGCCCCGGGCACAGCCATTTCCTGCCACGAACGAATCGCGAGTCGACCGCGTCCTTCGGTGCTGCCGAGGGGCCTTGGCCCGCGTTCGTTTCCCCCTGGGAACGAATTTGCGGGTTGATACAGCTCCTCCAGCGCCCTGGGGGGTTCCTGAGCGCCCGTTCGTTTCCTGTCACGAACGAGTTCGGCTCCTACAACACCCTCCCGCCCGGCACGGAGGCGTTCGGGTGCCAACTGTTTCCTGGCAGGAAAGGCTTCCCATGGGACGTCAGGCGCCGGGCGAGTTCTCCGAATCCAGGTCGAAGAGGCCTCGGGTCATTGGCGCAGTGGCCTTGGGCGCGCTACGGCGAGCGCCGGCACCCGACGCTGAGGTACTCCCGCGAGATTCGGGAGGGTCCGACGTCGGCGCGCCCCCTTGCGCGACCTCGTCGTCCGGAATGCGCTCGACCAGGTCGGGGCCGTCGTTCCGGACGTCGTTCACGCGGCGTGAGACGGGGAAGCGCTCCAGCCAGTCCTCGTCCGAGGGAACGAGCAGTCCCTTCAGCTCCGCGAGCGCCTCGCCCTCGAGGCGCCCCGGGTCGAGCCAGCGGTCCCAGGCCGCTTCCGGAATCATCACGGGCATCCGATCGTGGATCGGCGCCATCATCTCGTTGGCCGAGGTCGTGATCACCGTGAACGAGCGGATCACCTCGCCCGTGTCCTCGTCCTTCCAGCCGGCCCACAGTCCCGCGAGGGCGATCGGTCGGCCGTCGGGCCGCGCGATCGCATATGGCTGCCGGACCTTTCCGACGCGCTTCCACTCGTAGTAGGCGTCCGCGGGGACGAGGCAGCGGCGCTTCGAGAAGGCGTAGCGGAAGGCGGAGTTGCGGTCGAGCGTCTCTGCCCGGGCGTTGAACATCCTGTTGCCGGTGTTCGGCGAGTCGGACCAGTGGGGGATCAGGCCCCAGCGATAGGGCACGATCGCCCGGCTGTCCTCGCGCTGCACGACGACCGCCGCCTCGTCGGTCGGCGCCAGGTTGAAGCGGCCGCCCGGCGCGTCGATCCGGTCCTCGGCATCGAAGATCTCGGCGAGCTCCGAGGTCGGTCGTTGCTGCGTCATCCGCCCACACATCGCATCCCTAGTATCGTCGGCTTCGATGAACGACACGGGAGCGAGCGCCGACGATCCCCTTCGCGACCCGGAGCTCGACGCCGCGCTCGCGACCCAGGGTCCGCTCTCCGACGCCGTTGCCCGGCGACTCCTGGAGCGCGGACGCGCGCGCCTCGATGCCGGGGACCACGCGCTCGCGGCAGCCGACTTCCAGCGCGTCATCGGCCATCCCGACGCGAATCTCACGGGAGCGGCGGTGCTCGGCACCGGCGACGCCTTCTACCGCATCGACGCCGAGGACCAGGCGCGGCACGCGTGGGAATCGGTGACCAGGCTGCCGGAGAACGCGGCGACGTATCCCGCGTGGCGAAACCTCGCCGGCATGCACGTCCGCGCGGGCGACCTCGCGGACGCGATCGAGGCCTACCGGGAGGCCGAGCGGCGCGCTCCCGCCGAGGACAGGCCCGAGATCGCCGCGCGCCTCGGCTGGCTCGCGAAGGAGACGGGCAACACTGGCGCGGCCAACCGCTACTTCGCGCGGTCTCGCGGGAGTGCCGGAATCAGCATCACCCTGGTCGTCCTCGCGATCACGGCTGCGGTCTCGTTCGTCGCGTTTTCGACGCCCGGCGTGGTCGACGCGCTCCTGCTCGATCCGTTCTGGGTCCAGCGCGGGCAGCTGTACCGGCTCGTGAGCGTGACGCTCGTGCACGCCGGCTTCCTGCACCTGTTCCTGAACATGTACGCGCTCTGGATCGTGGGCCCGATCGTCGAGTCGATCTGGGGCAAGCCCCTGTTCCTGCTGTTCTACGCGCTCACCGCGATCGGCGGCTCGACCGGAAGCTTCCTGTTTTCGAATGCGCCGTCCGTCGGCGCTTCGGGCGCGATCTTCGGGCTCGTCGGCGTGATCATCGCGGGGACGATGGCCCACCACCCCGTGCTCGATCGACGAGCGCGGGCGATTGTCCCCCAGCTCGGCCTGTTCGTGGTCATCAACCTGGTCTTCGGGTTCGTGTCGCAGGCCGGCGGCCTCAGGATCGACAACGCAGCGCACATCGGCGGGCTCCTCGCGGGGCTGTGGCTCGGGTTCGTCGTGCCGCCGGGCAAGGTGCCGACGCTCCGATCGGCGGTGCAGCACCCGCGCGGCGAAGAGCCCGCGCAGCGGTCACCGCTGCTCGTCGCGGCCGGCGTCATCCTGCTCGTGGGCGTCCTCGCCGGCGCCCTCGCCTTCGGCGGCGCGACGCTCTAGCGGCGGCGCGACGCTCCAGCGGCGGCGCGAGGCTCCAGCGGCGGCGCCGCAGGAAGAATTCGCGGCCCACCGTCCGCGCGGTCCGCTGCGATACTCCGCCGATGCCCGACGACAGGCTCGTCTCGCTCGACCGGATCCACGCCGCCCGCGATCGGATCACGGGCCGCGTCCACCGGACGCCGATGCTCTCGTCCGCCACGGCGGCGCAGGTCGCGGGGGTGGCCACGGGAGCGCGATTCGCCGATGACCGGCTCTTCGTCAAGGCGGAGCACCTCCAGAAGACCGGCTCGTTCAAGCCACGCGCCGCGCTCGCGAAGCTGACGTCGCTCACCGCGGCGGAGCGCGCCGCCGGCGCGATCACGCTGTCCGCGGGGAACGCCGCGCAGGCGTACGGCTGGGCCGGGCGCGAGGAGGGAGTCGACGTCACGGTCGTCATGCCGCTCCGTGCCGTTCGATCGAAGGTCGATGCCTGCCGCGCATACGGCGCCGAGGTTGTGCTGCACGGGGAGCACGTCGGCTCGACGCTCGAGCGCCTCCAGGAGCTGGTCGCCGAGCGTGGCTTCACGCTCGTCCACCCGTTCGACGACCCGGAGGTCATCGCGGGCAACGCGTCGGTCGGGCTCGAGATCCTCGAGGACCTGCCCGACGTCGACGTCGTCGTCGCGGGTGTCGGTGGCGGCGGGATGATCAGCGGCGTCGCATCGGCCCTCAAGGAGCTCCGACCCGAAGTTCGCGTCTACGGCGTCGAGCCGGAGGGCTCCGATGCCGTGTCACGAGCGATTCGCGCCGGAGAGGTCGTCCGGATCGATCCCGTCAGCGTGGCCGACGGCCTGGGCGCGCCCTTCGCCGGCCAGTGGACGCTCCCGATCTGCGCGAAGTACCTCGACGACATCGTGCTCCTCGACGACGCGACGATCCTGGGCGGCCTCCGATTCGCCGCCGAGCGCATGAAGCAGGTGCTCGAGCCCGCAGGAGCGGCGGCCCTCGCCGCCGTGCTCAACGGCAGGATCCCGATCCGCGACGGCGAGCGCGTCTGCGTGATCGCCTCCGGTGGCAACGTCGAACGCTCGCGACTCGGAGAGTTCCTGGAGGGCTCCGTCCCGGGCTAACCGCCGCCGGCGCCCGCGCGCCGTCCCGACCAGCGCCATGCCGGCTGGGGCCCCGCTCTGGCTGGTCTGAACATCGCCGCCATGGAGGCGTTTTCGTGGCGGAACCAGCACGACTGCGGCGGCGCAACCAGCACGGCTGTGGTGGCGGAGCTCCTTCCTCGCCCGATCCGAGATAGTTCGCTCGAACGTCAACTATCTCGGTCGACGCTGAGCTGCCGGGCAATATGCCGCAGCCGATGCACGCGCAATCGCGGCGACCATTGCGGGCGGACGTGCGGCCGAACCCCCTGGAGGTCGACACCGGCCAGCCACGCCAGGATCGGGCCCTGATTCTTCGTCGGAATCAGGTAGATCCGGCTCCGACCGTCGAACCCCGACGGATGCCACCCGAGGAGCCCGGCAAGCGCGAGGATCCGCAGCTGCCGACTGACGGCCGAGCGGCTCAAGCCCAACACCTCGGCGATGTCGGCGGGGTGCCAGATGTGGGCGGCGATCAACGCGACGATCCGGCGCCGAGTCGGGTCCGCGAGCAGCTCGATCCCTTCGGCCATGCGTCGCGGCATGCGGGCAGAATGCCGTCGACGGCTCACCAGAGGCTTACGTCGAGCCCGTGCGGTGGGTAGTTCTGCTTGGGCGCAACTATCTCGATTCCGGCGCGCAGACGGCGGACGGCCCGGCGTCGTGCGCGAATCGGATTGAGAGCGCCCCGGTCTGGCATCGAGCCGTGAGGGCGGCCGCGTCTGGGCATCGAGCCGTCGTGGCGACCGTCGTCGCCCTAGGATCGAGCCGTGTTCGCCACCCTCCTCGGCGCCCTGCCGTCACCGCCCGGCGACGCCGACCTCGAGTCGGCAATCAGGACCGCGATCCGCGCCCAGGAAGAAGCCGGCCTCGAGCCGATCACGGACGGACGGCTTCGCGGACCCCTGCCGGCTTGGATCGCACCGGACGGGACGATCGATCGCGACACGATCCTAGGCGCCTGGCGGTTCGCGGCGGCGGCAACCGATCGAGCCGTGAAGCAGGCATTGCCCGGGCCGTACACGGCGATGCGGCGCGGGTTGCCGGCCGCATCGAACGACCGCGGGACGATGGGATCCCGGGCAGGACAAAGCGCCGCGCCGGCGACGGGAAGGGCCTTCGCGGCGGCCGAGGCCATTCGCGAGGTCGTCCAGGCGCTCGCGGCCGCCGGCTGCCCGATGGTCGAGATCGAGGAGACGGACGCGCACCTCATTGGCGAGGACGAGCACGAGCGCGTGCTCTTTCGCGAGGCGCACCAGCGGCTGGCCGAGGGCATCGAGGGTACGCATCTCTCGCTGTCGATCGCCGGCGGGTCGGCGTGGGGCGCCGGGATCGAGACGTTCGCCGACCTTCCCTATGCGAGCCTGGCCGTCGACTTGATCGAGGGCCCGGACAACTGGAACCTCGTGACGCGGCTGCCGGGCGATCGAGGGGTGATCGCGGGCGCGCTGCCCGCGAAGGCCTCGCCGGCCGACGCGAAGGAGCTGCTGGTCTGGGCCGCTCGCTACGCGGCCGCGTCGCAGGGCCGCGGACTGGACCGCGTCGGGCTCGGGTCGGCCGGCTCCTGGGCGAATCTCACCTGGGTGGCGGCACTCGAGAAGCTCAAGCGACTCGGCGAGGCCGCGCGCCTGGCCTCGACTCCGGCGGGCGATCGGCTCGCGAGACAGCTCGATCCCCGTGCGGTCAGCGCTCGCCGTGCGGCGATGGGTCACGACCCGCAGCCAGGGCCGGACGGCCCGATCGATCGGGACCCCGGCTCATCGAAGCGATAGGCTTCCTGCCCCGCCCATCTGCTACGTGGAGACCGGTGTGACCTCGAGGTTCTGGCACGGCTTCGCCGACATGCACGTGATCAAGGACAGGGAGCTCGTGATCGCGTCGGGCGAGGGCGCGGTGATCACCGACACCAACGGCAACGACTACATCGATGCAACTGCGGCGCTGTGGTTCGCGAACGCGGGCTATGGCCGCCGCGAGATCGCCGATGCCGTCGCGGAGCAGCTCACCCGGATGCACGGCTACTCGTCGTTCGGTGCCTATACGACGGACGCCACGCTGCGCGTCGCCGAGCGCCTGGCGGCGCTGTCCCCGATGCCGAACAGCGTCGTCTACCTGGCCTCAGGTGGCTCCGACGCGATCGACACGGCCGGCAAGCTCGCGCGCCGCTACTGGGACGTCATCGGCAAGCCGGGCAAGACGCTCCTCGTCTCCCGCGAGCACGCGTACCACGGGATGCACGCCATGGGCACGTCGCTCGTGGGCATGCCGGCGATGCGCAACGGCTACGGCGGCGAGCCGTTCATCAACGACGTCGTGCAGGTGCCGGCGTTCGACCTCGAGGCCGTGGCCCGCCTGTTCGACCAGCGGCGCGACGAGATCGCGGCGTTCTTCGGCGAGCCCGTGATCGGCGCCGGCGGCGTGTACCCGCCGCCCGACGGCTACTGGACCGAGATCTCCGCGCTGTGTCGCCGCTACGACATCGTGCTGATCGCCGACGAGGTGATCACGGGCTTCGGGCGCACCGGGAAGTGGTGGGGCACGCAGCGCTACGGGATCGAGCCAGACATGATCACCTTCGCCAAGGGCGTCACCTCCGGCTACATGCCGCTCGGCGGCGTGCTGGTGGGGGAGCGCGTTCGCGCGCCGTTCTGGGACGAGCCGGTCGCGGGCGCCGTGTTCCGCCACGGCTACACGTACTCCGGCCACTCCGGCGCGGCAGCGGCTGCGCTGGCGAACCTCGACATCCTGGAGCAGGAGCGGCTCGTGGAGCGGGTCGCCGAGCTGGAGCCGGTGCTGGACAAGGCGGTGCGGCGGCTCGAGGGTGCGCCGCTCGTGGGCGAGATTCGCACCGTCGGCCTGACCGCGGCCGTGGCGCTCCAGCCGTCCATCCTGGAGCAGGACGCGACTGCGCCCGACAAGGTCGTCGCGGCGTCGCTGCGGCACGGCGTCGCCACGCGCGTGCTGCGCGGCCACGCGATCCACATCTCGCCGCCGTTCGTGATCACGGAAGACCAGATCGATGCGATGGTCGACGGCATCGGCAACGCGCTCGAGGACGTCGCCGCCGCGTCCGCCGCGGGAGTGCCGGCCTGATCGCGCGCGTTCCGGTTCGACTGACGGTCAACGGCGAGGCGGTCGAGCTCGAGGTCGAGCCGCGGCGGCTCCTCGTCGATCTCCTGCGCGACGACCTCGACCTGACAGGCACGAAGATCGGCTGCGACACCACCTCCTGCGGGACCTGCACGGTGCACCTCGATGGTCGAGCTGTGAAGTCGTGCACGGTGCTCGCCGTCCAGGTGGACGGGTCGACCGTGCGAACAGTGGAGGATCTCGCTCCCGACCCGGAGACCCTCCACCCCCTCCAGGCCGCGTTCGTGGAGCATCACGGTCTCCAGTGCGGCTTCTGCACGCCGGGCATGCTGATGTCGGCGCTCGACCTCCTGGAGCGCAACGACTCGCCGACCGACGACGAGATCCGCGCCGCGATCCACGGCAACCTCTGCCGCTGCACGGGCTACCAGTCGATCGTGAAGTCCATCCGCGACGGCGCGGCGCGGATGCGCGGCGAACCGGGCACGAGCTGGTCGGCGGAGCCCTGACCGGAGCCGGCCCTCACTGAATCGAAGAGCCGGGCCCCTTGCGGGACCCGGCTCCGTTCCTGCGTCGCGAAGCGACGAGCTACTTCTGCTTGTTGCCGGCGTTCGTGAGGGTGAAGTCGTAGTCCGCGTCGAGGTACTGGATGTCACCCGTCGGCAGGTTGGAGATCACCACCAGGAAGCGGTCCTTCTTCGTCATGCACTTGGTCGAGAAGTTGGCCGTGAAGCTGTCCTCCTCGAACCGGTAGATGAAGCCGGCCGCGTCCTCGAGCTCGTCGCCCTCGACGTTCGGCGTCAGGTCGCAGGACGACACCAGCTGGACGACCCAGTGGTTGTCCTGGACGCCGTCGGTCTCGATCCAGTCCTCCGACGACAGGGTCGCCGCCTCGCCGTTGACGCTCACGTCATCGATGAACCAGCCGAGGTCCATGTACGCCGCGTCGGTCGAGTAGCGGAAGCGCACGTCCGTGGTCCCGTCGGGAAGCACGGCGTTGAGGTGGATGTACACCGGATCGTCGACGAAGTACGCGCCCCCGGACGTGCCGGTCAGGCCGTTGCCTTCCTCGTTGTTGTCGTGCGGGTCGGTGTTGGTCGTGACGGTCGCGCCGTTGTCGTCGACGAGCGGGACGGTGACCCACTCGTCATCGACGAGGGCCTCGACGAACCCGTAGTCCCAGCCTTCCTCCACGAAGTACCAGGTCCAGAAGTCGAGGGTCTGACCGCCCTCGACCGCGGAGTCGACGTCCAGGATGTTGTTGCTCTGGGCCTCGAACCCGCCGTACCAGTGCGTTTCGCCGGTGTGCGGCGCGATCTGCGCCGACGGCTCGCCGGAGAAGCTGACCTGGAAGGTCGGCCCCGGGTTGCGGAACGTCTCGTAGCTGACACCGAACGGCAGTGCCGTCTGCTGCGGCACGTGCTTGTTGTGCAGCCAGCGGGAGACCGGCATCGCCCCCGTGTACTGGCCGCGAGCGTCGAAGAAGATGTCGTTCGCGATCTCGACGGTCCACGCCGTGGTCGCCGGATCGCCGAAGTCGAGGTTCCGGAAGTCGAACTTCTGCGAGCCCTCGTAGTCGAGGTACAGGGCGACCGCCCAGTCCTTGAACAGGTCCTCGGCCGATCGCAGGTCGGAGCCCGTCTCGGCGTTGAACGTGTCGATGGCGTTCTGGACGCCGACCATGCCGTCCGCCTCTTCCTCGAAGATCAGCTTGATCAGGAGGTCGCCGGCGACATCGTCATAGGTCTTGTCGGAATCGAACTGACCGGCGCCGGGCCCGTTGCCGCCCGCCTGCTCCCAGAGGTACAGGAAGAACGAGAACGACGCGCCGTAGTTGTTCAGGTCGCCGGCCCAGCGGGTCAGCGATGTCTCGCGATGGAAGACCTGGACGTAGGTCAGGTGGGAGCCGAACGCGCCCGGGTAGTCGTTGAGGAAGGCCGCGAAGTCCGCCAGCCCCTCGTCAACCCAGGACAGCTCGCC
>DASTIE010000190.1:0-7377 GCA_035717865.1 Candidatus Limnocylindrales bacterium
GAAGCCCGAACCGCGTCCAGATCTCGGGCTCGTTGGTCCAGTACCCGATGCGGCTGCCGGGCGTGCCGTGGAAGGTGATGACGGGCTTGCCGTCGGGATCGCCCCATTCCGCCACGGCGAGGGTCCGGCCGTCCGGCAGGGTCAGCCGGTGCTCGAGGTGCTCCGGGACGCCGTAGTCGCGGTCGATGGTGCGGGTGTCGATCATCGTGTCGGCCATGCCGGCGAGGATGACACACCGACCCGGTCCACGACGGCCAGGGAGACGTTCGCCGCGGACCGGGGCCCGCCTGCGGCGTCGGCCGAACATCGATGCCGCTCTCAGCCCAGCGTCGACAGCGCGGCCGCGGCCACGTAGAGGCCCAGCCCGTAGACCGTGTGCGTGCCGAGGTTCCGCACGCGGGTCGCCGCGGGGTTTGGCGTCCGGGAGCCGGCGATTCCGGCGCCCATGGCGGGCTGCATGAGGAACCACGGCGCGACGATGGTGCCGAGGCCGATGGCAAGCGCCGGCCACGGGCTCGGCGCATCCAGCCACGCGCTGCCCCAGATCGCGAGCAACAGCAGCGCGAATGCGATGCCGATCGCGTAGTGCGCCATCCAGCCGAGCGGGCGTTCGAACGGGATGGGCTCGGATGCCGCGATCCGCTCGTGGACGAAGCGTCCCCTGGGCATGTGGCCGATCCACCGTCCGAGCAGGCGGTAGTCGAGCGTGGGGACTCCGAAGCGCCGTCGGAGGACGGCGCTCCAGAGGTCCATCAGGGCCGAGCCCGCGACACCGATCGCGATCCCCCGGGCGATGAGATCCAGGTCAGGCATCGAGGTGCTCCCCTGCCCGATCGGCCGTCGGGCGCGGCATGTCGTTGATGCCCCGGCCGGCCGCGACGTGGCCGAGCCAGATGAGCCCCGCAGCGAGCCAGGGAATCGCCCCCTCGCCCGCGACAACCGTGGCGACCGCGGTGGCCGCAGCCGCGCCGATCGCGAGGGCAGGCTGATGCAGCAGGTTGTGGATCGGGCGGGCGCGGCTGCCGAAGATCCGTGGCACGTCCGGCGCGATCGCGATGGCGATGACCGTCAGGATCCCCATTCCGTGGTGCATCCCCAGCTCGTTCGCGACCACCTCGATGGCAAGGCCAGGCACGAGCCACAGGTGGCGCCGGCGAAGCTGGATCCGGCGGGGCCGCAACCGCGGGAGCTGGAACCGTCGCTGGGTTCCCTCGCCCGTCGGGCGGACGGCGTGCTCCGCTCTCCCACCCACCTGGACGGTCGAGGCGCTCATCGCGCCACCTCCGTTGCCGGCTCGAAGACGACGATCGCCGTCTCGCCGGGCCGCCGCGCGGTGAGGGCGCCGAGGTCGTCGCCCCAGCCCGGGTACTCGCGGAAGGTCTCCCAGAGGCGGTCGCGCTCCGCACCCGTGGCTGCCCGGGCGTGGACGGCCCGGCGCCCGTCGGGCGCCTCCACCGTGGCGTCAGGATTCGCCTGGAGGTTGAGCCACCAGGCAGGCTCCGCCGTTCCCCAGCCGTTCATGGCGAGGGTCACGAGGCTCGAGCCGTCCTCGAAGTAACCGATCATCGCGATGCGCTTCTGGCCGGACCGCCGCCCCACGGTGTGGAGCCGCAGCATGCCGAACGTGGCGCCCTGCTCGGGCCGTCGGAGCCCGATCCGGCCGCCGCTGAGTCGAACGAGGGCGCGGTGGACCATCCAGAACACCCGGATCAGGGGCCGCGGCGGAAGCTTGACCTCCTCGAGGGAGTGGTCGACCGCCTGCTCGCCCTTCGCTGCCGTCACGCCACACCGCCCTTGGCCACGAGGCCGGCGAGGGCGACGCGCTCGCGCTCGGCGACCGCGATCGGGGCGGACTCGTTGAAGCCCTTGAACGTGAGCCAGAGTCCGAGCACGAGCTCCCAGGTGAAGAACGGGAACACCGCGATGCCATGGAACACGCTGCCCGGGCCCGTGAGGCCGAGGATCGTCCCGATGACGAAGGTGATGAGGAGCGGCGCCCCGAAAATGCCGAGGGCCGGCATCCACCGCGGCACCAGGTTGCCGCGGTACAGCGCCGTGCCGAGCATGAGGGCGTTGAAGGCGGCCATGCTGGGGCCGAGGATGATTGCCCAGTTTCGGATCGCGACGAGCGCGCTCGCGACAGGGGTGAGGGTCTCCGCGCTGCCGTCCGCCGCGCCCTGCTGGCGGAGCGAGACGAGCGCGAGCAGGCTGACGACGCCGATCGTGATGGTCGCGGCCTCGAACAGCCGGGTCGCGAGGTAGCCCACCGCCAGGCCTTCGTGGACCCGGCGCACGACCGTGAAGAGCGCGACGGCGCAGCCGAAGCATGCCAGGACGTTCACCAGCTCGAGCACCAGTCCGAACGCGACCTGTCGGTCGGCGCCGGCGCCGGTGATGTAGCCCGGCTCGATCGCCGGCGCGACGAGGATCGCGGCCGGGATCGAGCCGAGGAAGGTGAGGAGGTAGAGGATGCCGCCCGCGAGGGCGGTCTTTCGATACGAGGTCATCGGGCGGACTCCTTTCGAGTCGATTCGGTCAGTTGGACTGCCGGATGGAGCCGACGATCACCGCCGCCGGGCCGAGGTTCACGAGGAGGACGTCGCCGTCGGCCGCTGCCGACTCGATCGCCGCCGTGGAGGTGAGGGCATGGCCGCCGACCGACTTGGCGAACGGCGCGACGCCGCCACCGGCGTTCAGCCACTCGGGCGTGCAGGTGCCGCCGACCAGGCCCTGCTCGGTGCAGAGGACGAAGAAGCCCTGCAGCCGGGTCGTGTACGTCCCGGCGTTGGCCGTCGGGATCGCGCGGACGACGTGGTCGTGCGGAAAGGTCGGGACCGGGCCCTGCGCCACGGCACCCTGCGGTGCGAGGACGTAGAAGGGCTCGAGGTCGTGGGGCGCGCTGCCGGAGAAGGTCACGGTGGAAAAGGTCATCCGGTACTCCACGTCGCCGGACCAGACGTTCTCGAAGCAGCCGACGCGGTTGAGCTGCTTGCCGGTGAGGTCGACGCAGTTCCGGATGCCGCCGGCGTGCGCCGGCTGGGCGCCCGTCCCGAACGTCAGGACGGCGATGGCCGCGGCGGCGACGGTCGCGCGGACGGTGTTGCGAATGGCAATGGGGGTCTTCAACGAGACAGCTCCTTGCTGGTGCATTCCGGCCCGAGCCGGGTCACCGAGATAAGGGGAAGGCCAAGGTCCCGGACCCTGGCGAGGACCCCGTGCAGGGCGGCCTGGTCGATGTCCGGGCAGCAGATCAGCGTGGTGCCGCCGACCTCCTGCACGAGGGTCATCCCCTCGAACAGATCGGACCAGCGGTCGCTGATGCGACCTTTCGTCCTGATCTGGTACCCGCTCGTGCCGCCGAGCCCGGGGTTCGGATGGTTCATCGCGCCTCCAGTCGTGGAGCCCTCCGGCGGAGGGCGTCGTTCGATGGAGGCAGCCTCGGATCGGATGTGGTGAGCGGGCATCACCAGTCGTGGTGATTTCTCGTGGTGATGGACGTTGGTCGGCGGGAGCTGCTCCCGGCGCTCGGCGGGAGCTACTCGCTGCGACGGCCGGGGCCGACGGGGAGCTACAGGAGGCCGAGCTCCTCCGCGCGCCGGACGGCGGCCCGGCGGCTGCTCACGCCGAGCTTCGCGTAGATGTTCTTCGTGTGGGTTCGAAGCGTGTTCAGGGACACGACGAGCTCGTTCGCGAGCTCCGGACCGTCGAGGTCGCCGCGGAGGAGCCGGAGCACCTCCAGCTCGCGCTCGCTGAGGGCATCGACCGGGCCCTGCCGCGGCGGCGGGCCGCTCGCGTCCGTGCCGGCCGCGCGCACGAGCTCGCTGAGGTAGGCGTGCGCGTGCGACCGCCGGGCGGCAGCCTTGAGCAGGCGCGTCATCGCCGGACCCTCGTCGAGGAAGGTGCGGACGTAGCCCTCGGGAGCGGCCAGCTCGACCGCCGCGTCGAGGGAGGCCATCGAGCCGTCCCTGTCATGCGCGGCCTGCCGCGCCAGCGCCTGGACGACCAGGATCTCGAGCTTGCTGCCGTCTCGACCGCCACGCTCCGCCGCGTCCAGCAGCCGGTCGAGCAGGTCGAGCGCGATGGGGAGCTGCGCCGCAGTCGCGTCGGCAGCCTCGGCGACCAGCAGCCGCGCGAGGGTGAGATGCGCGTATTCGCGCAGGTACGTGAGCTCGTCGGTGGGCGCGACGCCGGCGCGCTGGGCCCAGGCGCGCGCCTCCGCGTGCCGCCCATGCCCGACCAGCAGGCGGGCGCGGATCGCGGCGACCGGCCGTGTGTCGGGGTTGAACTCCGCGAGGTAGAGCCGCTCGGCCTCGTCGAGGAGGGGCAGCGCAGCATCGAGGTCGCCCCGGGCCTGGAGGAGGCGCGCCGCGATGATCCTGGACCGGCACGGATCGCGCGGGAAGGCGAGCTCCGGGCCAAGCCGGCGCCCCGCGGCCAGGTGGGCATCTGCCTCGGCGAACCGGCCCCGCTCGTACGCGATGGCAGCCAGCCCCGTGTGCATGTCCACCGCGCCGCGCAGCGGCGGCTCCGAGCGCATCGCGACCGCAAGCCCGCCCGCGTAGATCCTCTCCGCCTCGCCGAGGCGTCCCTCCGCCATCCGGATGTCCGCCCCGATCATCCCGGCGCCGACGACGTCCGCGATGAACCCGGCACGCTCGAGGCTCGCCATGCCTTTCGAGTACCACTCGTAGCCGGCCTCGAGGTCGCCCAGCTCCCAGTACGCCAGGCCGATCATGGTCTCCGCCCCACCCCGCCCGAGCTCACCCTCGCCGACGAGGTCGAGCACGCGCCGCGCGTGCCGGATGTTGGCGTCCAGGTCGCCGCGGATCTTGGCGTGGGCCCCTCGATAGAGCTCGATCATCGCCGGGAGGCTCTCGAGCTCGGTCGTGTCCACGACGATGCGGTTCGGGTCGGCGAGGAGCCGTTCGGCCATGTCGAGCAGCTCGTCCACGCGGTCCCACTGGTTCAGCGAGAGGATGGAGCCCGCGTAGCCGACGGCCAGCACCGGCCGACGTGCCACGACCTCGCGAGGGAGCGCCCCGATCCAGCGCGCGAGGGCCGCTTCGCGGCGGAGCCGGCGCTGCTCGCTCATGCCGAGCTCGATCAGGTCCGCCGCTCGATCGGTGTCCCCCGCGAGGAGGGCGTGCTCGATCGCGTCGCCCTGCTCGCCGGCCTGCTCGAACCAGGCGCTCGCGCGTCGATGCAGCTCGGGGATCTCGTCGCCCCGCTCGCCGGCGAGGTACGCGTGGAGCACCCCGCCGAAGAGGTGGTGGTACCGGTACCAGCGACGCTGGTCGTCGAGCGGGACGAGGAACAGGTTCGCCCGGTCGAGCGCCTCGATCGTCGACCGGCCGTCACGCCGGCCGGTCACCGCGTCGGCCAGGGCCGCGGAGAACCGCGACAGGATGGACGTGCGGAGGAGGAACTCGCGGTTCTCGGCGGACTGGCGTCGCAGCACCTCCTCGACGAGGTAGTCGACGATGTGACGATCGTCGCCCGCGAACGCGTTGATGAACTGCCGCGTGTCGGAACGGCCCCGGAGCGACAGCGCGGCCAGCTGGAGTGCGGCGACCCAGCCCTCCGTCCTCGACTCGAGCGCCGCGACATCCTCGGCGGTCAGCGACAGGCCCATCGCGGCGAGGTAGCCCGCGGCCTCGTCCGCCGAGAACCGCAGATCGGCCGCGCGGATCTCCACGAGGCCGCCTCGCGCGCGGAGGCGGGACAGCGGGATCGGCGGGTCGGAGCGGGTGCCGATCACGACGTGCACCCGGGATGGGACGTGCTCGAGCACGTACGCCAGCTGTTCGTGGACGGCCGTCGACTCGATGACGTGAACGTCGTCGAGCGCGACGATCAGGTCGTCAGTGCGAGCGGCGAGCTCGTTGAGGAGGGTCGTCAGGGCCGCGTCGATCGACGCGGGCCCCGCGGCGAGCACCCCGACCGCTGCCGCGCCCGACCCGGGCATCGCCCGATCGATGGCGGTCGCGACGTACGTCCAGAAGGTGATCGGGTCGCTATCGCTGGCGTCGAGGGAGAGCCACGCGACGCGAGCGTCGTCCGCGCCTTCGGCGAGCTGCGCCATGACCGTCGTCTTGCCGAACCCGGCGGGCGCCGAGACAAGCGTGAGCGGCGCGGCCGCCGCGCGCTCGAATCGCTCGCGGAGGCGGTGGCGCGGCACCAGGGGTCCGTGGCCGAGGGGGCGATGGAACTTCGTTTCGAGGAGCGGGCCGGCAGTCACCGGCCGGATCATAGGTCGAGCTCAGCCGGTTGCGGCCACAGCGGCTCGCTCTGCGACCGTCAGGGCGAGATCGACTGCCGCCGCCCCGGAGAGGGCGTTGCCTTCGCTGCGCAGGACGTCGAAGCGGTCGCCCAGTCGGTCCCGGGCCTCGTCCATG
The DNA here is from genome assembly GCA_035717865.1 of Candidatus Limnocylindrales bacterium. Classification (GTDB taxonomy): domain Bacteria; phylum Chloroflexota; class Limnocylindria; order Limnocylindrales; family CSP1-4; genus UBA5189. The sequence goes on from DASTIE010000190.1 coordinate 6,396, forward strand.
ACCGCCTGCCAGTTGCCGGGGTCCGGGAGCAGGCCGCTCGCCAGCGATGCGGCGTCAGTGGCGCCGAGCAGCCGGGCGCAGTCGTCGTCCTGGCCGGATCGGGCGGCAACCGCGGCGATCGACGGCAGGAGGTTGAGGACCAGGTATCGGCTGTTGAGCTCGTCCGCGACCCGAAGCGCCTTGGCCAGCCTCGCGGCCGCGCCCGGTACGTCGCCGTCTTCCGCGGCGAGGTCGGCGAGGTTCGCTTCCTCGGTGGCGACGCCAAGCCGATCGCCGAGCTCCAGGCGGAGTGCCAGGCTCTCCTCGAAGTACCAGCGCGCCAGGGGCCGATCGCCCGCCTCGTATGCCGCCCAGGCGAGCATGTGCACGGCGCCTCGCCGGATCGCCACGTCCCCCGGCGCCGCATCAAGGGCCTGTCGCGCCTCGCGCTCGATCCCCGCGGCGTCGCCTTCCCGATACGCCGCGCGGGCCAGGTTGATGTGCGCGAGCCCGATCGCCCGTGTGTCACCCGCTGCTGGCCCGGCCTCGATCGCGGCAGCGGCATGCCGCCGGGCCGCGTCCTGATCTCCCTGGCGGAATGCAAGCTCGGATGCCACGACGAGTGCACGGGCGCGAGCCGCCGTCGGCGATCGGGCCGGGACCGCCAGGAGCGCCTCGGTCCGGCGGCGTCCCTCGTCGACGCGCCCCGAGTCCTGCCAGTAGACGCTCAGCGATCCGGCGAGCCGCTCGGCCGCGTCGGCATCGGCGAGGGCGAAATGGTCGAGTGCCTGGCCGACCTCGTCGCCGGCTTGGAGGAGCTCGTCGAGCGCCGCGTCCCGGCCGGGATCGGCGCCATCCGCCGACCGTTCGGCGAGGGCGAGGATCACGCGGGCCCGGTCAGGCGTCACGCGACGCCTATTCGCGCGGCCCGCTGTATCGGTCGTATCGGCCGCGGTAGCCGAGCGCTCGCGCGAGCGGCGTGGCGAGCATCGCGATCGGCCCG
>DASTIE010000191.1:0-2107 GCA_035717865.1 Candidatus Limnocylindrales bacterium
CAGGATCCACGTGGATCCGAGGCTCCCGGACGCCGACCTCCTCCGGTTCGTACATGGCCACGCACATCCGCGATGTCCGGTCGGGGCCCCTCGCGAGCCGGACTTCGGCGCGCGGCGCTCTCGGTCCTTATCGAGCGGCAGTCGTGCGCTGCCAGCGCTCGAGGTAGCTATCGAGGCGGTCGAAGACCACGCCGTCGAGGCCCTTCGCCTCGGCGATGAACTGCTCGACCATCGCCATGCGGTGGCCGCGGCCGATGCACTCGGGGTGCATCGTGACCGTCAGCAGCCCGCCCGGCGCGTGGGCGTGGGCGTAGCGGAGCTCGCCGGTCCAGATCTCCAGCACCCGTGACGGCGCGGACATCCCATCGCGGCCGTTGTCACCCGGCTCGAAGTACGGCCAGTCGTCGAGCGCCCAGTACACCGGCACCTCGATGAGGTTGCTCTCCGGGCCGAAGGTGGAGCCCTCCGTCGTCGAGTGGCGATCCCCGCGCCGGACCCGGTACGGCCGGTAGTCGTCGGCCATGAGCGACGAGTCGTAGGCATAGCCCGCGTCCTCGACCAGCCCCAGGGTCTCGCTCCCGAGCGCCCAGTACGGTGCCCGGAATCCCTTCGGTGGCGCGCCGGCGATGCGGCGGACTGCGTCGATCGAGCGATCGAGGATGGCGCGCTGCTCATCGGTCTCGAGCTCCGAGAAATCTTCGTGGAACCAGCCGTGGCTCGCGAGCTCGTGGCCGCCGGCGAGAATCGCCTCGGCGTCGTCCGGGTACAGGTCGAGGGTTGCACCCGGCACGAACCAGCTCGAAGGGATGCCCTCGCGCCGGAGCAGCTCCAGGATCCGGGGCGCGCCCACGCGATGCCCGAACTCCGCGTGCGAGAACTTCACCGGCGAGTCGCCGCGCCGGATGCTGTCCGAGAGCGAGTCGTGGTCGAACGTCAGCGCGACGGTCAGGCGGGGCAGGGGCGCCGCGGCAGGATCGGCCATGCGGCCATCGTAAGCCGCCTCGCCCGTAGAATCCCGCGGCAATGGCGATCGACTACTACGAGACGCTCGGCGTGGACCGCAGCGCCTCGGATTCGGACATCAAGAAGGCGTACCGGCGCCTGGCGCAGCGCTGGCACCCGGACGTGAGCCAGGAGCCCGAGGCGGCCGTCAAGTTCAAGGAGATCAACGAGGCCTACACGGTGCTCTCGGACCCGGAGCGGCGCCAGCGCTACGACCTGTTCGGGACCGTCGGCACGGAGGGCGCGCCGGGCGCGGGCTTCGGCGGCTTCGCGGACATCTTCGATGCGTTCTTCGGGGCCGCAGCGGCAGGTGCGGGACGGCGCGGCCGGCCGGCGGCGGGCTCGGACCTCCGCTACGACCTCCGGATCACGTTCGAGGAGGCGATCCTCGGGACGATGAAGGAGATCGAGTTCCCGGTGCTCGCGCGCTGCGAGACCTGTGGCGGCAACGGCGCGAAGCCGGGCACGCAGCCGATCACCTGCCCCCAGTGCAACGGCCGTGGCGAGGTCCGTGGGGTCCGCCAGACCATGCTCGGCCAGATGATCAACGTCACCACCTGCCCGCGCTGTCGCGGTGACGGCAGGATCGTCGAGACGCCGTGCGACACCTGTCACGGCGAGGGCCGGGTGGAGCGCCGCCGAACCCTCCAGGTCACCATCCCGCCGGGCATCGACGAGGGCCACCAGATCCGCCTCGCGAACGAGGGCGAGGCCGGGCCGCGGAGCGGGCCAGCGGGCTCGTTGTACGTCGCGGTCCACGTCGCACCGCACTCGACGCTCAAGCGCGAGGGCACGGAGCTCATCTACGAGGCCTCCGTGGGGATCGCACAGGCAGCGCTCGGCACGACCATCCTGGTCCCGACGGTCGAGGGCGAGGAGGCCGTCGAGGTCAAGAGCGGCACGCAGCCCGGCACGGAGATCCGACTGCGCGGGCGCGGCGTCCCCTACCTGCGCCGGCCCGGGCAGCGCGGCGACCTGCACGTCATCGTCGACGTCGAGGTCCCCCAGCGGCTCTCGCGCGCGCAGCGCGAGGCGCTCGAGGCGTACGCGGATGCTTCGGACGAGACCGTCTCCGAGCAGGCCGGCCTCTTCGATCGCGTGATCG
>DASTIE010000192.1:0-24778 GCA_035717865.1 Candidatus Limnocylindrales bacterium
CTTCGGCTCGTTCCTGGGCGCGTTCCTCGGCGAGGAGCAGGGCACCGCATTGCTTCCCTGGCTCGCCGCTCACCTCGGCGACGCCGACGCCCGAACGACGCTCGGCGAGCTGACGATTGCCACCTACACGGACACGCCGGAGGACCATTCCAAGCTGACGCTGGAGATCGCGAACCAGGCCTATCTCGACGCGCCAGCGCCATCCGGGTAGCTCCGCTTCGCCTGGACGATCTCGCAAGCGGCGCCAACGGGGAAACAACCCCGCTCCCTCGAGCGTGGGATCTCCCGGGACCCGCGCATAATCGACCCGATGGTGGGCGAAGAAACGGACGCAACCCCGATCCGGCTGCTCGAAGGCGAGGCGCTCGATCCGCTCGTCCTCCCGCAGTGCTCGCTGTCCGTGCAGCTCCGCCGCGCGACCGGATCGATCGTCGGCCGGAGCACGGAGCTTTCGGCGATCGAGCAAGGCATCCGCGAGGCCAAGGCACGGTTCACGGCCATGACCCTCGAGGGCGAGCCGGGCATCGGAAAGACTCGCCTGCTGGTCGAGGCCGCGGAGCTCGCCATCGCGGCCGGCTTCACGACCGTCGCGATCACCGCCGACGAGGAGATCCGCGGGCCGTTCCTGGTGGCGCGGAGCCTGTTCGGCAACGGCTCGATGCGCGAGGCTGCGGTCGGGACTCGCGCCGAGGTCGCGGTTCGCAGGGTCGCCGATGCGCTGAGCGGTCGCGACGAGCCCGGGTTCGAGACGCTCTCGCCCGAGGCGAAGGTGCTGCGGACGTTCGACCTCGCGGGCGTGGCCTTCCAGGAGCTGGCGATCGTCGGCCCGATCGCGATCCTCATCGACGACGTCCAGTGGGCCGACGACGACACCCTCCGCATGCTCCGCTACGCCATTCGCACGGTCGCCGAACGGCCCGTCTTCCTGTTCCTGACCTTCCGCCTCGACGAGTTCGCGATGGTGCCGGAGGCCGCCAACTTCATCGCCGACATGGAGCGGATGGGCCTCGTGCGGCGGGTTCGACCGGCGCGGTTCGCCGCGGCCGAGACGGGGCTGCTGCTGCGCCAGGTGCTCGGGGGCCCGGTCGAAGGCCAGTCGATCGCGGCGATGCACGCGCAGTCGGAGGGCGTGCCGTTCATCGTCGAGGAGCTGGCGCGGACGCATCGCGAGGCCGGGACGCTGCAGCAGGTCAACGGCGAGTGGCGGCTCGGCCGGAACGCGGCGCGGCTCGTGCCCTCGGCGGTCCGCACGCTCATCTCGCGGCGCGCCGCAAGGTTGCCCGCGCCGACGCTCGCGCTCCTGGGCGACGCCGGCGTGCTCGGGCGCAGCTTCTCCGTGCGCGACCTGCAGGCGATCGGCGGCAGCGGGGGAGTGGAGATTCGCACCCCCGAATCCATCGCGGAGGCCATGGCGCCTGCGGTGGAGGCGGGCCTGCTCCTGCCGCACCCCCAGGGCGACGCCGCCGACTACACGTTCACGCACGAGCAGGTCCGCGACTTCGCCGTCTCGCAGCTCTCCAACGCGCGCCGGCGGGAGGTCCATCGCGCGGTGGTCGACCTGCTCCTCGAGGGCGGCGAGCCACCCGCCGAGGGCCTGCCGATGCTCGCGCAGCATGCCCTCGCTGCGGGCGACGACGTGCGCGCGGCGCGCTTCTCGATCGACGCCGCCGCGGCGGCGTTGAAGTCGAACGCCCCGGAGGAGGCGCTGCGCCTCGTCGAGGCCGCGCTGCCGGTCGTGTCGGCGCCGGGGGACCGCCGCGTCCTCCTCACGACCCGCGACGACGCCTACGCCGTGCTGCGCCGGACCTCCGAGCGGATCGAGGGCCTCGCCGAGCTCGGCGCGCTCGCGGAGGCCTTGCGGGACACCTCCCTCGAGTTGGACGTCCAGCTGCGGCGCGCCGGCGCGTTCCGGAGCGCGCACGACGAGGACGCGGCCGCGGAGCTCGCGCGCCGGGTGATCGCGCGGGCCGCGGAGCTCGGCGACACCGCGACGGAGCTCCGCGCCAACCTCGAGCTCGGGCAGGCACTGTCCCGGACGGAGCTCGGCGACTCGTTCGGCGTCTCGACGGTCGAGGTCGATGCCGACGCTGCGGAAGCCGCCTTCCGGCGGGCCATCGAGCTCGCCGAGCAGGTCGGCGACGAGCACGCGCTGGCCGCGTCGCTGCGGGAGGTCGGCTCGCTCGTGATCGCGCGACTTCGGACGATGTTCGTGAAGGACGTCGTCCAGTCGGGTGAGTGGCTGAACGTCGCGCGCCGGCTGCAGGCAGGGGAGGTGCTCGAGGACGTGGTCGTGGACCTCCCGCTGGCGCCGCTCGTCGGCGAGGCGGGCCAGCTGCTGGAGCGGGCGCTCGGGATCTTCGAGCGGCTCGACGATCGATCGGGTGTCATGGCCACGATCATCGCGATGGCATACCTGCGCTACGCGCCGCTGATCCACCTGTCGTCGTCCGTGCGGCACCTCGAGGAGATCAAGCGGGTGCTGGCGCGGCAGGCCGTGCAGGTGACCGAGAGCGAGCGGGCCAAGCAGGAGTTGCATCTCCTCTACGGCATCCACGTCTACGGGCGCGGCAAGCTGCTGCTCGACGCGGCGTTGTCGCGGGGCGAGGAGGCGTACCGCGCGGCGCGGCTGCTGGGGCGCCAGGACGGCCAGTTCAGCGCGGCGGGCGGTGTCGCGCTGGCGCATCTCCAGCTCGCGGACGTGGAGGCGGCCGAGCGCTGGCTCGATACCGCCGCGGAGGTCGCCAGCGGCATCCCGACGCCCGGCCGGACGCGGCAGCTCGCGCTGTGGCGCGGGATGGCCAGGGCCGTTGCGGGAGACGTGCCGGGCATGCGCGCCCAGCTCGACCGGGCGATCGAGCTCGCGACGGCGCAGGGCCGGCAGTCAGCGCGCTGCGAGGCCCTGACGCGACTCGCCGTGGAGGCTGCGAGGCTCGGGAGCGAGACGGCCGACACGGAGCTGCTGGACGTCGCGGCGCGGGTCGCGGACCAGGCGAAGACGCTCGTCGCGTCGCTGCCCGGCCGACCGCAGTGGGGCTCGGAGTGCGATGCGGCCCTCGCTTCCGTGCATCGGGCGCGGGGCGACATGCAGGCGGCCGTGGCCGCGGCGTTTGCCGCCGTGCAGGCGCTGGAGGCAGGCCAGCACGAGGACGTCTACCCGGACGTGCTGATTCCCGCGGCGACCGTGCTTCTCGAGGCCGGCCCGCCAGAGGCCCAGGCGTTCGTGCGTGGTTACCTGCAGGTCACCGTCGCGCGGATCCTCCAGGGGACGCTCGACGAATCGATCCGCGTTCGCTGGCTCAGGAGCCCGATCGGGTCGCGGCTCGTGGCGCTCGCCGGCGAGGGCACCGCTGGTGCGGCGGTGGCTGGTGAGGGCGTCGCCGGTGAGGGCGTCGCGCGCGACGAGGCGCCCCAACAGGCCTTCGGCGGCGCAAGGCTGGACGCGCCGGACCGGGAGCTCGTCCTGCTCATGACCGAAGGCCTCACGAACCACGAGATGGCGGAGCGGCTCGGGATCACCGAGCCGGCGCTCGCGACAAGACTTGCCGAGGTCATGGCTGCGATCGGCGCGACGGATCGCGCCCAGGCCACGACGCTCGCGATGCGCGGGCTCGGCGCGTCACTCCCGGGCGGGAACGGCCAGGGCCAGGGGCTCGCGTCGGCATGAGCGAGTGCCGGCCCTCGCTCCCGAGGCATTGCTGATGCCGCTCCAGGTGCGCGTCGATCGCCACAAGTGCATCGGCGCAGGCAACTGCATCACCCTCGCCCCGACGGCCTTCGACTGGCTCAAGGGCGACTTCGGCAAGGCCGACGTCGTGGACGCGGATTCGGTCGACGACGACCTCCTGTGGGAGGCGGAGTTCGCCTGTCCGACCGCCGCGATCGTGATCGAGCAGGTCACCGAGCTCCTGCCGTGGCAGCTGCGTGGCAAGGTTGAGCCGAAGCGGCGGGTCCTGAAGACGTTCATGTTCACGGACGTCGTCGGGTCGACGAACCTCGTCGAGGTGATGGGCGACGAGGCCTGGGACACGCTCCTGCGCTGGCACGACACGACCCTGCGCGAGGTTTTCACGGCCCACCAGGGCAAGGAGATCTCGACGACCGGCGATGGGTTCTTCGTGGGCTTCGACTCGCCGGAGCAGGCAATCGCCGCCGCGGTGGCGATCCAGCGCCGCCTCGCCGACCACCGCAAGACGGCAGGCTTCGCGCCGCCGGTGCGGATCGGCCTGCACGCCGCAGACGCGACGACCGTCGGCGACAACTTCCGCGGCCGCGGGGTCCACGAAGCGGCCCGGATCGCGGCGCTCGCGAAGGGCGGCGAGATCGTCGCGAGTACGTCCACGGCCGGCGACACCTACCCGACCTCGGACCCCCGGAGCGAGACGCTGAAGGGCTTCTCCGAACCCGTGGAGGTCGTCACCGTCGACTGGCGGTAGACGATCCTGCCAGCTACACCTGACGTGCGTCTTCGCACGAGTTAGCGGCTGGCCCATCAGGCCACGGCTCCGCGATCCTGCCAGCTACACCTGGCGTGCGTTTTCGCACGAGTTAGCGGCTGGCCCATCAGGCCCCGGCTCCGCGATCCTGCCAGCTACACCTGACGTGCGTCTTCGGCAGCGGTTGCCGGCCTCGCATGCCCCACGACGAGCCCATTCGAGCGTGTATCCCGCACAGGGGTGGGGCCAGGCGACCCGAATACGCCTGTCTTGCCCGCCTCGTACGCACGCCATCGTTCGATGGCAGAACCTGCCGCGAACCTGCCATACGGCACGGCCGGGCACGGCACGCCCGGGCACGGCACGGACGGCCACGGCACGCCCGGGCACGGCACGGACGTGCACGCCGCGTGCGGGCACGGCGCGTGCGGGCATGCCGCTACGGCGCGGCTGGCTGGACCGTGATGTCACTCGTGCATGGCGCGTCGGTTCCGGCCTCCAGGCTCTGCCAGCCGATCACGTACTTCGGCGGCGGCTGCGGCGAGAACAGGACCGTGCCCGTGAAGCCCTCAGCGGTCCATCGAACCTGCGCCTGGTTGGATTGCAGGCCCACCAGGTCGGGCACCGTGCAGATCACGCGGGGGGAGGGGCTCGGTGTCGGCGACGGCGTCGGGGTTAACGGCGTCGTGGGTGACGGCGTTGCCGTCGGCGGTGGGCTGGGAGCGGCGGTGACGACCACCGTCGGGCGAGGGGTCACGATCGGCGTGGGCCGCGGGGTGGGCGCCCCCGGCTGCAGCGTCGGGCCGGGACCGAGTGGCGTGAGGTCGAACGTCGGGATCGCACTCGGCCCCGATGCGCCGGGCGTGGCCGACCCTGCCGGTGGTCCGCTGGGATCGATCGGCACGAGAGGCCCGGGCGTGGCGGGCGTCCCACCGAGCCCGACGGCGCCGCTGGTGGGCCCGCTCGTCAGCCCCGCAACCGCCGCGTGGCGGTCCGCCCCGAGGCCGAGGACGCCGGCAACGATGAGCAGGGCCAGCGCGGAGCCCAGGATGCCCAGCGCCACCGGGCGCCGGCTCGCCGCCGCCCGCAGCCGCGCTGGGAGTGCCTCGCGCAGCTGCGCTGGCAATGCGGCGCGCAGGTGGCCGGGAATCGCCGAACGCATGCCCAGCGGGATCCCGAGCGCAGGAATGGCCATCGGCCGCCGATCGTGCGCCGGCTCACGAGGCGGAATTGCCGCGGGCCCGGCCTTGCTGCGCGTCCACGGCTCCAGCAGCAGCAGGAACTGACCGGGGGCGAGGAGGTCGCGGACGACGATCGCGCCCGCGACATCCGCGACGACGCCGGAGACCGCGCGCGCCAGCGGCGACTCGTCCAGTTTGCCCCGGACGATGACCGAGGCCGCGTCGCGCGCGAACCCCCACTCGTCCGTTCGAACGCCGCGGCTCGCCGCCAGCGACGCGGTGCGCGCCTCCATGTACGCGGCGCCCTCGACCGCAGCCTTCGCCTCGAGGACAGCGGCGGCGCGTGCGCCATCGATCTCCCGGAGCTCGGCGAGGAACTGCCGCACGTCGCGGCTGTGGATCCCGAAGCTGACCGCGGAGGACGCTCGAGCCGGCCGCGCAGGCCGGCCTGGCTGCGCAGTCGACACGCCCTCGGACCGGCGCTCGCGTCGAACCTGCGGCCGGGGCCGCGCGGCGGCCCCGGTCGAGGCGCCGTCGTACCGGGCCCGGCGGGTGGGGGACAGGAGGGTGTCGCGCGCCTCGTTCAGGCGCTTGATCCGCTCGAGATCGTCGGCCGCTGCGACGTCCGGGTGGTGACGCTTGGCCAGCGCGCGGTAGGCCGCCTCGATGACTTCGGGGGTGGCCTGACGGGAGACTTCGAGCTCCTCGTACGGGTCGAATCGGGGCGTCGAAGCGCGCGTCACCGGGCGTCAGTGTGCCAGACCCGGGACGCCCTCCGCGGTCAGGGACCCTCCGCGACGCTCCGCCAGGCAGCTGCGAGCGCGGCGCGCGCCTCCTCGATCCGCGCGATGGCGGCGAAGGCGTCCGCGGCAACCGTCTCGCGCACGGCCGAGGTGATCGCGCGGCTCACCCGCCGCGCCCAGCGGCGCCCCAGCCAGCCGGCGTGGAGCGACAGCAGGCGAGCGAGCACGTAGCCCGCGATCACGCCGATCGCGAGGAGGACGAGCGGCGCGGGCATGGGCCCGAGGACCGGCAGGTCGTACGACGCGACCTCCGGTCGCGCGATGATCCAGATCACGGTCCATGCCGCGGCGAACGCGAGCAGCACGGTGTTCGCGGTCTGGAGCAGCCCGAGCAGCGGCCAGAGGTTGCTCGTCGGCGGCTCGAACGGCGGCTGGGCCGCGATGACCCGGTCCACGGAGGTGCCGATCCGCTGCTCCAGGTCGCCGGCGCGGGCGGCCGCGGCATAGGAGGCGCGCAGTTGCGGTGCGACCGAGGGGATGACCGCGTTGATCGAGCCGCGGACCACCTCGCCGGCGCGCGAGAGCCCGCCGCGTGCGCGCCACGCGGCGAGGTAGCCGCGCGGATCTGCCGAGGCGCGCATCCGTCCCGTGGCGCGATAGATGCCGGACGTGATCAGCCCGATCGGGCCGGTGCCGCGCCGCCGCGCCCGCGCACGCGTCGCGGCCACGGCCTGACGCTCCACGCCGGGCAGGTCGACGACCCGCTCGCGCTCCGCCTCCGGGATCAGCGCAGGCGCGGCAGCCGCCGCCACACCGGCGCGCCCCGCGAGGTCCGCCAGCGCGGCCGCGGCCGAGGCCACGAGCCGCCCCGCGACGATCGCTTTCGCATCGACCGCTTCGCCGAGCCACCGCCGCAGCTCCGCCACCCCATCCTCGCCCTCGACGGCGCGCGTCGCCAGCACCTCCGGCGTGCGCGCGCCGAGCCCCGGAAGCTCGCGACGAAGCACGGCGGCGAGATCCGCCGCGATCGAGCGGGCCGCCTCGGGCGACAGTCGATCGGTCTTGTTGAGGAGCACGATCTGGCGATCCAGCCGCGGCAGCCAGTCGCGCAGGAAGGTGTCGTGGAAGACAGCGTCGGCGTACTTCTCGGGGTCCGTCACCCACGCCACGACGTCGACCTTGGGGAGGACCGCCTCGACCGCCGCGCGGTTGCCGGGCTCCAGCGAATCGATGTCCGGCAGGTCGAGCACGATCACGTTGCCGAGCCCGTCAGCAGAGCCCGTGCGGACGACCTCGGCATCGAGCCGGCGGAGGAGGGCCCGCTCGGCCACGGCGGCTTCACCGGCACCATCTCGCCCGGCACCCTCTCGCGCGGCGTCTTGTCGCCCGGCGCCGCCTCCCGGGATCCAGGCGATGGCGCGCGCGGTCGTGGGCCGGCGCACGCCGGCGGGCGTCACCGTCTCGCCCGCGAGTGCATTGACGATCGAGGACTTGCCGACGCCGGTGCCACCGACGAGCGCGAGCACGTAGGCATCAGGCGCAATGCCGAGGCGCTCGGCAGCCTCCGCCCGAATCGCCTCGGCCCGATCGACGTCGAGCTCCAGGACGCGCGCGGCCGCAATCCCCGCCGTCAGCGCATCGAGGGCCTGGAGGGCGGTCGTCAAGTGCCGGTCGGGGCTGGCTCGGTGCCGGGCAGGCGCGCCACCTCCGCCGCCGCCGCGCGAAGGCGCCCGGCGAGATCGCGCAATGCCGCGCCCTCGGGGACGAGCCGCTCGTAGCGCGCCTCTTCCTCGGCAAAGCTCGTTCCCAGCGCCGTGTCCAGGTTCGAGCGGGCGCGCGAGATCATCTCGACCAGCGCTGCCTCGCCGAACAGCGCCTCCAGCAGCTTCTGGTTCAGGAAGCCCGTCGCAGCGACGATTCCCGCCTCCGTGCCGGTGATGCCGCCGGTGTGCGCGAACGTCGCGAGCATCACCGCGATGCCGGCGGCATTGACCCCGACCGACGCCCCGCGAGCCAGGAAGCGCTTCTGGCCACCGGTCTGCGCGATGTCGTCGGCGATCCCGCTGATCCAGCCCTCGAGCCGCTCGCGCAGCGCGCCATCGAAGCTCGACGAGGCTGACCACAGGCCGGGATCGTCCGTGACGAGGTCGCGCGTGGACGGCTCCTCGTTCCACGCCGTTGCGGTACGCCGGGCCGCCTCGCCGGCGTGGCTCCGTGCCACCGCGACGATGTCCGCCAGCGTGTCCTCGCGGACCTCCGCGACGGGTGCGCGCGGCGTGCGCCCGATCATCGCGGAGAGCGTGCCGCGGATCTTGCCGATCCCGCTCGAGAAGAAGCGCGTGATCTCGTCGGCGCCGACGAACGCCTGCCACTGCCGCAGCGCCTCGGCGCGCAGGAACGTGCCCCCGGAGAGCTGCTCGCGGAGGGCCTTCAGTTCGGTCTCGAACGAATGGGCGGCGGCGCGCCGAAGGGCGTCGGCCTCGATCGCCTCGTGCTCGATGTCGTCGGCGACGCGCTCCACCAGCGGCGCGAGGCCCGCGAGGCTGCCCGCGAGCGCCCGCGCGGCAAGGGCCCGACGGGCGTCGCGATCCGCGCCGAGGGCGTCGATGCGGGCTCGCACCTCCGCGACTGCGCCGGCGCTCAGCCCATCGAGCGACGGGTCGAGCGAGCCCTCCTCGATCGAGATCAGCTGCAGTCCCTCGACCTGGATTCCCGCCTCCTCGAGGAGCCGCGCGGTGTCCTCGAGGACCGCGGCACGATCCGCCGCGTCGGCGGGCGTGCGATTGACGACGACCAGCAGCGGCAGGCCGCGATCGCGCGCCCGGGCGAGGACCTCCCAGGGGACGCGATCCGCGTAGCGCGTCGCCGTCGTCACGAAGATCCCGAGGTCAGCGGCCTCGGCCAGCCGGTCGGTCAGCTCGCGGTTGGCATGCTCGATCGAATCGACGTCCGGCGAGTCCACGAGGGCGACACCTTCGGGCATCGCGGTCGAGTCGACGAATTCCAGCCGCGAGCCGGCAAGGGTCAGCAGCGCGCCGCCCTCCGCGGTGAGCGCCGAGCGCGCCTCCGGCCTTGCGATGACGACGACGCTGCGAGTCGTCGGCCGGATCACCCCGGATGGGCTGGCGCGGAACCCGGCCAGTGCGTTCAGCAGGCTGGACTTGCCGGCGCCGGTCGGCCCGAGGAGCAGCACGAGCAACGGCGCATCCAGGCTTCGGGCGCGCGGCAGGACGTGGCCGGCGAGATGGTCGCGGAGCTGCCGGATGCGCCGGGCGGCCTCATTCGGCAGGCGGCGCTCCAGGTGCTGCTCGCGCTCCGTCGTGAGCGCGGCGAGGCGCTCCGCCGCGGCGGCGAGAGCTCCGGGAGCTTCGGGCGCGCCGCCTTCTTCCGCGCGGCCAACCTGGCGATCTGGTTCCGTCATCGGCGCGAGTCAACCACGGAACGGCGATCGGCGGCCTCGCAAACAGGCCCGCGAGGCGGCGCTACTTCGCGACAGCGATCCTCGGGACGGTCGACTGCGCGAGACGCTCCTCGAAGCGCGCGATCTGCTCGTCGAGCTTCGCGAGGTACTCGGACAGTCGACGTCGAGCGTCCTCCGCCGCGGCGTCCAGCCCGGCGATCTCGAAGACCTTCCAGTGCCGCAGGATCGGCATGAGGACCTCGTCGCGATGGACGCGCAGGTCGTAGATGCCGGCCTTCGCGATCTGCGCGGCCTTGCGGATGAAGCCGGGGATGCCGGCGCCGGGCATCTGGAACGCGAGCACCTCGTCGACGATCGCCCTCACCGCCGCCGAGGGGTCCAGCTTGAGCGCGGCGCTCAGCACGTCTCGGTAGAAGACCATGTGGAGGTTCTCGTCGGTCGCGATGCGGACCATGATCCTGTCCGCCACGGGGTCGTCCGAGTAGCGACCGGTGTTGCGGTGGGAGATCCGCGTCGCAAGCTCCTGGAAGGTCACGTAGGCGAGACCGCGCAACAGCCCCGGGAAGGCGTGCTCGTAGCCCTGCTGGAGCTGCGTCATCCGGCCACGCTCCAAATACACGGGATCGATGTTCCGAGTCACGGTGAGGTAATCGCGAAGGACGATCGCGTGCCGGCCCTCCTCGGCCGTCCAGCGACCGACCCAGTTGAGCCACGCCCCATCGCCCTTGCCGAACATCCCGTGGATGAGCCGGTGGTAGCTCGGCAGGTTGTCCTCCGTGAGCAGCCCGATCTCGAAGCTCGTCTGGGCGACGCCGGTCAACCGCGGCTGGTCGGGCGTCCAGGGCTCCTTGTCGAAGTCGCGGCCGAGCCGATACGGGATGTACTCGTGCGGGAACCACTCCTGGGCCATGCCCGCGTGGCGGTCGTAGAGGCGGTGGACCTCGGGCTCGAGCTCGAGCAGCAGCGCCGCGTCGTCGAGGCCGGCGGGGGAGACAGTGTTCATCCCGACGAGCGTAGGGGCGGCCTCCGGCCACCGGGAACGTTCGGTGCGGACCTGCACGTATCTGCGTCGTTGGCGGCCCTAGCTCCCGCCCGAGCGCGACCTCCGTGCGTAGCTCACGAACACCGCGACCGACAGCAGGAACATGAACAGCCCGACGATCATCACGACGCCGCTGACGATCGGGATCCCGATGACGTACGCGGCGATCGCGGCCACGAGCCCGCCGCCGCCAGCGATCGCCGAGCGGATCGCACCGTTCGGCCAGAACGTGCGGTCGGCATAGGCGCCCATCTCCGCCATCGGCTCGTGGAGTCGCCCGTTCGCGGCATCGAGCAGGACGAGGTCGAACTTCGTCGCCGTGCCATAGACGTCGCTGAGGACCTCGCGCAGCGCCGACTCGGAGCCGCGTGGCAGCGTCAGCGCGGCGATGTGGGCGGGCGCGGCGGGTTCGGTCTGGAGCCACACCGGCCCGCGACCGCGGTGCGGCACCGCATCGGCGATGATCTCGAAGCCCGGGAGGTCGCGCAGGTCGTGCTCGAGCTCACGGTAGAAGCCGGCAGTGTCGCTGCTGGGCTCGAAGGGCGCGTCAACCGGGTCGGCGCCGCGGCCCTCCCACGCATCGATGCGGTCCGCGGCCTCCTCCGGCGAGAGGTCGCGCGGGGCAGACCACGCGTAGATGTCGTAGCGCATGCCGGTTCCTACGTGGAAGCGGTTCCACCGGACCTCGACAGGCGCTCGATCCGCGCGAGCATCGCCTCCGCCGTTGCGATGGCCGCGGGCATCGCGGCGGTCCAGTCGATGTCGGCGCCGTCGAGGTACAGCTCGCGAGCGCGGTTCAGCACTCCCTCGTGGTCGTCCGGCAGGCGTTCGAGGGCCCACGCGGCGGCTTCATCCTTCGACCCGATGATTCCGGTTTCGAGCGTGAACCAGATGCGAGCGAACGTCAGCAGCACGTTGCGGGTGTCGGATTCGAGGTCCGCGAGCAGGCTCGGAACGCCTGCCACGATGGCCCGCCGGAGGTCCGCCGCCGGCACGTCATCGAGGATCAGGGCCGGTGGCGGGCCGACGAGCGCCCAATTGCCGCGCAGCGCCAGCGCGATCTCCGGCCCGAGGTCCGGCATCGACGCCGGGGTGGGTACCTCGCCGCGTTCGAACGCATCGCGCAGCCACTCGCCGTACAACAGCTCCACGATCGGCCCGTGGCGCCACGGCCTGACCTCCTGCGCCGTCACGATGGTGAGCTCGACCGGTCGCGCCGGCCCGCGATACGCGCGTCGCCCGGAGATCTCGAGGAGCGCGTTGACGACGGAGCGGCGCTCGTCCGCGGTCGTCGGGCGATCGACGACGGCGAGGATGTCCAGGTCGCTCGACGGCCGCAGCCCGCCCAGCACCGCCGAGCCATGCAGATAGACGCCGACGACCGCGCCGCGCCTGCCGACCTCGTCGTCGCCTTTCGCCCCGCCCCCGAACACCTCCAGGAGGATGGCAACCACGGTCCCGGCGAGCTGGGCGTCCTCAGTCGCCAGCAAGCGATCGTTGGTCTTCGTGGTTTTCGGCCCTCCGGAAAACGAGCGACTCCAACTCATGCGCGTCGGGGGAATACGAATGGTGGAACGGCGCCGAGGGCCACGGCAAGCCGCGCCTGTGAATGGCCCGCAGACCGGTTCCAATCCCGTCCAGGTATGCAAGTCCGGGTGGGCATCCGCAGCCAGTCCGGGCGGGCTTGCATAGCCAGAGCGCCTGATCGTCGGACGGCGGTGATCCGATCACGCACGAAGGTTCATGCCGTCCGCCATCGCCCGGCCTTCGTATCCCGCGACGCGCATGGAGTGCGGTGTCCCTACGCCGCCGGACCGGGAAAGCGCGAATACGAGCGACGCGAACACCAGCGACCGCGAACACCAGCGACGCGAACACCAGCGACCGCGAATACGAACTTCGACACGCGCGCGGTACTCGCGTCGCGCGTCGGCGAGCGGCAGGCTCAGCGGCGATTGCCGCCCTCGATGGCGCGCAGCACGATCCGCACGATGATCGACCCCAGGATCGCGAACACGAGCGCCCCGAGGAAACCCTGCACCGGATCGTTGCCGAGGCCGCGCGCCAGGTAGCCGCCGATCAGCGCACCGAGGATGCCGACCACGATCGTCGGCAGGCACCCCTGGACGCTCTTCGTGCCGACGAACCAGCCGGAGATACCGCCGGCGAGGAAGCCAATGACGATCCAGCCGAGGAGGTCGAATGCGGGCATACCGGCATTGTGCCCGCGCCGGCATTCAGGCGGGCGGGATGTTCTGGTTCAGGTGGAACAGGTTCCCCGGGTCGTAGCGGCGCTTGATCTCGCGAAGCCGGCCGTACGTCTCGTCCGGATAGACGTCGTGGACGCGCTCGGGCCCCTCGTCGTTCACGAAGTTGACGTAGGCACAGCGCGTCGTCGCGCCAGCAGCCGCGAGCATGGCGTCCGAGAGCTCGTCCATCCAAGCCTCCTTCGCCGGCCGGTCGGCCTCGCCCTCGTAGAACGCGGCGACGTTGACGAGGACCTTGTACCGACGGTGCGCGAACGCCGTCGCGTCCCACGGGACTCGCGCCATCGCGCCGCCCATGACCCGGATCTGGACGGCGCGCATCGGAGCGTCCAGCGCCTCCAGGCGATCCATCACGATCTCCGCGACCCGACGATCGACCCGATCGATCAGCAGGTTCTTGCTGACCGCCAGCGGGTGGTACTCGCCCTCCTCGCCACCCGGCTCGGGCGGGAACATCTCGGGGTAGGTGATGGGCCGGACGAGGTCGGCGATGGGCGCATCAAGACCCGCAAGCTTCGACAGCTCCCGGAACGGCCGGAGCGCCTTCTCGCCTGCGTCGGCGTCGCCGGCGTAGCACATGAGCCCGAAGATCACGAGCTTGCCGTGCCATTCCTCGGGGACCATCGGCATCGGCGGGCAGGGCATGGCGTTGGCGATCGTCGACAGCTCCTCGGGCGCTTCGTCCGCCAGGGTCACGAAGCGCTCGATGATCTCCGCGTTCGCGGGCAGGAACAGCATCCCGCCGACGACCTGGGGCAGCTCGGCCAGCTTGAACCGGAACCGCGTGACGACCCCGAAGTTCCCGCCACCGCCGCGAATCGCCCAGAAGAGGTCGGGGTTCGTGTCCGCATCCACAGGCACGAGCTCGCCGTCGGCGGTGACGACCTCCGCGGCGATGACGTTGTCGATCGCGAGCCCGTGCTTCCGAACGAGGTAGCCGATCCCGCCGCCCGTCGTGATCCCCCCGATGCCGACCGTGCCGGTGTCCCCGAAGCCGATCGCGAGCCCGTGCTCGCCCGCCGCCTGTGAGACCTCGGCTGCGGTCAGGCCCGTCTCGGCCCAGAGCGTCTGCGATGCCGGATCGACCTCGATGGCCTTCATCCCGCGAAGGTCGATGACGAGGCCGCCCTCGGTCGTCCCGTAGCCGGCGCCACTGTGGCCGCCGCTGCGGATCGCGAGCTCCGCGCCGGTTTTTCGCCCCGCTGCAATCACGGCCCGGATGTCGTCCACCCCCGCGACCTGGACGATCGCCGCAGGATGTCGATCGATGGAGCCCATCACGACCGTGCGGGCCTTTTCGTACGCAGCGTCACCCGGCTCGATGACGGTCCCGTCGATCTCGTTTCGAAGCCTTGCGATGCGGTCCTGGAGCGCTGCTGTGGCAACTGTCATGCCCGGAATCCTGCCAATGATGGCGAATCCCCGCGCTAGGCTGGGCGCCTCGTCCGGGGCTGGGCAGGAGGGCACCACGATGACCATGGACCCGACGACAGGGCGGCAGGTGGGGGATACCACGCCGCCCGTGGGCACAGCCCCACCGCCCGGGGGCACGACCCCGCCTCCCGCCTTCGAGCGGCTGAACGTCGCGTATCACGTGATCATCGGCGTGGCGATCGGGCTCGTGGCGCTCATCACGGGGCTCGCCTGGCCGTTCGCGATCCTCACGGGCATCGTCATCGGCAAGTCGAACAGCGACCGGCGGCTCGGGCGGGCGCAGCGCTCGTCCGTGGTCCAGCTCCTCGCGGTCACGGGCGGCGTGTTCGCGATGCTGCTGTTCGGTGCGCTCATCGGCGGCCTGTTCGCCTTCATCATCGTGGCGCTGGCGGCGTTCTCGGAGCGCGTCGCGGAGAACACCCGGCCCGTCGATCAGACGATGGCGCGGATCCTGATCGCGCTCCTCGGCGCAGTGGTGTGGTTCGCGGTCTGGTCGCTGCTGGGGCTCAAGATCAACCTGACGTTCGGGGCCTGACCCACCGGCTCGCTCAGGCGCTCGCGCGGATGACCTGCTCCTCGCGCGCCCGGCCACGACCGTCGGCCGAGCTTGCCGGCGCCGGCTTCGTCTCGTCGGCGACGTACGGCCTCAGGCTGAAGCCGAACTCCGCGCCGCCGTCTTCGCGGTTGCGCGCCCAGAGCCGGCCGCCCATCGCCTGTGCCAGGTGGTTGCAGACGAACAGGCCGATACCCGCGCCCGGCGCCTTCTTCGCGGTCAGCGGGGATCGATAGAACAGCTCGAACAGGTGGTCGGCGTCGCCCTCGGCGAGGCCGGGCCCGCGGTCCAGGACGCGAACCTCGATCTCCTCGCCGCCGGGCCCGCCGTCCTGGGTCGAGGTGACCGCGACCTGCACCGTGCCGCCCTGCGGTGCGTACTTGGCCGCGTTGCCGACGAGGTTGCGGATCAGCTGCTCGATGTACGTGTTGTCGCCGAGCGCGATCGGGATGCCCGGTTGCACGACGAGCTCGATCGTCGTCAGCGGCCAGCGCTCCTGCTCGCTCGCGATGACCCGCTCCAGCACGCGCGGCATCGCGACGGGCTCGAGGCCGATGTCGAGCGTGCCGCGCTCGACGCGCGTCAGCACCAGGAGGTCCTCGGTCAAGCGATACAGCCGCTCTGCCTCGGCCTCGATGTCGGCGGTCAGCTCGTTGCGCTTCTCGGATTCCCGCGCGCCCATCCGGCGAAGCAGCTTGGAGCCGGCGTAGATCGAGGTGATCGGCGTCCGCAGCTCGTGCGAGACGACGCCGATGAACGCCTGGCTGAGCTCGCCCTGCCGGCGCTCGGATTCCACCATCTGCTCTCGCACCCGCTCGGCCTGGACCTCTTCCGTGACGTCGCGCGCCACGCCGATCATCCGGACCGCCCGGTGCTGCCGGTCGAAGAAGACCTTCGCCGTGCCGTGCGTCCAGCGAAGCTCGCCGTTGGGCAGCACGATGCGGAAGCGCGCGTCGTAGGCGCCCTTCTCGAGCGCCGCCTGGATGTTTCGCCGCACGGTCTCGCGGTCGTCCTCGTGGACGAGGTCGAGGTAGGCGTCGAGGCTCTCGAGCTCCGTGCCGGGCTCGCGGCCGTGGAGCCGGCAGATCTCGTCCGACCAGTGGATGTGGCCCGTCTGGACGTTCCACTCCCAGAAGCCGGTCTTGGAGGCGGCCAGCGCCAGCTCGAGGCGGTCATCGCGGTCGCGCACGGCGATCTCCACCGAGCGACGGCTGATCGCGCTCCCAAGGACGTTCGCAAACGTGTCGAGGAGCGCGACCTGCTCCGAGTCGAAGCGCCCGGGGGTCAGGCTGTGCACGCCCAGCACGCCCCAGGGACCGTCCGGGCCCAGGATGGGCGTGGTCACGCCGGACCGGGCGCCGTGCTCGAGGACGATCGGGCTGGCTCGGAAGCGGTCCTCATTGCCGTAGTCCATGCTGACGACCGGCCCGTCGGACACGAGCGCGAAGCCGGAATGCGACCCGGCGTTGTCCGGGATCATCGCGTGCCCGACGACGCCCTCGCGCCAGCCGGAGCCCGCCACGATCCGCAGGGCACCACGCCGCGGGATGTGCTGCATGATCGCAGTGATGTCGCCGCCGAGGACGTCGCCGAGCTCCCGCGCGGCGGCCTCGAAGAGCGGGTCCAGATCATGGAGCACGACCGCCAGCTGCCCGAGTCGAGCGACGGCCTCCTGGCCGTGCAACCGGCTCGCAAGGCGAGCATTGAGGCGCAGGTTCGCGAGCACTGTGCCGACTCGACGCCCCAGCTCCTCGCCGAAGACCTCGTCCCCCGCCGCGAACGTGCGATTTCCGACAGTCGCGAGCGTCAGCGCGCCGAAGACGCGCTCGTCGGCGACGAGCGGGCAATGCATGATGCTGCGAAGGCCTGAGTCCTCGACGAGCTTGCGGGCCTCGGCCGGGACGTCCATCGAGCCCAGTGCCTCGCGGTAGTCGCCGACGAGCTGGACGCGGCCCGTGGCAATGGCCGCGCCCGCGCCGAATGGATCCTTCGTGCTCGGTGGACGCGTCGTGAGGAAGGCTCGGACCGCCTGGACGTCCGACTCGTCGTCCCGCTCGATGGTCAGAACCCGAATGGTCTGGTCGGGCTCCAGGAGGAACATCACCGCCCAGTCCGCGATCGCCGGGACCGCCAGCGCCGCGATCCGCCGGAGCGCCGTGTCGATGTCCTGCCCCTGCGCCAGGGTCTCGCCGACCTGCGAGAGGTAGGCCATCCGCTCGTTCGCCTGCTTCGCGTCGGCCCACGCGGACGCGCCCGCGTCGTACAGGCGCGCGCGTTCGAGCGCGGCCGCGACCTGGCGCCCGAGGGCCATGAGGTACGGCTTGTCCGCCTCGACCACCGCCGCCGGCGTGGCGTAACGGAAGTACATCCCCCCGACAGCCCGGTCCTCGTACAGGAGCGGCACGACGACCGCGGGGCCGCCCGGCGCCGCCGTACGGGTGAAAGCCGGGTAGCGCTCGGCCAGCTCGTCCGCCGTGTCGATGAGCAGCGGCTCGCGCAGCCGCATCGCCTCCGAGAGCGGCGCCTCGTCCTCGATGTCGAACGTCGGCCAGCCCGCGACGATGTCGCTCTCGAAGCCGACCGCCGCGAGGGTTCGGATGGTGTGGCCGTCCTGCTCGAGGATGCCGGCGACCCCGCGACCCGCACCCAGGCGCGCGAGGCCCTGGCGGACCGCGACCTCCGCGACCTCCGAGGTACTGAGGGCTCGGCCGAGGGCAGCCGCCGTGGCCTCCAGGCCCGTCGAGCGGGCGATCGCGCGCTCCGCGAGCGTACGAGCCGCGCGTTCCGCCTCCAGGAGCGAAGCGTTCTCGCTCGCGTTGCGCTCCATCCGCAGGTGAGACCGCCGCGCGAACTCCCCGAGCCCCGAGATCGCGAGCGCCTCGATGGCGAACAGGGCCAGCGCGGCCTGGTCGGCGCGGGTCGAGAGGAACGGCGTCGCGATCGGGCTGAAGAAGAACACTGCGACCAGCGCAGAGAGCCCGGTAGCCAGCACCCCGACGTACGCGCCACCGCGGAGCGCGGCGATGGCCACGGCCACGAGGAACGGGAAGAACGACGACGCCGAGTTGAACACCGTGGTCGCGGCCGCGGACAGGACCGCCGCCAGCGCCACGAGCGCGACCGCGAGCACGAGGTTGCCCGGTCCTCGCTTGCCGAGCAGCCCGCCCCGGGCCACGAGCGCCGTCTTCTGTTGGGTTTCGAGCGCTCGCATCCGGCCGGATCAGCCCTCCCTGCGTGGTGTTCCGGGCAGGACTCTACAGGCGATCAGGCGTGTTTCGGCCGTGCGCAAGGAAACTGCAACGACGGCTCCTGAAACCGTGTCTGCGGGGCAATGCCGAGGCTCAGCGGGCCCCCATCGGTGCAGCCTCGTCTTCCTGGGCCTGCTCGGGAGCCGCGGCGGGCGGCGGCGCGCTGTAGCCGGACGCCGCGATCTGCTCCGCGCGTTCGCGATACATCTCGGCGCTCGGCGGCGTGACCGCGCGGAAGCCATCGACCATCCGGTTGTACATGGAGAACGCGGACGCGATCAGCACCGCCAGCTGCACGTCCTCATCGGACGCACCCGCGTCCTTCGCGGCCGCGACGTCGCCGGCCGTCAGGCGAAGGGGATCGGCCCGAACGACCCGGGCGATGTGGAGCAGCGCCTGCATCTTCGGGTCGAAGCCCTCCGAGGAGCCCTGCTTGACGACGTCGACAAGGGCCACCCGGTCCGTGAGGCCGCCGCGCTCCAGCAGCGCGGTCGCGAAGGCGCCGTGGGAATCCATGCAGAAGAAACAGTCGTTCGCAGCCGAGACCGCCGTCGCGAGCATCTCCCGCTCGTCCCGCCGGATCGTCGCGCCCGCGAAGTCGTTGACCAGCAGCTCGTCGGCGAGGCCGCGCAGGTGCAGCCCCAGCGTCGGCGTCAGCTGCAGCGCCGCCCCGATGCCCGGCACACCCGGCAGGCCGTCGACGATCGGGCCCTGCTCCGCGCGGCGAGCGCGCTCCTCCTGTCGGGTCATTTGTAAGACCTCCTCCTCAAAGTCCGGCTGGGCCAAGGATATGCTGTCGGCCACCCATGACGAATCGTCCGTGACGAGCACCCCCGCGACCGGGAATCCCGTCGCCGCCAGGCCCTCGGTCGGGCGCGCGGTGCGCATCGGCGGGACGTCGTACCCGCTCGTGCTGCCGAACGTCCGCGACCCGCGGTTGCATGTCGCATTCGTGATCATCTCGGTCCATGCGCTGGGCCAGGTCGGCCTGCACTTCTGGGTCAGCGTGCCCCAGATCCTGGCCGCGATCCTGACCTGCTGGATCATCGAGGTCGTCATCACCTTCGCGAAGTCGAAGGCCTTCGTGTGGCCCGCGAGCGCGATGCTCACCGGCAGCGGCGTGGCGTTGATCCTGCGGGTCGTCGGGACGCCGCCGGACCAGCCCTGGTCGACGAACGCGATCGAGGTCTTCGCCGTGGTCGCTGGGCTCTCGCTGCTGTCCAAGTACGTGATCCGGTACCGGGGCGTCCACGTCTTCAACCCGTCGAACATCGGGCTGGTGGTCGCTTTCATCGTCCTCGGCGGCGCGCGCGTGGAGCCGCTCGACTTTTGGTGGGCGCCGCTGTCGAACCCGGCGATGCTCCTTGCCTACGCCCTCATCCTCGGCGGCGGGCTGCTGATCACGCGACGTCTCCGGCTGCTCCCGCTCGCGGCGACGTACTGGCTGGTCCTCGCCGCGGGCCTGGCGGTCCTCGCAGCCTCCGGGCACTCGATGGTCGCGCGCTGGTCTTTCGCCCCCGTCACCGGGTTCGACTACTGGCGGGTGATCGTCACCTCGCCGGAGGTGCTGATCTTCCTGTTCTTCATGATCACCGACCCCAAGACCATTCCTCCCGGCCGCGTCGGACGGGTCGTGTTCGGGGCGCTCGTGGCAATCGTTGGGGTGCTGTTCATGGCTCCGCAGACCGACGAGTTCGGCACGAAGGTCGGGCTCCTGGCGGGGCTCGTCGCGGTCAGCGCCGTCCGCCCGGTGCTGGAGCGCTTCCTCCCGGCGCCGGGGACGCCGGAGGACACGCTTCGATGGCTCGCAGGACGGCTCCTGCCGGGCTTCGGCAGCGGCGCGTCGCGGGCTCGCCGGCCGCTCGGCGTGGGGGTCGCGGCAGCCGCGGCCGCCGCGCTGAGTGCGGCGGTCCTCGTGGCCGGCATCCCGGCCCGGGGCTTCGTCACCAGCACGTCGGCAGAGGTGCTCGATCGCCTGCCGTCGCAGGTCGACCCGTCCACGCTCCCGACGGTCACCGTGGCGCCCGACGTGACGGAGTTCGACCCGACGCTCGGCCAGGCCGACATCCAGGCGATCCTCGTGACGCTCGCGCAGAACCTGGAGTACGAGAACCAGGCGACCCTGCGCAGCGACCCCTCGATCCTGACGGCCGTCGATCACGGCGACCGCCTGGCGGAGATGCAGGCACGCGTGGCCGCGGCCGCCGGTGGCGGGGAGCGGACCATCGAGCACTACACGTTCGACGCGATCCACGTCCGGCGGCTCGTTCCGTTCGGCGTCCAGTCCGGCCTCAGCCTCGGACTTGACGGCTCCGGAACCCTCGTCCGGGAGGTCTACTCGGCGGACGGCGCGCTCGTCAGCCGGGCGAGCGAGCCATTCGCGACGACGTTCGCGGTTCGCCGGGCGACGGGCGACCGCTGGCTCACGATCGGCGCGCTGCCGCCGGGGGCGGCCTCCTAGCGGGGAGACGTCGTCGAGCCGGCCCCGACCTCGCGCTCGATCACCGTGAACGCCTCCAGCGGGAGCGGCTCCCAGGGCCCTACGATCCCGTCCGGCCACTGCACCCGCACCTCCGCCGAGGCTGCCGCACCGAGGCCGACGTGGAGCCAGCCCAGCTGGCCGCCGCCATGTCCGCCGCCGACCACCAGCTCCCGGGTCTGGCGCCACTCGCCGGCGCGGATCTCGACGACCGCACCGATCGCGTCGCCGTTCCGACCCGGCTGGCGCAGCCGGAACGCGGCCCAGCGCATCGCTGCGGCGTCGCGCCCATCGACCGCGCCCTGGTTCCGCCAGATACGGGCCGGCGAGCCGTAGAACGACTCCACCAGGTCGAGGTGGCCGTCGCGGTTGAAGTCGACCAGCGCGGCCCCCCGCGCCCGATCGAACGTCAGGATGCCGGCCCGGTCAGCGGCCTCTGCGAAGGTGCCGTCGGGCTGGCCCAGCAGCAGGTTGCTCGGATCGTGCACCGCGTAGTCGGGGACCTCGGTCGTGTTGCCCTTCGAGACGAAGAGATCGATGAGGCCGTCGTTGTTGACATCGGCGAACTCGGGGTGCCACGCGGTCGAGGGCAGGTCCGTGTCGTCGCCCGTGAACGGATGGGCCACGTTCACGTTGCGCGACAAGCCGATGTCGACGTAGGCCGGTCGATCTGGTCCGCCGGCGAGCGCCTGGAGCTTGCTGGCTGCCTGGCTGGTCAGGTAGATCTCCGGCAGCCCGTCGCCGGTGAGATCGAAGCTGCCGATGCCCATCCCCTCGACGCGGACGGTCGCCCAGCCGTCCGCCGCGGTGTAGAGGCGGGTTGCCTGCCCGCTCTCGACACGCCAGAGCTGCTCGCCGCCCTCGTCCTGGCGGTAGAAGGCCCGGTCGTTGCTGATCCGTAGATCGCGGCGGCCGGTCCCGGACCAGTCGCTGAAGAGCATCGAGAGGGCGCAGAAGCTCGGCCGCAGCGGCTCCGGCTCGCGGTAGATCGGCTCGCCGTACGCATTGCTGCCCGGCCGGATGAGCCAGTTGGTCTGGCAACGCGTCGCCACGTCCATGTTCCCCGGGTCCAGGTAGTTGCCGAACGCGAGCGTCGGCCAGTCGTGATCCGCGCTCCAGGTCGCGCTGAATGCCTGGGTGTTGTCGTCGCCGCCATCGATCCCGAGGTCCGCGGTCGCGTCCTCGAACGTGCAGTCGCCGCGGTTGGCGAGCACGACGTTTGGACCGAGCCGCAGGACGACGAGGTCCGCGCCGCGCTCGGGGCCCGGCTCGCCGCCATCACCCGCGTCGGGCCAGAAGCGGAGCGGGTACGCGCCGTTGACAGCCTCGAGGTCCGTTGCGAGGCTCGCGACGCGGGTGAAGCGGAGCGGCCCGCCGACCTGGCTGTCGTTGCGGTACAGCGCCGCCGGATTCGCGCCGCCGGCCAGGTAGAGATCCTGGTCGCCGTCGGCGTCGCAGTCGAACGTGGCCACGCCGCCGCCAACGGCGAAGTCGAAGCCGCCGTCGTACGTGTGGTCGATGCCGGAGGTCGCCGTCTCGTCGACGAAGGCAGGCGGCGGGCCGGCGCGGTCCGGCATGCCCGGTGCGCCCGTCATCGATGGCGGTCCGCTCGACGCGGGCTGCCCGACGCCGAGCCTGATCGCGACGGCCACGACGACGAACGCTCCAACGGCCGCCGCGGCGAGGCCGTACCTGCGCATTACCGGCGCGCCGCGGCCTCGAAGACCTGCTCGATGACCCGCATGTTCGCCACCGCGTCCTCCGGGGGCGTCGGGAGCGGCGCCCCGTCCAGCACGGCATCTGCGAACGCGTCCGCCTCCACGCCGTACGGATCTGCCGTCTCGAACGTGAAGCGCTCGACGGCGGGCGCGACGGGCGGCTCGCCGCCATGGGTCAGGAAGACCTCGGTGGGGCGGTCGGGCGGGATGTTGAACGGGATCCCGACGGAGAGGTGGCCCTCGGTGCCGTAGATGTGGACCCGCTGGTCGGTCTCCGACCGGGTCGAGCAGGTGAAGGTCGCCGTACCGCCGCCCGGGAACACCAGCAGCGCGGAGGTCAGGACGTCGACCTCGTGGTCGGGGTCGCGCAGGGTCGCGGCTTCGACGCGCTGCGGCTCCGCGCCGAACAGCATCCGCGAGAGGTTGATCGAGTAGCAGCCGATGTCCATGAGCGCCCCGCCGCCCGCGGCGGCGATGTTGCGGATGTTCCGCGGGTCGTCGTTGTAGTACGAGAACCAGCTCTGGACCGTCTGCAGCCGCCCGATCCGCCCGGCGGCGATCAGCTCGCGAACGGCGACCCACGACGGGTGGAGGCGGTACATGAAGGCCTCCATGAGGAGCACCCCGGCATCCGAGGCGGCCGCGACCATGGTCTCGGCATCCTTCGACGAGAGCGCGATCGGCTTCTCGACGAGGACGTGCTTGGCGGCCTTCGCCGCCGCGAGCGCCCACTCGAGGTGCAGGTGGTTCGGGAGCGGGATGTAGACCGCGTCGACCTCCGGGTCGGCAAGGAGCCCTTCGTAGGAGCCGTGCCCGCGGGGGATCGCCAGCTCCTTGGCCACGCGCTCCGCGGCCGCGCCGTCGCGGGAGGCGATCGCCACCACCTCGCCGCGCCGCCGCGGCGACCGGCGGACACCGGGAATCCACTTCCTGCGAGCGATGTCGGCGGTCGAGAGCACGCCCCAGCGGAGGGTTCGGTCGGTCACGCCGGCGGCCCCATTCGCACGCCCAAATGGTCGTCCTCCAACCGCGCCCGCATCCGGCTTGACACGTGCCGGGGGATGCCCGAGCCTAGCACCCTCGGTTTGGAAGATAGGACTACAAAATGCCCCTTGGCTCCGACCTGATCGGGCAGCGCAGCGAGACCGTCCGGCGCGCGAACCTGGCCGCGATCGTTCGCGAGCTGCACCTCCGCGGACCGCAGTCGCGCTCCGAGCTGGTCGCCCGCACGGGTCTCACCCGAACCGCGATCCGCGCCCTGATCGGCGAGCTCGTCGCGGGCGACCTGTACGTGGAGCAGCGCGGTGCGCCCGTGGGGTCGCCCGGCCGTCCCTCCCCGCTCGTTCACCCGCGGGCCCAGCGCGTCCTCGTCCTGGCCCTGGCCATCGCCGTGGACTCGCTCGCAGCCGGCCTGGTGGGCGTCGGCGGCACGCCGGTCGCCACGGTCCGCATCCCGCGGCCGCGCGGCCATCTCTCGCTCGAGGCCATCGTGGACGACCTTCGCGGCCTGGTGGAGCGGCTGCCGATGGCGCACCACCGCGACCAGGTCGTGGCGATCGGCGTGGCCATGGCGGGCCTCGTGCGCCGGACCGACGGCACCGTCTCCAGCGCCCCGAACCTCGGCTGGCGCGACGCGCCGCTGGGGGAGCGGCTGCCGGCCGCGCTGGGTCTCGACGTCCCGATCCATGTCGCCAACGAGGCGGATCTCGCCGCCGTGGCGGAGCTGCGACGTGGCGCGGCCCGCGGCGCGGACGACCTGCTGCTCATCTGGGGCGAGGTCGGCGTCGGCGGCGGGATCGTCGTCGACGGCGACGCCATGACCGGCGCCGCCGGCTACGCGGGCGAGGTCGGGCACATGCCGCTCAACCCTGCCGGCACGACCTGCAGCTGCGGCTCGGTTGGCTGCTGGGAGACGGAGATCGGCGAGCGCGCACTGCTGCGGCTCGCGGGAAGGCCCGTCGACGGCGGGCCCGAGGAGGTCGACGAGGTGCTGCGATCGGCGGCGGAGGGGGAGCCCGGCTCGCTCGCGGCGCTGGCGCACATCGGTCGCTGGCTGGGGATCGGGCTGGCCGGCCTGGTCAACGTCCTGAACCCGCGGGTCATCGTCCTGGGCGGGCTGTTCGCGCGTGCGTACCCCTACATCGAGACGGCGATCGTCGCGCAGCTCGACCGGCTGGCCCTCAGCGGCCCGCGAGCGCTCGTCCGGATCGCGCCGGGGGCCCTCGGCATCGACGCACCGCTCCTGGGCGCGGCGGAGCT
>DASTIE010000193.1:0-10016 GCA_035717865.1 Candidatus Limnocylindrales bacterium
CTCGAGCTCGACGAGGTCGAGGAGCTCGGGGTCGTCGACCGCGTCGACCTTGTTGAGGAAGACCACGATGTACGGCACCTCGACCTGGCGGGCCAGCAGGATGTGCTCGCGGGTCTGGGGCATCGGGCCGTCGGTCGCGGCCACGACCAGGATCGCGCCGTCCATCTGGGCGGCTCCGGTGATCATGTTCTTGATGTAGTCGGCGTGCCCGGGGCAGTCGACGTGGGCGTAGTGGCGGGCGTCGGTCTCGTACTCCACGTGCGCAATGGCGATGGTGATGCCGCGCGCGCGCTCTTCCGGCGCGTTGTCGATCGAATCGAACGCCCGGTACTCGGCCGAGCCCTTCAGGGCGAGGTACTTGCTGATGGCAGCCGTCAGGCTCGTCTTGCCATGGTCGATGTGGCCGATCGTGCCGATGTTCACGTGCGGCTTGGTTCGCTCGAACTTCTTCTTGGCCACTGGACCAGTCTCACTCCATTGCTAGCGGCGATCCCCGCCCCGACGGGCAAGGCTTCGCCAGAGAACGCCACTTTCGGGGAGCCCAAGAGAGTGTGGGCTGGAGCCCACAATCGGACTTGAACCGATGACCTCTTCCTTACCAAGGAAGTGCTCTACCGGCTGAGCTATGTGGGCCCGAGGGCTTCGCGAAGATGGAGCCGACGGCGGGACTCGAACCCGAAACCGGCGGTTTACAAAACCGCTGCTCTACCAATTGAGCTACGTCGGCGCGCACGGCAAACCAAAGCCAGCCGGGGCGCCGGGGAATGATAGGTCGCAGCGCGGAAACCGGTCAAGCGTGCGCGACTTTCCACCCTACTCCGGGAGCAGGGCGGGTCCGTCGTCCTCGATCGGTGAGTCCGCGGCAGCGGCGGCGCGCTTCGACGGAGAGGCACTAATGGGCTTGCGCTTCGCGACGGGTCGCGGCGCTGGCGCCGATTTCGATTCCGCCGCGGCCTTGGGCTTTGCGGCGGCCTTGGGCTTTGCGGCGGCTTTGGGCTTTGCAGCGGCTTTGTCGCCCGCGGCCTTGGGCGTTGCTGCAGCCCTGGGCTTGGCTGCTTCCTTTGGCTTCGCTGCGGCATTCGACCCGACCGGCGACTTCACGGGCGGCGCCTTGCTTGGCTCCGCAGTTGGCGCCCGCGTCGGCGTGGCGGCGACCTCCGGCGCCGGGCCCGCGTCGCGCTGGCCCAGGATCTCGAACAGCAGCACGGATCCGGCGACGGCCGCATTCAACGACCCGACGACACCGCGCATCGGCAGCCGGACGAACAGGTCGCAGCGGCGGCGGATCGCCGGCGACAGACCGTGCCCCTCGCTCCCGACGACGAGCGCGATCGGTCCGCGAAGGTCGGCCTCGCGGGCGGTCAGCGGCGCATCGGCCTCGGAGCCGACGATCCGTACCCCGCGGAGACGAAGATCCGTCAGCGTGCCGGCGAGGTCGTCGACCGGCGCCAGCAGCAGGTGCTCCGTGGCCCCGGCGGAGGCCTTCACCGCCGCGGGCGAGAGCGGCGCCTGCCGCTCCGTGGGGAACACGACGCCGTGGACGCCGCTGCCCTCCGCGCTCCGAAGCAGCGTCCCGACGTTCTGCGGATCCTCGAGGGAGTCGAGAGCGAGCACGAACGGCGGCTCGCCTCGCTCGATCGAGCGCGCGAGGATGTCCTCGACCGACGCGAACCGGCGCGCGTCGACGACCACGGCGACACCCTGATGGCCGTCGAAGCCCGCGAGTGCCGTGAGCGAGCCGCCCTCGACCTCGACGATGGGGATGCGGAGGGTCGTCGCGTGGAGCACGATCTTCTCGAGCGCCTGCCGCCGCTGCGGCGTGACGAGCAGCCGGTGCGCCGGTCGATTGGCGGCGAAGGCCTCCTCCACCGGACGTCGCCCGGCCACGAGCTCCTCGCCCTCCTCGAGCGGCGGCGCCGGCGCTCCGGGCCGCTGCGGGGCGGCGAGCTCATCACGTCGCCACGGCGGCGATGCCCGGTCACCCACTGGGCGTGGGGGACGGTCGACCCACGGACGTCGAGGTCGCGGCCGGTCGAACCCCGCAGCGTCCCCCGAACCCTGGTCGCCGGCGGCCGGCGGGCCCTGCCACGGCGGCCGCTCGAAGCGCGCGCCGGGACGGAGGCCGCCGGCCCGGGGACCGTCGGGACGTGGTGCGTCCGGACGGAAGCCCCCCGGCCCCCCGCCTCCGCGGCCACCCGGTCGCGCGCCGCCGGGCCGTGGACCTCCGGGGCGCGGCGGACCGGAGCGCGGTCCTGCCGGGCGGAAGCCTCCGGAGCGTGGGCCGCTGAATCGCGGCCTGTCGAAGGCGGCCTCACGCCGATCGAGCTCCTCCGGTCTGCCCTCGAGGCCGCCAGCATCGGCGCCACCGCCATCGCCGAACCGCGGGCGGTTGTCCCGCGTGTCTCCGCCGCCACCTTCCGAACGCCCGAAGCCGGTGCCGCTGCGCGATCCTCCTCGATAGCCACCTGGGCCGCTCGGTCGTCCGGGCCCGCCGCTTCCGGATCCGTCAGGCCCGCGGAAGCCGCCGCTCCGGAAGCCTCCGCCCCGGGAGCCTCCACCCCCGCCGCCGCGCGGTCCCCGGAAGCCGCCCGCTCCTCCACCGCCGCGCCCGCTCCTCGGTCCGCCGCCGTCCCGGCGGGGCGGGCCGCCGTCGCGACGTGGCCGGCGCGGTCCGTCGGTCATCGAGCCGGCTCCGGAAGGCGCCAGCGCTGCCCGTCGCGGGTGTCCTCGACGGCGACCCCGAGCGCAGCGAGCTCGTCGCGCAGGCGGTCGGACGCGGCCCAGTCCCGGTTCGCGCGGGCCGCTTCACGCTGCTGCAGGAGCTCCGCGGCACCTGCCGGCAGGTCGGGGGTCTCATCCGGCAGGATGGCCAGCACGCGATCGAGATCGCGCAGCACCCCGAGCGCCCGAGCCGCATCGGCTGTCGAGAGCGACCGCTCGGCCATCCTGCGGTTCAGCTCGCGCACGAGGTCGAAGATGGCCGCGAGCGCCGCGGAGACATTCAGGTCGTCGTCCATTGCGGACTCGAAGCGCCGGCGGGCCTCATCCAGGACCGCGGGCAGGTCGGCGGCGTCGACGCGCTCTCCGACGTAGGCGTCGAGCGCGAGGTCGAACGCGTCCAGGCGTTCGATCGCCGCCGCGGCGGCCGTGAGCGATTCGGACGTGTACTCGAGGGCCCGCCGGTAGTTCACGGCGATCAGGGCGTACCGGAGCGCGCGCGGCGAGACGCCTTCCTCGAGGAGATCCGCGACCCGTGCGATGTTCCCGACGCGCCGCGCCATCTTGGCCCCGCCGAGCCGCAGGTGGTCGCAGTGCAGCCAGGTGCGCACGAAGGGCTTGCCCGTGGCGGCCTCGCTCTGCGCAAGCTCGTCCTCATGATGCGGAAAGATGAGGTCGATGCCGCCGGTGTGGATGTCGAACGACTCGCCCAGGTGCTTCATGCTCATCGCAGAGCACTCGATGTGCCAGCCCGGCCGCCCCGGGCCGATGGCCGTGTCCCACGACGGCTCGCCGGGCTTCGGGCCCTTCCACAGCGCGAAGTCGCGCACGTCGTCCTTGCCGTAGTCGTCCGCCTCGACGCGCTCCCCGACCTGCAGCTGCTCGGGGTCGAGCCGCGCGAGGCGGCCGTACGCGGGCCAGGAGCTGATGCGGAAGAAGACCGAGCCATCGTCGGTCCGGTAGGCGTGCCCGCGCTCCAGCAGCGTCGCGATGATCGCGGCCATCTCGGGGATGTGATCCGTCGCGCGCGGGAGCACATCCGGGACGGTCATCCGGAGCGCAGCGTAGTCGAGCTCGAAGCGGCCGATCCAGCGACCCGTCAGGTCGCCGATCGATTCGCCCGCGGCATTCGCGTTGGCGATGATCCGATCGTCGACGTCGGTGAAGTTCATGACCCACGTGACGCGCAGGCCGCGGTAGCGCAGGTACCGCACGAGCACGTCGGCGAACAGGAACGACCGGAAGTTGCCGATGTGGGTGGGCCCGTAGACCGTCGGGCCGCAGCTGTAGATGCGGACATGGCCGGGCTCCAGGGGCTCGAGCGCCCGCGTCTCGCCGCTCAGCGTGTCGCGCAGGCGAAGCGTCATCGCTGCGACTCTCCCACGCCGGTGCGCGCGACGGTTGCGACGGCGCCGGCGGCGATGACCCGTCCGGCCCCGACGTCCCCGGAGAGGTTCCCGGTAGAGGCCTGCACGTTCACCGCCTCGACGTCGACATCGAGCAGCTGCGCGATCCGCTCCCGCATCGCAGGCATGGAAGGCCCGATCCTGGGCCGCCCCGCGCTGATCGTCACGTCGACCGTCCACGGCCGCCAGCCCGCCGCGGCGAGCTTCGCGACGATGCCGCCCAGGAGCTCGCTGCTGGGGATCCCGCGGCGCGTCCGCTCATCTGCCGGGTAGACGCCGCCGAGGTCGCCGAGGCCCGCGGCGCCCAGCAGTGCCCCGCCGATCGCGTGCAGCGCGACGTCGCCGTCGGAGTGGCCGTGCAGACGGGGCGCGGCCGGGATCTCGATCCCGCCGAGCCACAGGCCGTCGCCGGGCCCGAAGGGGTGGACGTCCGTCGCGAAGCCGGTCCTGGTCTCGCGCCCGCGCGACCCGCCGGCGCCCGCCTCGCTCTCGGCCACGAATCAGCCTTGCCGCGGGTGGGCGAAGACCATCCGCCCGGCGACGGTCTGCAGCACTCGCGTGACGGTGACGTCGACCTCGTTGTCGATCGACTTCGCGCCGCCCTCCACCACGACCATCGTGCCGTCGTCGAGGTAGCCGACGCCCTGGCCCGCGTCCTTGCCGGGCTGGATCACACGGATGCGCAGGTCCTCGCCGGGCAGGAGCGCGGGCTTCACGGCGTTGGCGAGGGAGTTCACGTTCAGCACCCGGACGCCCTGGAGATCGGCGATCCGGTTGAGGTTGAGGTCGTTCGTCAGGACCGCGCGGCCGTCCTTGCGCGCGAGCGCCACCAGCTTCGAGTCCACCTCGGGCGTGCCCGGGACGTCCTCGTCGATGACCTGGACGGGCGTGGCGTCGGACTTGCGCATCCGGGCCAGGATCTCGAGGCCGCGGCGGCCCCGCGTCCGCCGCATGCCGTCGGAGCTGTCCGCGAGCCGCTGGACCTCGTCGAGCACGAAGCGCGGCACCTCCAGGATGCCGTACAGGAAGCCTGATTCCGCGATGTCCGCGATCCGGCCGTCGATGATCGCGCTCGTGTCGACCAGGATCCTCGCGACTGCCGGCCCGCCACCCTGGGCTGGACCCCGGCGCAGCAGCCCGATGTTCTCGGCGGCGGCGATGAGGTCATGGCGCTTCGCGACCGTGAGGCCGACCATCGCAAACCCGAGGAACAGCGAGATCCCGAGCGGCGCCAGCGATCCCACGATCCCGGGGATGTTGGAGAGGGGCAGGCCGGCCAGCAGGCCCAGCAGCAGCCCGAGGAACAGGCCGATGATCGCCGTCACGAACTCCGCCGTGGACAGCTGCTGCACGGCACGGAGCGCCCGCATCGCCGGGATCACGGTCAGGTACGGCAGGAGCGTGAAGCCCAGCACGATCCAGGCCACGACCCAGGCCACGACCAGGAGCGACGATCCCGGGACAGGCTGGAAGACCGCCAGCTGGGCGACCACCAGCGTGATGCCGATGAGCCCGCCCAGCGCCGCTCCCAGGAAATGGATGGTTCGGATCACCTGCGCCTCGGGGTGGTCGCGATCAGAAGGCAGCGACCGATGGGGTCGATCGGGTCGCTGTTGGTCGTCGGGTGCGCCAGCCTACCACTCGCGTTCAGGCATCGACCGTCACCGGCGTGCCCGAATCAGCGCCTTCCGGTGCGTCCGCCGCGCGCCGGCGGTCGCCCGGCAGCGGCGCTGCCGCGAGCGTGGCGGAGATGGCATCGCGAAGGTTGGCCGCCGCAACCACACGGAGCCCGGGGACGTCCGGCGTGAGGCCGTCACGCGCCGCCGGCACGACCGCCCGCTGGAACCCGAGTCGTGCGGCTTCGCGCAGCCGCCGATCCACGCCCGCGACCGGTCGCAGCTCCCCGAGCAGGCCGACCTCGCCCACCGCGACCGTCGCGGGGTCGATGGGGCGGTCTCGAAGCGAAGACGCCAGCGCGAGCGCCACGGCCAGGTCGAGGCCCGGCTCCGCGACGCTCAGCCCGCCGGCGAGATTCGCGTAGACATCGTGGCCGCCGAGGCCGATGCCGGCGCGGCGCCCGAGGACGGCGAGCAGGAGCGCGAGGCGCGTCGGGTCGATGCCTGACGCACGGCGTGCCGGCGTCGAGTAGCCCGCCTGCGAGACCAGCGCCTGGACCTCCACGAGCAGCGGGCGGCTGCCCTCCATCGTCGCCGCCACGACGCTCCCCGGCGCGCCGCCGAGGTGCTCGGCGAGGAACGCGCGGCCGGGGTCGTCGACCTCCCGCAGCCCCTCCTCGCGCATCTCCAGCACCCCCAGCTCGTCGGTGGACCCGAAGCGGTTCTTGCTCGCGCGCAGCAGACGCATGACCCCGCCTCGCTCGCCGCCAAGCTCGATCACGGCGTCCACGAGGTGCTCCAGCGTCCGCGGCCCGGCGATCGAGCCGTCCTTGGTCACGTGGCCGACGAGGACCACCGCAACCCCTTCGCCTTTGGCCAGCTCCATGAGGCGCAGGGCCGATTCCTTGACCTGCCCGACGCTCCCCGCGGGTCCGTCGAGCTCCTCGACCGTCATCGTCTGGATCGAATCGACGACGACGAGGGCTGGGCGCGCAGCGGTTGCCGCCTCGACGATCGCGCCCACCTCGCTCGTTGCCAGGACCTGCACGGCGTCGCCTGCGACGCCGTTCGTCAGCCCGAGGCGCCCGGCACGCAGGCGGACCTGTGCCGCGGATTCCTCGCCGGTGGCGTAGAGCACGCCCGCGTCCGCCGTCGCGACGCCACCCGCGACCTGGAGCAGCAGCGTCGACTTCCCCACCCCGGGCTCGCCACCGATCAGCAGCAGCGACCCCGGCACGATCCCGCCACCGAGCACGCGGTCCAGCTCACCGAGCGACGTTCGCAACCGCTCGGTTGGGCCCTCGGCCGGCGCCGAGAGCGGCACGGGCGACATCACGCCGACGAGCGCGCGCGGACCCGCCGTCGCGTTTCTCGGGCGCGCGGTCACCACGGTTTCGACGAGGGTGTTCCACTCGGCACACGAGCGGCACTGGCCCTCCCAGCGGAGAAACTCGGCGCCGCAGGCCTGGCAGACGAAGCGGCTCTGCGACCGGGCCACGCCCGGCCTACGAGACTTCGACGGGGGTCTTCTGCTCGACTTCGCGGATCACGAGGCCGTCGTCGGCGTTCGCGTCGACCTCGATCGTCGCGCCCGCCTCGTACCGCCCGAGCAACAGGTGCTCGGCGAGGACGTCCTCGATCTGGTTCTGGATCGCGCGGCGGAGCGGCCGGGCCCCGAAGGCGGGATCCCAGCCGGCCTTGATGAGCTCGTCCTTCGCCCCCTGCGTCACCTCGAGCGTCATGTTCTGGGCCTTGAGCTGGTCCCGAACCCGCTTGAGCATCAGGTCGACGATCTCGCGGATCTCGTCCATCGTCAGGCTGCGGAACACCACGGTCGCGTCGATGCGGTTCAGGAACTCGGGCCGGAAGCTGGTCTTCAGCTCCGCGGTGACCTTCTCCTTCATGAGCTCGTACGACGCCTCGCGCCGGCCGCTCTCGTCGTCGGCGACGGGCCGGAAGCCCAGCGACGAGTTCGTCTGGAGCTGCTTCGCGCCGAGGTTCGAGGTCATGATGATGATCGTGTTCCGGAAGTCGACACGGCGGCCCTTGGCGTCCGTCAGCTGCCCGTCCTCGAGGATCTGGAGCAGGATGTTGAACACCTCGGGGTGGGCCTTCTCGACCTCGTCGAGGAGGACGACCGCGTAGCTCTTGCGCCGGACCGCCTCGGTCAGCTGGCCGCCCTCGTCGAACCCGACGTAGCCCGGCGGGGCGCCGACCAGGCGCGACACGTTGTGACGCTCCATGAACTCGCTCATGTCGATCTTGATGAGCGTGTCCTCGCTGCCGAACATGAACTCGGCGAGGGCCTTCGCGAGCTCCGTCTTGCCGACACCCGTGGGGCCGAGGAAGACGAATGAGCCGATCGGGCGCTTCGGATCCTTGAGGCCGGCCCGCGCGCGACGGACGGCCTTGGAGACGATGTCGATCGCCTCCTGCTGCCCGACGACGCGCTGGTGGAGCGCCTCTTCCATGTGCAGCAGGCGCTCGGTCTCCGCCTCGGAGATGCGGGTGACCGGGATGCCGGTCCACATCGCCACGACCTGGGCGATCTCCTCTTCGTCAACGGTCGGGGCATCGCCGGCGATCGTCGTCTGCCACTCGCCGCGGAGCGTGTCGACCTTCTCCCGGAGCGTGGCCTCGTCCTCCCGGAGCTTGGCCGCGGCCTCGTAATCCTGGGAGTTGATCGCGCCGTCCTTCTCCTTCGTCATGCGGTCGAGCTCGCGCTGCGCCTCGCGCAGCTGCGGCGGCGCGGACGCGTGACGGAGCCGCACGCGGGACGCGGCCTCGTCGATGAGGTCGATCGCCTTGTCGGGAAGGTGGCGGTCCGTGATGTATCGGATGGACAGGTCCGCGGCGGCCCGCACCGCCTCGTCCGTGATTGAGACCTTGTGGTGCTGCTCGTAGCGCTCGCGGATCCCCTTCAGGATCTCGATCGTCTGCTCGAGCGTCGGCTCCTCCACCATGACCGGCTGGAAGCGCCGCTCCAGGGCCGCGTCGCGCTCGATGTACTTGCGGTACTCGTCGAGGGTCGTGGCGCCGATGCACTGGAGCTCGCCGCGCGCGAGCGGCGGCTTCAGGATGTTCGCGGCATCGATCGCGCCCTCCGCGGCACCCGCACCCACGAGGGTATGGAGCTCGTCGATGAAGAGGACCGCGTCGTTGGTGTTCCGAAGCTCCTCGATGATCTTCTTGAGGCGCTCCTCGAACTCGCCGCGGTACTTGGTGCCGGCGACGAGCGAGCCGATGTCGAGCGTCAGGACGCGCTTGTTCAGCAGGATGTCAGGCACGTCGCCGGCGACGATGCGGTGCGCGAGGCCCTCGGCGATCGCCGTCTTGCCGACGCCCGGCTCGCCGATCAGCGCCGGGTTGTTCTTGGTCTTCCGCCCGAGGATCTGGATGACCCGCTCGATCTCCTTCTCGCGGCCGATGACGGGATCGAGCTTGCCCGCGCGCGACGCCTCGGTCAGGTTGATGCCGAGCGCATCGACGGTCGGGGTCTTGGAGCTTCGCTTCGTCTCCTGCGCCGGCCCGACGGACGAGCTCTGGCTCAAGACCCGGATGACCTCGTGGCGGACCTTGTCGAGGTTCACGCCGAGCGACTCGAGGACGCCGGCGGCGATGCCCTCGCCCTCGCGGACGAGGCCCAGGAGCAGGTGCTCCGTGCCGATGTAGTTGTGCCCGAGGCGGCGAGCCTCGTCGATGGCCAGCTCGATGACGCGCTTGGCGCGCGGGGTCAGCCCGACCTCACCGACGACCGGCCGGTCGCCGCGCCCGATGATGAACTCGACGGCGGTCCGCACCTTGGCGAGCTCGACGTTCATGTTCTCGAGAACCCGGGCAGCGACGCCTTCGCCCTCGCGGACGAGGCCCAGGAGCAGGTGCTCCGTGCCGATGTAGTTGTGGTTGAACCGCTGCGCCTCGTCCTGCGCGAGCGTCAGGACTTTTCGTGCCCGGTCAGTGAACTTGTCGAATCGCTCCATGTGTGAACGCCCGTTCCCCTGGTCCCACCCTCTCGAGGCGGTTGATCGATCCTAGCATGTGGTCCTTTCGTCAAGACCATCTGCGCGACCGGTGGTGATGACGGATTCGCGCCGTGCGCGCGAGCGGATCACGGCCCATCAGACGATGGGCCGGCCCGATCGGTTTCTCCTCCGCCCGTTGGTACGACGGGCTTGGCATGCGACCCAGGACTACGCCTTGGCGTCGTCCTCGGCGGGAGCTTCCTCCGCGCCGGCCTCGGCGGCCGGCGTGGGAGCTTCCGTCTCGACGGCCGGCG
>DASTIE010000194.1:0-10870 GCA_035717865.1 Candidatus Limnocylindrales bacterium
GTGGCGGCGACGACGATCACGTTGGTGTTCGTGTCGAAGCCATCCATCTCGACCAGGATCTGGTTGAGGGTCTGTTCGCGCTCGTCGTGCGAGCCGCCGAGGCCGGCGCCGCGCTGGCGCCCCACCGCGTCGATCTCGTCCACGAACACGATGCACGGCGAGTTGCGCTTCGCCTGGTCGAACAGGTCGCGGACGCGCGAGGCGCCCACCCCCACGAACATCTCGACGAACTCGGAGCCCGAGATCGAGAAGAACGGCACGCCGGCCTCGCCCGCGACGGCGCGCGCGAGGAGCGTCTTGCCGGTGCCCGGAGGGCCCACGAGGAGCACGCCGCGCGGGATGCGCGCGCCGAGGGTGTTGAACTTCTCGGGGAACTTCAGGAACTCGACGACCTCCTGGAGCTCGGTCTTCGCCTCGTCGACGCCGGCGACGTCGTTGAACGTCACGACCTGCTTGTTGCCGAGGAACATGCGCGCGCGGCTCTTGCCGAACGACAGGGCCTGGTTGTTCGTGCCCTGGGCCTGCCGCATCATGAAGTAGATGAAGCCGCCGATGATCAGGAGCGGCAGCAAGCCCGTGAGCACCAGCCCGATCCATGAGTTGTCAGGTGCGGGCTTGGGATCGAACGTCGGCTCCGCCTTGCTGCCCTTGGCAGCGGCCTCCCGGATGTCGGAGCCCACGTCCACCAGCACGTTCGCGACGGTGACGGTGTAGGACGGCTCCGTGTCGGTCGGCTTCTTCGTGTTGTCGAAGACATTGAGCGTCTCGCCGCTCTGGACGACTCGCGAGACCTGGCCCTTCTCCACCTGCTCGAGGAACGAACCGGGACCGGAGTAGGCCTTTTGGACAACCTCGGACGTCGCGCCGAGCCACGTGTACAGCAGGGCCGAGACGCCCATCACGAGGACGAGCATCAGCAGGCCGTTGCGCATGAACCTGGGATTCAAGAAGAAGCGCCTCCGAACGAGCGGGCCACCGTTGCGCTGGCGATCCCGCAGGGAGTATAGGACCGGTCTTTCTGCGGCCCCAAAGGCCGTCAGTCAGTCAGGGATGGGAAGAAAGGCCCGCCCCCACCGATGCATCGTGACAGACGAATGCGGACCACCGATGTGCCGGCGGTGAAGTTTTCGTTACGAGGGCGTATTGGTAGCTGGGACAGGATTCGAACCTGTGACCTAGCGATTATGAGCCGCTTGCTCTACCACTGAGCTACCCAGCCACGGGCCGCGCATTCTAACGCGGGCGGCCGTTCAGACGCGGCGCGCCACGTTCAGCGGGATCGTCTCCGTGATCCCCTTCAGCTCCACCGGACCGATGGCCTCGAAGCGGACGCCCTCGAGACCCGGCGACGCGGTGACAACCTCGTCCGACACGAGGACCTCACCCTGGCGCGCATAGTCGGCGATCCGCGCTGCGGTGTTCACGGTCCGCCCGAAGTAGTCGCCATCCTGGAAGATCACGGGCCCCGCATGCAGGCCGACGTGCGCGGGCGGCAGGTTCTCGTCGCGGGCACCCTCGACCATCTCGAGTGCCGCGAGGACGCCCGGTCCGGGTTCGCGAAAGTGGAACATCACGCCATCACCGAGCCATTTCACCGGCTTGCCGCCGTGCTGCACGGACGTCCGCTGGACCAGCTTCGACAGGCGCCCCGCGAGGTCGGCCGCGGCCGCATCACCGCGCTCCTCGGTCAGGCGCGTGTACCCGGAGAGGTCGAGGAAGCAGATCGCGGGCGGGCGATCCGATGGCGCGTAAAGGCCTGCCCGGGTCAGCACGGCCTCGAAGCCCTCGAAGATGTTCTTCATCCAGGTGTGCGCCTGGTGACCGTGGTACAGGCCGAGGATCATGGCGTCGTCCACGGCGCCGTAGGCATCTGCGAAGTCGCCCGTCCGCTCCGTCACCTCGGTGGCGCCGCCACCGCTGGCGAAGATCGGCTGGAGGATGTCCGTCATCCACCACTCCGACTGGATCTCCGCGAGGCGGCGAGCGCTCTCGCCGGCGGCTCGGAGCGCGCCCTCGACGACGGTCGGCCGCACGCCCTGACGCAGCGCCATCTCGAGCGCCGGGAGGACCTCCAGCTCGACCTGCCGCATCCGGTCGTCGGGCGACGGCACCGACGCACCTGCCGCCTCGCGGATGGCGAGCACCACCTCCAGCGGAACGCCGGATCTCGCCGCGGTCTCGCCGAACGTCGTATCGGTCAGGCCCGCGAACAGGTTGTACGCGGGCGCGTCGACGAAGCCGAGGTCGATGTGGCCGGCCTGGATCGCCGCTCCGAGGCCATCGATGGGCAGCCCGGCGGCGTCGAGCGACTGCACGATCCGGGCCCGGCGAACATCGCCCTCGTTGAAGGTGCCGTCGACCGGCTCGAGGATTCCCAGGGTGCCGAGCCGATCGACGAATGCCGGGTCGAGCCCCGCTCGCTCGGCGATCTCCACCAGGGTGTAGCCCATGGGGTCAGGCGACGGGCCGAAGGCGCCCGGTCTCGACCTCGTAGACGAGGCCCCGGATGGGCGTCTCCAGCAGCGTCGGCTCGTCGAGCAGGATCTCGACCTGCTCCCGAACCATGCCGTCGAGGTCGATGAAGGAGCCGAAGCCCATCTGCGTGGCGTGGCCGGTCGAGAGCTCCACCTTGTCGCGGATGTCCTGCTCGCTGGCGTTGTGGAGGCCGCAGCTGGTGTGGGCGATCACGAGGATCTCTCGCGTCCCGAGGAGCTGCTGGCTGACGACGAGCGAGCGGATGGCGTCATCGGTCGCCAGACCCCCGGCGTTGCGGATGATGTGCGCGTCGCCGACGCGCAGCCCGAGGGCGTCCTCGACCAGGATGCGCGCGTCCATGCAGGTCAGGATGGCGAGGCCGGTGAGCGGCGCCGCCGTCAGCGCGGAGCGATCGAACGCCTCGGCGAACCGCTCGTTCTGCTCGAGGATGCGCTGGTACTCGCCGCCGCTCGTCACGCGGCGACGGTAGCCGAGTTCGCGCGAAGGCGGCTACGCGCTGGCGGAGGTCCCGCCCGAGCCGCCCTGGTAGCGATCGATGATCTCGCCGATGGTCAGCTGGCCGTAGTCGCGCTCCAGCTTGTCGCGCGCGATTCGCCACATCGTCCGGAGCGGCCGCGGGCCGGACGACTCAAGCTCCTGGAGCCGCATCCCGCCGAAGCGCTGGATGCCCGGGATGCGCATCAGGTCGTCGGCGAGCGCCTCGGCTGCCTCGCTGAGCGTGGTGGTGCGACCGAGCCGGTCGACGGGCTCCGGCAGGGGCGCGCTCGATGCTGCCCCGGTGGTCGACTGCGCGGTCGTGGTCGATGCGGTCGTGGTCGATGCGGTCGTGGTCGACGCCGCCGGCGCCGCCGTTCGCGCGGGCACGGGCTGGCCGATCGCTCGATCGACCGCCCGGCGCGCCCGATCGGCGGTTCGATCGAGCTCCGAGACCGCCGCGCGCATCGTCTCGCTGACGTCCTGCGCGGCGTCCTCCTCGAGCGCACTGCCCTCCGCGGCGGTCGCGGAAGCGGGGGTCGCCATGGCTCGCGGCGCGGGCGGCTCGGGGCTCTTGCGACTCGAGGTGGAGCGCGAGCCACCGCCACCGCCGGACCCACCACCGGATCCGCCACTCGAACCACCGCCACCGCGCGACTTGCCGGAGCCGCCGCTCCCGCCGGAGCCGCCGAATCGCGCCCCCATGGACGTGCCGATGAGCGCGGGAACGTCGATGCCGGTGAGGCCCTTCACGGTGGCGCTCGCCTCCGTGACCGTTCGAGTCGTGTTGCGGACGAGCTCGGACGCGCCGTCGTTCGACAGCACCGTGAGCTGGTCGATGCGGCCCATCGGCTCCGCGGCGGCTCGGACGATCTCCGGCAGCATCGAGAGCACCGTCTGGATGACCGCGGCCTCGTTGAACTGGCGGTAGGCGTCGGCGCGGAGGGCGAGGGCCTTGGCCTCCGCCTCGCCCTTCGAGAGGACAATCCCCGCCTCAGCGTTGCCCTCGAGGGTCGTCTGCTTCGCGGTCGCCTCCGCGTTGACCTCGGTGACGCGAGCTGCCGCCTCGCCCTTCATGACCTGAATGTTCGCCTCCGCCTGGCCCGCGAGGCGGACGCGCTCCGCCTCGGCCTGGGCCTGGGCGATGCGGGCGAGCTTGTCACCCTCGGCGCGCCGGACCTGGGCATCGGCCTCCGCCTCGGCCGGGCGGATCGTGGTCGCGATGAGCTCCTTCTGCTTGCGATCGGCCTCGAGCTGCGCGAGCTCGGTCTGCTTCCGCGTGACCTCCTGGGTCGCCTCGGCCTGGGCGAGCGGCCCGGCCTGGGCGGCTTTCGCCTCGGCGGCCTGGGTCAGCGCCTCGACCTCGGCCTGACGCAGGGAGACGTCCCGCTGGGCGTTGAGCTTGACCTGCTGCGCCTCGGCCTCCCGGACCGCGGCCTCCTGGTCCGCCTGGGCCTTGGCCATCCGGGCGTCGCGCTCGCGGCGCGCCGTCTCCTGCTGGCCGATGAGGTCCATGTAGCCGACCTCATCGCGGATCGCCTGGATGGTGAAGTTGTCGATCGTCAGTCCGGACGTCGCGAGGTCGCTGCGGGCCGCGCTCTGGACCTCCTGCTGGAACTTCGCGCGGTCGTAGTTGAGCTCCTCCACCGTGAGGGTGCCCACGATCGATCGGAGTGAGCCCTCGAGGACGTTCTTGACGATCGAGTCGATCTGGTCCTCGCGCTCCAGGAAGCGCTCCGCGGCGGCGCGGATCGACTCCTCGTCGCTGCCGATCTTGACCGTGGCCACGCCCTGGACCGCCACCTTGATGCCCTGCTTCGTCACCGCGTCCGAGAGCTGGACGTTGATCTGGCGAGCCGACAGGTGCAGCCGCCCGACCTTGTTGATGAGCGGCAGGACGATCACGCCCTGGCCGCGCACGACCTTGAGCCCGACCGCGCCCTCCGGCCCGCGCTCGCGGCGCCCGGAGACGATGAGCGCCTCGTTCGCGCCCGCAACCTTGTAGCGCGACCCCATGTAAGCCACGACGAGCACCAGGACGACCACGATCATGAGGACGGGGATCACACCACCCCCGAGGTCGATGAACCCGTCAAACATCGGTCGTGTCCCCCTTCGGTGCGTCCGTGGCTGTTGCTGAAGGCGCCGTCGGAGTCGGCGTCGGTGGCGGCATGGGCATCGCGATCGGCTGTGGCGTGAGGCGCTCGACGACGAGGCCCATCCCGGCGGTGCCGACGACCTTGATCGCGGTCCCGCTCGTGATGTCCTCCTGGGCCGTCGCGGAGATCTCGTGGTTCTGGCCCTCGGCCCGGACGTAGACGGTTCCGAGCCGGCCGGCGGGGATGGTCACGCTGACGGAGCCCTGGTGGCCGACGAGGTCGGAGATCGAGAACGGTCGTGCACCCTCCGCGCGTTTGAGCGCGCGGAACAGGAAGAACGCGACGGCGAACCCGGCAAGGCCGAACACCACGCCGACGAGCGCCGCTGGGCCACCGTGCAGGTCGAGGACCGTCGTCGCGAAGATGCCGCCGACGCCGAACATCGCGATGAACGCGAGCAGCGGCGGCATGAGCGAGATGCCGCCGATCGAGAAGTCGATGTGGAAGGCGTCGAGGACGCCGCCGAGGACGTCGTCGAGGACGACCGTGATCAGCAGCAGCCCGCCGCCGACGAGGGCGGCGAGTACGAACACGAGGTCCTCGATCGGGATGGTGATCGTCGGCACGCCCCACTCCTCCGCGCCGGCCTGCGACGACCGGGTCCCGCCATCCTCCTGGCGCCCGACCGGAGCCCTCGGTCAGCGGCGCACCTGGCGGAGGTCGAGCATACGACGCGCGCAGGGGCGCGGTCGACCTGCCGGACGAAACGAACGGCTGGCGGGGCGAGCCGAGGAGCTAGCCGGAGGAGCCGAAGAGAGCCGCGAGCCAGGCGTCGAGCGGGCTCGTGTGGGTCGGCGGCGCCCCGAGGCGAACGGAGGCCGAGCCGGGGGCGTCCGCCTCGAGCGGCGGCGCGCCGGCGGCGAGCGCGAACGGGATCTCACCGGGGCCGCCGAGCCCGAAGGCGCGGCCCGCGAGCTTGATGAAGCGCGGGTCCTGCACG
The DNA here is from genome assembly GCA_035717865.1 of Candidatus Limnocylindrales bacterium. Classification (GTDB taxonomy): domain Bacteria; phylum Chloroflexota; class Limnocylindria; order Limnocylindrales; family CSP1-4; genus UBA5189. The sequence goes on from DASTIE010000194.1 coordinate 6,070, forward strand.
TGGCTGAGATCGCGCTCGAGGCCCTCCACCTCCATGCGCAGCGCGGCGTTGGCCGCGCGCAGGTCCTCGGCTCGATCGGTCGCGGCGGAGGCCTCGCCGACCTGGCGGGCGAAGCCCAGGGTCAGCAGGGCCGCGGCCAGCGCGCCGGCGAGCGTGACCACGCGCCGGCGGGAGAGGCTCGGCATCGGGAGCGTCGCGGGATCGAGGCGCGGTGGACCTGGTTCATCGACGTTCCGGGATGGGGTCGCGGGTCGCGGCATCGCGGGTCGACCTGCCGGCTCCGCTGGTTCGCCCTTGCCTTTGTCGGCGCGTGCGCCGGCGTGCCGAAGGAACGACGGGACCGCGTCGAGGTCCCGGCTGGGGCGCGGCTCGGGGTCGGGCATTGCGGCCGAGCGTAGCTACGTGATTCGAGGGGTGTCAACTCGGCTTTCGAGGTCGGTCCGGTGCGATCCGGGGGAGTTCGTCGCGCGCCCTTGTGACAGTCGAGGTGGCACGCCGGGGCTGGACGCTATCGCTATGCTCGCGGTAATCGAACGCATGTTCTAGTCGGAGGCCCTCAGTGCGCACCTACGCCCCCGCCGCCACGGAGGCCGTCCTGGAACGGCTGCTGGAGGAGCCGTCGCTCCGGCAGGCCGTGACGCACCACGCGCGCATCCCCGCGCGCGAGGCCGTCACCGCGCCGTTCCCGTCCTGGCTGGACGGCCGGATCGTCCGCGGCCTGGGGGATCGCGGCATCACCTCGCTGTACAGCCACCAGGCGGAGGCCGTGGAAGCGGTCCACGCGGGCGAGGACATCGTCGTCGTGACACCCACCGCGTCCGGCAAGACCCTGTGTTACGCGCTGCCCGTGCTCCAGTCGCTGGCTGAGGACCCCTCCGCGCGGGCGCTGTTCCTGTTCCCCACGAAGGCCCTCGGGCAGGACCAGGTCGCGGAGTTCGCGGGGCTCGCGAAGGCGAGCTCGCTGGCCGTGGCGGCCGCGACCTACGACGGCGACACGCCTGCGCCCATCCGATCCGCGATCCGGACGGCCGGGCAGGTCGTGGTGACGAACCCGGACATGCTCCACTCCGCGATCCTGCCCCATCACACGAAGTGGTTCCAGCTCTTCGAGCAGGTCCGGGTGATCGTGATCGACGAGCTGCACACGTACCGCGGCGTCTTCGGGAGCCACGTCGCGAACGTCATCCGGCGGCTGCTGCGCCTGTGCGCCCACTACGGCTCCAGCCCGATCATCGTGTGCTCCTCGGCGACGATCGGAAACCCCGCGGAGCTCGCGGCGCAGCTGACCGGCCGCTCGCCGCGGCTGATCGATCGCAACGGCGCGCCCGCGGGCGCTCGTCACGTGCTGCTCGTGGACCCACCGCTGCTGGATCCGGCCACGGGCGCGCGCGGATCGGCGCTGACGCACGCGGAGCGCTGGGCCCTGCCGTTCATCCGCGCGGGCCGGCAGACGATCGTGTTCGGGCGGGCCCGCGTGGCCGTGGAGATCATCCTGTCGCGGCTGCGGGAGGCGCTGCGGGAGCACCTCGGGCCACGCTCGCGGATCCGCGGCTACCGCGGCGGGTACCTGCCCACTGAGCGTCGCGCGATCGAGCGCGGGCTCCGGGACGGCGAGATCCTCGGCGTGGTCTCCACGAACGCCCTGGAGCTCGGGGTGGACATCGGGGCGCTGGACGTCGCGGTGCTCGCGGGCTACCCGGGCTCGGTCGCGGGCACCTGGCAGCAGCTGGGGCGCGCCGGCAGGCGGCAGGACGTCAGCGTCGGCGTGCTGATCGCGTCGGGCTCGCCGGTGGACCAGTACGTCATCCATCACCCGGAGTTCCTGCTCGAGGGTTCGCCGGAGGAGGCGCGGCTGGACCCGGACAACCTTCACGTGCTCCTCGCGCACCTGCGTTGCGCGACCTTCGAGCGGCCGTTCGAGCCGGGTGAGGTGTTCGGGCCCGGCCCCGTGGACGACCTTCTCGCGTTCATCGGCGAGGAGGGGCACGTCAGGCAGTCCGGCGACGGCCGCTGGTACTGGAGCTCGGAGAACTTCCCCGCGTCGGAGGTGAGCCTGCGGACCGCGGCGCCGGAGAACGTCGTGATCATCGACACCACCCCGGACCGGCCGCGGGTCATCGGCGAGACGGACCTGTTCTCCGCACAGGTGCTCGTCCACACCCAGGCCATCTACCTCCACGACAGCGTGCAGTACCACGTGGACAAGCTGGACTGGGGCGAGCGCAAGGCGTACGTCCGCAAGGTCGACGTGGACTACTACACGTACGCCAATCGCGCCGTGACGCTGAAGCCGCTGGACGTCTTCGCGTCCGCCGCCGCGCCGGGCGGATCCCGGGTCCACGGCGAGGTGATGGTCGCCAGCCTCGTGACCCTCTTCAAGAAGCTCAAGTTCGGCACGGACGAGAACGTCGGCTGGGGTCCCATCGACCTGCCTGAGCTGGAGCTCCAGACCACCGCGTACTGGTTGACCGCCGAGGGCGCGGCCCGCGGCTGGCGCAAGGACGATCTCGATGTCGCGCTGCTCGGGGCGGGGCGCGGGATCCAGGCGGTCGCGGCGGTCCTGCTGATGGTCGACCCGCGCGACCTCGGCCTGGTCACCCAGGTCCGCTCGCCGCACTCCGAAGCGCCGACGATCTACCTGTACGAGGCGGTTCCTGGCGGCGTCGGGCTGTCGGAGCGGCTGTGGAAGCGTCATGACGAGCTCGTGGCCGGTGCGCGAACGCTCATCGCCGCGTGCGCCTGCGACGCGGGCTGTCCGGCGTGCACCGGTCCGCGGCTGGACCCCGAGGTCAACGGCAAGGCCCTCGCCCTGCGGCTCCTGAACCAGCTCGCCGGGCTGGGAGGTGTCCCGGCCGATCCCCGCGTCGGGGCGTCCGCCGGCCCGGCGCACGAGCAGGTGCCGGCGTGACCGAGGCGGCGCTGCCCGTCTCGCTCGAGCGGCGGTTCGCCAACTTCCGGGCGGGGTTGCAGGCCGCCGAGAGCACAGCGTCGTCCTTGTCCGCGACAGCGAGCCAGCGATCAAGCATCGGCGCGGAGCGGCTGGCGGCAGCCGTGGACGGCGAGCTGATCCGGACCCGGCTCGGGTCGTTCGTGATGGTGGAGGCGCCCGCGACCCTCCTGCCGCTCGACCGCGAGCGGCTGGCAAGGCTCCCCGGCCAGCCACCCGCGGACGCTCCCCTGCTCTGCCTGGACACGGAGACGACCGGTCTCGCCACCGCCGCCGGGACGCTTGCCTTTCTCGTGGGCCTCGGCTGGTGGGAGGGCAGCGTCTTCCGCCAGATCCAGCTCCTGCTGCCGGACCACGCAGACGAGCCGGCGCTCCTCGCGGAGCTTGCGTCGCGGATCCCGCGCCGCGGCTGGCTCGTGACATACAACGGTCGCGGGTTCGACTGGCCGCTGCTCGTGGCCAGGTTCCGGATGGCCGGCTCGGATCCGCCCGTCCACGATGGCCACCTTGACCTGCTGCCGATCGTCAGGCGGGTGTTTCGCCACCGGATGGCCGATGCCCGGCTCGCCTCGGTGGAGACCGAGCTCCTGGGCCTCAGGCGTCACGGCGACGTGGCCGGCTGGGAGATCCCTTCGCGGTTCCTGGATTTCCTGCGCTGGGGCGAGCCGGGACCCCTCGTCGACGTCGTGCGCCACAACGACGAGGACGTGCGGTCGCTCGGACGCCTGCTTGTGCACCTGGATCGCGAGTACGCGGACGACGGGCGCTGGACCGAGGCTCCGCCCGGTGATCTCGCCGGCCTTGCGCGGGCGTACTCCCGGGAGGGCCGGCATGCAGACGCCCTCGGTTGCCTCGATGCCGCGCTGGCGGCGAGACCCGCGGCTCCGGCACCGCGGCCCGGCGCGTACGACGAGCCGAGGCCGGAGCGTGCCCGGCTCGCGGCCCGCGAATCCCGCTCCGAGGACGACGAGTGGTGGTCCCCGCGGCGACGGCCGGACTTCGGCGGCCACGCCGGGCGCTACCCCGCGCCGGCGGCGTGGGACGCGGTCGAGTCGAGCCGGCGCGACGCGCCCTGGACCGAGACGCGCATGCTCGCCGAGCGAGCGCGGCTGCTCCGACGGCTCGGCCGGTTTCGCGACGCGGAGGCCGCGTGGGTCGCGCTCGCGGCGAACCGGGGCGCGCTCGGGACGCTCGCGTGGATCGAGGTGGCGAAGCTTCGGGAGCACCGGCTGGGTGACCTCGCGGGTGCCATCGAAGCGGCGACGGCCGCGCTGCGGCTGGCCGAGCGTCAGGCCTGGCTGGGTCGCCCGGTGTCGCGATTGGAGGAGGCACTCGGCCGGCGGCTCGCGAGGCTCGGCGGGCGGGTCATCCGGCGCCGGACCGCCGCGAGATCCGGCACCCCAGTGAGGCCCGGCCCCTCCACGATCAGCGATGCCGTCGCCGCGGCGACGGTGAAAGGATCGCCGAGCGATGGCTGGAGGCGCGCGGCGAGCAAACCTGCGAGGAAGACGTCGCCGGCGCCCGTCGCGTCGATCGAGCTGTCGGATGGGATGGCCGGGTAGCGGCGGAGCGTCGGAGGCTGCCCGGCTGAGGCCGCCTCCATCGCCAGCCCGCCGCTCGCGCCACTGGTCACGGCGAGCGTCGCGCCGGGTCGCAGCATCCGGTGGAGCTCATGGGGGGTCGTGCCCGGGGTCAGGTCGGCCTCGCTCACCACGGCGAGGTCCGCCGCCCGGGACAGCGCAGACGCCATGGGCGGGAGCGGGCGAACCACGTCGCCGGAGACGAGCACGCGGAGCAGGCCCTGCCAGCCGAGCGCGGTCACTGGGCTCGGCTCGCCGGTCGCCACGTCGGCCC
>DASTIE010000195.1:0-3573 GCA_035717865.1 Candidatus Limnocylindrales bacterium
GACAGGTAGAACAGCGCGCCCGCGGGCTCGAGCGGCGACGGCGGGCGCCATTCGGAGACCTGGGAGGTGATGGATGGGTTGCGAGCGAGATTCTCGATGTACCGCCAGGCGTCGATGCCGAACGGCGTGAGCAGGGTCGCCACGGTCGCGACCGCGCCGATGATTGCGAGGCCGGTCGAGCCCAGCAACCGCGCCCGGAGTCGCCGCTCCGGCTGGCCCGGCACGGGCTCGCGAAGCAGTGCGACCTCGTCGATCCAGGCGAGCCCCACGAGGATGATCACGAGCGGGAAGCTGCCGTGGAGGTTCGCCCAGAGCGCGGCGAGAACCGGGATCAGCCAGAGGCGGCGCGGGTGCTCGGCGCGCTCGATGAGGATGACCTGCGTCGCGGCGAAGAGGACGATCGCGAAGAGCTGCGGCCGAAGCGCGAGCGCGGGCGCGGCCACGACGAATGCGAGCAGCACGACCAGCGTCGCGGTCCGCGCGGAGCTCGCGATCGCGGAGCCGCCCGCGCGCACCGAGGCGATCGACCAGGCGGACCTGACGGCCCTGAGAACGAGGGCGAACGTCAGCGCCACGAGGCCGGCGCGAAGGAGCGCGAGGCCCGTCCAGCCAGCGGCCTGGTAGACGGCGGCGAGAATCGCCTGCGCGCCCCACTGCTGGTCCAGCCACGGCGTGCCGAAGGCGGTGAACGTCCAGGTGTCGACCGTCGGGATGCCGCCGCCGGCGAGGATGTCCGCGCCGACGCGAAGCTGGTACGCGAGGTCGACGGCAGGCATCGGGACGAGCAGCGACGCCAGCGCCGGAAGCGCGATGGCGAGGAAGACCCAGAGCTGCCCCAGGGTCGGCGGGGCAGATCGCGAGCCGAAACGCCGGGCGGCCGTCACGGCGCCATCCTAGGAGCGCTGGGGCTGGTGGATTGCGGCGGGGCGCTGGGCGATCGCGGCTGGGGCGCTGGGCGATCGTTTGCCGGCCGCAGGCGCGGGTGGTCCGTCCCCTCTGGCGCCGGAATCGAGTTAGTTCACGTGAAGCAGAACTACGTGGGAGCCGTCGGCGGCGGGCGCGGGCTACCCCGCCTGCGGTGCGTGCGCTGGCTCGGGGCGCGCTCGGCGGGGGAGGAGGCGTTCGCGGAGGAGCCAGGCGCGGGCCGGTGTCAGGCCTAGCTCCTGGCGGAGCGGCACGACCGCGAGCAGCAGCGCGAAGACGTTGATCCAGAGGATCGGCATTGCCAGCAGGACACCAACGGGGACGGTCCAGTGGCGGTCGGATCGGGCGCCCCAGAAGAGGATCCCGATGGCGAACGGGAGCCGCAGCCAGACGGGGATGCCGAGGTACGCCCCCTCGACGACCTGCTTGTCCATGATCGATCGGCGGAGGAGCTCCCACCAGTCGTGCCAGAGGGCTGGGGCGAGGGCCGCGGAGAGCCCCGCGACGGCGACCGTCGCGACGATGGCGATCGACAGATTCCGCCATTCGCGCCGGAACAGGAACCAGAGCAGCCCGATGCCCGGCGCCACCTTCGTCAGCAAGGGGAACGCCCACACGGCGGGGTAGCGGAAGCCGATGACGATCGCGGCCGCGATGAAGATGTCGATCTGGCCGAGGTACAGCTCCAGCGCGACGGCGCCGGTGAAGATCAGCGGAAACGACCAGCGACCGACGAGCCAGATGTATGCGGCGACGCTCGCGGCCGTCCAGAGCGCCGCGAACCACGGCCAGGGCAGCTTCGTGAGCCAGTAGATCGATTGAGCGAACGCCGGCGCATAGAGGTAGGCGCCGATCTCGTAGGGATTCGAGCTGCCGTAGCTGACACCCGCTCCCGTGGCCCAATAGGTGTGCATATCGAGCTGCCACGGCGTCCACGGATAGCTGTTGAACAGCCGCAGCACGACGAGCACCGCCGCGACCACCACGAACAGGTCCATCCCAAGCCGATCGCGGACGCGCGCCTCCACGGGCGCCGGGAGGCGGGCGAGCAGCCGGTCGAGCGGCCGCCCGATCACGCCGGGCAGTCGCAGCCGGCGTCGGGACGCTGGGAGGGTGGTGGTCGTCGATGCCATCGGGGGCGCCAAGGGTAGCCGCCAGACCTTCGATTCAGTGAATGTCTGCAGGGCTCTCGCTCACAACTGCACGGCGACGGCGCAGCCGCGGCGCCACGAGCCAGACCAGCAGCGCGAGGGTGGTCGCGGCGGACAGGACCATGCCCGCGTATGTTTCGATCGGGCGGTAGCGCATGGTGACCACGTGCTCGCCCGCGGGGACGACGACGCCGCGCAGGGCGATGTCGACAGGGAACAGATCGGTCGGGCGGGCGTCGACCTCCGCGGTCCAGCCACGGGCGTACGTGTCGGCGACGACGAGGATCCCGTCGGCGGCGGTGCGGGTCCGGATCGAGAGGTGGTCCGGGGTGTCGAGGGTGAGCTTGGCGGCTTCGTCGGCTTCGACCGACGGGTCGCCCACCGACGGCAACCCTGAGGGCGCCTCGGCGGCGATCACGAACGCACGGGACCGCAGCTCCTGCGACGTCGCGGCGGTCAACGCGTGGACGACCGCCACCTTGTCCTCCAGGACCGTCGCGTCGTGGACGATGAAGGCCCGCGGGAACGGGTCGGGGTTCTCGAAGACGCGGACTCCGTCGAGCTCCGCGCGCGGCGTCAGCCAGGACGGCACGGCCACCTGGGGCCCTGCGCGTGCCGTCAGGCCGGGGTCGACGGCCTCGTCGCGAACGTACAGCCAGCGAATGCCGAGCAGGTCCGCGATCCGCTCGTCGATGGCCGGGTTGAAGGCATACGCGCGGTTGCCCCACCCGCCGAAGTACGCGGCAAGGCCTTCGGACGCATCCGTCTGGGGCTTGATCAGCAGGCCGAAGAGCGTGTGATATCGAAGCGGGTAGACGGTCTCGTAGCCACCGGCGTCCGCGAGTCCGGCGACAAGCGATCGATTGGCGTGCTCGAGGACGGTGAGCACGCGACCGCCGCCCGGCTGCTCCGCGATGAACCGTTGCGCCGCGGTGACCGGCACCCAATCCGCCCACGTCCCGAGGCCGGTGAAGGTGAACACCGAGGCCCGGACGAAGAGCGCCTGCCCCGCCGCGAGGCCCACGACGAGCACTGCGGCCGCGGCGGCTGCAATGAGCGGTCGATGGCGGCCCAGGCGGTCGGGGTCCGGTCGATGGGGGCCTGGGCCGCGGAGGCCGCGGTCGCGGCTGCGGCTGCGGCTGCGCACGAACGAGAGCGCCGCCACGACCATGGCAGCCCCGCCGACCCCGAACGCCACGAGGGCGAGCAGCCAGCCGGCGGTCGCCGGCTCGAGGCGGGCGAGGTCGAAACCGTCATCGAGGCGTCGATTGAGCGAGCGCCAGATCGTGGAGGCCTGGGGGAGCATCGCGACTCCTGCCGCGACCAGGCCCGCGGCTGCGACGGCACGGCGTGCGTTGCTGACCCCGGCGCCGGCGCTGACCCCGGCGCCCTCGCCACTCGGCGAGCCGCGAACCAGCCATGCGAGCGCGAGCGCCACGTTCATCGCCACCGCGACCGGGGCGAGGTGCAGGACGCGAACGAACTGGAAGGATCGGAG
>DASTIE010000196.1:0-2118 GCA_035717865.1 Candidatus Limnocylindrales bacterium
CAGCTGCTCGAGGGAGAGGGATTCGCCGAGCCGAGCCCGCGACCGATGTTCCCGAACCCGCCCGGCCTGTTGCGGCTCGAACCGCACTCGCCGGGCCTGCGCGACCGCATCTGGTGGGGGGCCGCATCGGGCACGACGGCCGCTTGGGCCGCGGGCCTCGGCATGAACCTGATGAGTTCGACGCTCGTTTGGGACGACGCGAGCGGCGATCCGTTCCACGTCGTGCAGGCTCGCCACATCCAGACGTACCGGGACGCGTGGAAGGACGCCGGGCACGAGCGTGCGCCGCGCGTCTCGGTGAGCCGCAGCGTGTTCCCGCTCGTCAGCGATATGGATCGCATGTACTTCGGCCGGGGCGACGACGGCGACCACGTCGGCTACATCGACGAAACCACACGGGCGATCTTCGGGCGCACCTACGCCGCCGAGCCGGACGTGCTCGTCGACCAGCTCGCCGAGGACGAGGCGATCGCCGCCGCCGACACGCTTCTCCTCACCGTCCCGAACCAGCTCGGCGTCGAGTACAACGCGCACGTCCTCGAGAGCGTCTTGAAGTATGTTGCGCCGCAGCTCGGCTGGCGCTGACCGGCTCCGCTCCGGGAAAGGCGGTCGACCGGCTGAAGGATCGGCGCAGCGCGGGGTCCGTCGCCGGCTCAGGAGCCTGCCGTCAGCCGGTTGAGGTCCACGAGGAGGGTCTTTAGCTGTTCGAAGCGGTCGGGCTCGAGCTGCTTCGCCCAGGCGCTCTCGAGCTCGTTGACGGCGTCCCGGATGACGCGGATCGCGGCTCGGCCCCGTGCAGTGACCATGATGCGCTTGCCGCGCTGGTCGTGGGGGTCCGGGCAGCGCTCGAGGTAGCCGAGGCGTTCGAGTTGGCCGAGGAGGTAGTTGAGGGCCTGCTTGCTGATCTGCAGTCGGGCCGCCAGCTCGGACGGCCTCGTGTCGTCGGGCCCCGGCCACTGGAACACGACCAGGTGGGCCGGGTCGAGGTCGGTGTAGCCACGCTCGTGGAGGCGATCGAGCATCCGCCGGTGGACCGCGTCGACCGGCATCCGCAGGAGCGCGCCGATCATCGGTGGCCCAAACGGGCTCGCCAGCGTTGTCGTAAAGTTGCTTGACTTCTTCGGTCGTGTCATTTATCGTCAAGTTACTTTATCACTGAGGAAAGGAGAGCTCGTGTCCATGACCACACAGGAAGAGATCCGGATCGGTGACCTGACGATCCGCCCGCGGATCGAGGGGGACGAGTCCGGGGGCACGGTCGCGATCCACGAGTTCGACGTCCCGGCGGGCTCCGGCCTGCCGCTCCCCCACAGCCACGACGCGTACGAGGAGACGATCTACGGCGTCGCCGGGACGGTCACGTTCACGATCGAGGGTGTTCCGACCGAGGTGAGCCCGGGTGAGGCCGTCTGTATCCCTCGCGGCGCCGTGCACTCCTTCGCCAACACCGGGGAGGTCGACGCGACGGCGCTCGCAATCGTCACCCCCGGCATCCTCGGCGCCGACTACTTCCGCGAGGTGAAGGCCGTCGTCGACGCCGCCGCCGGCGGGCCGCCCGACCTCGCCGCGCTCGGTCAGGTGATGCGACGCCACGGGCTGACACCGGTCGCGTGACCGGGCTCGGGCCGATGCGCGCAGTTACGACGGCGGCTGGTCAGCCCACCAGTCGCGCTGGCCGTCGACGTCTCCGCGCGGATCGTCGCCGAGGTTGGGCGCGCCGATGACGAGGATCTCGAGCCCCTCCGGCCCGGCCTCGTAGCCGCGCCACGTGCCCGGTGGGACGCGCACGGCGTCCCACTCCTCGAGCTCGACGATCTCGTCGTCGAGCTTCATCCGCCCGCTTCCGCGCACGACGACGTACACCTCTTCCTGCGTCTCGTGCGTGTGGCCGTACGGGAAGCGGTAGCCGGGCGGGATGCGCTGGTAGCTCACGGCGCCCTGCTCGAGCTCGAGCGCCTTGGTCGCCGCGCGGAACTCCAGGCCCGGCGCGCCGTCGAACCGAGAGCCGATGTCCTCGAGGCCCTCCTTGATGTTCCTGAGCGTGAACGGCACGGCGCGATCCTCGGGTGTCATTCCGGAACCCCGGCGGCGCGGCGCGCGCGTCTCGCCCCGCCCGAT
>DASTIE010000197.1:0-32795 GCA_035717865.1 Candidatus Limnocylindrales bacterium
CACCGACCGGTCGGGGCAACCTGACCGAATCACTCGGCAGGGAGCTGGCGCGCCCGGAGGGACTCGAACCCCCGACCCTCTGATCCGAAGTCAGATGCTCTGATCCGCTGAGCTACGGGCGCGCGCCGACGAAGGGTAACGCAGCCGCTCGGTCGGCTAGGATCGCGGGAGGGTGGACCCGCCGCCGCACCAACGGACGCGATCGGTCACCGAACGGTGACCATGGCGCCGACGGCGACGGGCCGGAGGAGATCGCGATGGCGACGGGGAGCGGGACGAAGGCCGATCCGTGGGTGCTCAGCACGCCAGCGGGCACCTCCGAGTACACGATGTACCGGGACGACGCTGCTGACCCACCCGTGATCGTGTGCCAGGTGGGCTCGACCCAGCTGAAGTACGACGCCCGGGCGATCGACGACCTCCACGCGATGCTCAAGACGCACGGCGACTGGATGGACCTCGGCGCGGCCGACGAGCAGAAGGACACCAAGCCCGGGACGGTCGAGGCCTGGGGCCGCGACGCATCGAACCCGGTCGGCGGTTGGTACGGCCTCCGCAAGGGCTACCGCGGGCGGTTCGGGATGTACATGCCACCCCTGCTCGAGGCCCTGGGGCTCGCCGAGCTCACGCACGACGCCCGGAACAATCGGATGCGGGCCAAGGGCTAGGGAGCGTGCCGGCAGGCCACTCGCGCAACCCCTCCGTCCGGCGGGTCGAGCATGCCCATCGGCTGCAGCCGGAGGTCCGGTCCGCGCAACGCGGCGGCGGCCGGGCGCAGCCAGGCATGGGGCCCGGCCGGCAACGCACCCGGCCCAGCCGGCAAGGCAACCGGGCCGCCGGCGCTTCGGCCCTGGCCGTGGTGGCGATCGCGCTCGCGGCGCTCCTCCTCCGGCCGTGGGACGGCCTCGCGGGCGCGGCAGCGGATGATCGCGCCTCGGCTGCGCCGCAGGCAACCGCGGCAGCCATCCGGGCTGCCAGCGCCACGCCGCGGGCAACGCTCGGTCCCCACGGCGACCTCGTGGATACCCGCGAGCGGTCCGACGGCGACATCGCGCGCTGGTCGGACGTGCGCGCCGCCCAGGCCGCGAAGCCGCTCCGGCCCGCGCTGCTGGCCGGCTACCAGTGGCCGACGCGGAACGCGCGACTCACCAACGCCTTCGGGAGCGGCCGGCCGAGCAGCTTCCAGCTGAACGGCGTCGCCTTCCACGACGGCATCGACATCGCCAGCTTCTGCGGCGCCCGGATCACCGCGGCCCACGACGGCGTCGTCCTCGGCGCCGGGCGCCGGACGGAGGGCCTGCTGGGCTGGGTGGGGGATCTCGCGCCGTTCCGCGCGAAGGTCGAGGCAGAGGACGCCTGGGGGCGCCAGGCGATCACGGTGGTGATCGACGACGGCAACGGCTACCGCAGCATCTATGCCCACCTCGGGCTGGCGGTCGTCAAGCGAGGCGAGACGGTCGCGGCGGGCGACCTGCTGGGCTACCAGGGAGCCAGCGGCAACGCCACCGGCTGCCACCTCCACTACGCGCTGTTCAATCCGCACGACGAGAGACGCCTGACGCTCGAGGCGAAGACGGCCCGCAAGACGAAGCTGCCGTCGCAGGAGATCGCACGGATCGACCCGCTGCTCGTCCTGCCGCCGCTCGAGGTCGGCGGGATCACCTTGGGCTGGGGCGCTCGCTAGGTCTCGCGAGGTCCCGCCGTGCGTCGGGCGGCAGCAGCGCCGCCCCCTGGCCCCGGCGCGTCGTCAGCCGGCGAGCACCACCGAGCCGAAGGTCGCGCGGTTGCTGCTGCGGTACGCGATCCCGACGCCGAAGCGCCTGTAGCTCCGGCTCATGAGGATGCTCCAGTGGCCGGCGCTGCCCTTCCAGGCCCGATAGATGGCCCGCGCGGCCTCGTAGCCGTAGGGGTAGGAGTTGCTCGCGATGACCTCGCCGCACGCCGAGAAGGAGACGCCGCGGCTCCGCAGCAAGCAGGCGAGACAGTCCGCATGGGCGAGCTTGTTCGTCGAGGCCATCGTTCTCGCCCGGTAGCCCGCAAGATCCGTCAGCTTCGAGCCAACCCGAAGCTGCGGGATGCCCTTGTTCGCCCGAGCGCTGTTGATCCACTTGACCAGCAGGCTCTCCATGTAGAGAGCGCCTGCGCGAGCGGGCGGCGGGTTCGTGACGGGCCCGAGCGCCGTCAGGGCGGCCGCGAGGACCAGTGCGGTGATGGTGAGGCGGAGCAGGAATCGCGTAGTCCGAGCGGGACGGACGGGCGCAGAAGCTGTCATGCCGCCGATGCTGGCCTCCCGTGGCGACTGCTCGCCGTAGTACGACGGTCCCGGCGCCGTGCGTGCACACGAAAAACCGGTGCGCAGGCGCAGCGGCTCCGGCCTTCCGCGGGCACTCTCACTTGCCCGAACTGTACCGCGCCGCGGCCCGGGACAGGATGTCCGCGACCTGGTTCCGGAGCTCCATGGGCTCGAGAACCTCCACATCCTCGCCCCACGACAGGATCCACAGGCGGATCTCGATCACCCCGCTCACGGTCGATCGCCAGATGAGGGTGCCGTCCGGCGCCCGTTCCGTCTGCTGGAGCGTGTGCCACGTCGTCTCCAGCACCCGATCCGCGACGGCGGGGGAGAAGCGCAGGACGACCTCCGTGGCGGGCTGGTCGGCGATGATGTCCCAGCCGCGGCGGAGGTCCCGCTCCAGCGTCGCGCCCTCGGGTGGCTCGAAGCTCCGCGGCGTGACCCGGACCTCGCGGATGCGCTCGATCTTGAAGGTCCGCATCGCGTCGCGGTCCTCGTCCCAGCCGATCAGGTACAGCGCATGCGTCTGGAGCGAGGGCTCGATCAGGAACGGCCGCACGGTCCGGCGTGCGCGCTCGCCGGACCGGCCCTCGAAGGCCGCGCCCTCGTAGTCGATCTCGACGACCCGATGCTCCGCCCAGGCCTTCGTGAGCTGCCGGACGTTGTCGCTGAACGTTCCGTCGCGTGGCGCCTCCTGGAGCACCTCCAGGCTGCGTGCCACGTGGTCGCGAAGCGCCTCGGGCAGGGTCGCCGCGAGCTTCTCGAAGGCCGAGGCCAGGTCCGGGTCGTACTTGTCGGCGTAGCGGACCATGAGCCGCGCGCCGAGGAAGACCGCCATCGCCTCCTGGAGCGTGAGCTTGAGCGGCGGCAGGAACGCCTCCGCATCGACGCCCCAGCGGCCGTCCTGCGACCAGATCGGCAGCCCGACCTCCGATTCGAGGGCCCTGAGGTCGCGGTAGACGTTGCGCTTGGACATCCCGAGGCGCTCGGCGATGTCGTTCGGGCGCATCCCGCCGGGATTGCCCTCCAGGAGGCGCGCGACGCGCATCAGCCGCGCGGTTCGGTCGCGCTTCGACGGTTCGCGTTCGAGCAGCTCGTCCCCGTCCACGGCCGCGAGGATAGGCCCGCCGCGAGGGGCGGGGGAAAGTACCGGGCGGCCAGTACCGATGGGTCATCGTCACCGGACCGCACCGAACCGACCATCCAGTCACCGAACCGACCGGCACTCGCCGGCCGCGGGCTCGGTCGTCACGCGAAGGCCAGGGTCGATGCAGCGCCAGGGCGAGTCGAAGGGCGAGTCGAAGGGCCAGTCGAGAGACGGCTCCATCGGGGCCAGCCTCAAGGCGACCTACCGTGCCCTGCTCGCGCGCGGCCTCGAGACCGGCCAAGCGGCGAATCTCACCGCGTTCCTGCACGGGCTTCCGAGCGATGGCTTCCACTGGACGCTCGCGGAGATCGAGGCAGTCCTCCACCGCCGCATCCAGCATGCCGCCGACCTTCGGGCCGCCGAGGTTGCGGCCTCACCGCGGATGGCAGGCCGGACCCGCACCACCATCCACGACCGTCGCGGCACGCGACGCGGCGCCACGCACGTCATCGACCCGCCGACCGCCTGACCTCCTTCGAATTTCCCCTGCGAGCAGAGGAGCTCCTCCCCTCTGCTCGCGCAGACGAGACGGCGCCCGACCTCCTCCGGGCGCCGTCTCCATTCTCCGCCGGCCCGTTGCGACTCCACCATGCGGCTCAACCCTGGGCTTCCGGGGCTAGCATCCGGGGGTGGTGACTCCTGCCAACCGGCCGCCCGTCATCGGGTTCCTCAGCGACTTCGGGTTCGATGGCGCCGCGGCGATCTGCCGAGGGGTCATGCTCGGGATCGCGCGCGAGGCGCAGATCGTCGACATCTCCCATTCCGTGCGGAAGTTCGCCATCGCGGACGGCGCCTACCTGTTGCGGGCCTCGGTCCCGTGGCTGCCGGTGGGGGTGCACGTCGCGGTCGTGGATCCGGGGGTCGGCACCGACCGGCGGCCCATCGCGGTGCGGGCGGCCCGCGGCGACATGCTCGTCGGGCCGGACAACGGGCTGCTGCTGCCTGCCGCCGAGCGACTCGGCGGGATCGTCGATGCCCGCCGCCTCGAGAACCGGGCCTGGATGCTCCCCGCCACGAGCGCCACGTTCCACGGCCGCGACATCTTCTCGCCGATCGGCGCCCACCTTGCCATCGGCGAGCCCTTCGAGGACGTCGGGCCTGTGATCGATCCGGCCGGGCTGGTGCGCCTGGACCTGCCCGAGCCCGAGGTCCAGCCGGGACGCCTCGCGACGGGCGTCGTCTACGTCGACTCGTTCGGCAACCTCCGGCTCGCGGGCGGTCTGGCGGACCTCGATGCCGCCCTGGGCAAGGTCGAGCCCGGGACGGGGCTGATCGTGGACTACTCCGCGGCGAGCGGCGGCTTCAACGCCCTCGCCGCGTCCGCGCCCGGGGCCACGTCCGCGCCGGGCGCCACGGCCGCACGGCGGGGCGATCGCTGGGAGCGGCTCACGTGGCGCCGGACGTTCGGCGAAGCGTCGCCTGGCGACCTGCTCGGCTACGAGGACTCGTCCGGGAATCTCGCCATCGCCGTCTCGAACGGCGACGCCTTCGCGCGGCTCGGCGCGGGGACGGGAGCGCGAATCGGAATCCGGCGGGCCTGACGCTACACTCCGCCGTTCAAGGAGGAGGAAATTCCATGGCGCGCCTTCGCATCGTCACGCTCGGAATCACCGCGCTGCTCGTGGCCGCGTGCGGCGGTGGCGGTGCCAGCTCGGCTCCCACCGGTCCCGCCACCGGCGCCACGCAGGCCCCGGACACGGCCGCCCCGACCGCCGAGGCGTGCGCCACGGACGGCCTCGAGACCAAGACCGCCGGCACCCTCACGATCGGCACGGACAATCCCGCGTTTCCGCCGTACTTCGAGGGCCGCGAGGGCGGCAACACGGAGCCCTGGGATCCCGAGTGGGGCGACCCGACCACCGGCAACGGCTTCGAGAGCGCCATGGCCTACGCGATCGCCGAGCAGATGGGCTTCAGCCGCGACGCCGTTAGCTGGGTCCAGGTGGCCTTCAACACGTCGTTCGCCCCCGGCCCGAAGGACTTCGATTTCTTCATCGGCCAGGTCACCTTCAACGAGGATCGTGCCGCGAGCGCGGACCTGTCCGAGGGCTACTACTTCGGCAACCAGACGGTCGTCACGCTGGCAGACAACGAGTTCGCGAACGCCACGACCATCGCGGAGCTGAAGGGCGCCGAGCTCGGCGCGCAGATCGGCACGACGAGCCTCGCGACGATCGAGGACGTCATCGACACGACCGCGGAGGCGGGCGTCTACAACACGACCGACGACGCGCTGGAGGCGATGTCGAACGGCCAGATCGACGGCGTCGTCGTGGACCTGCCGACGGCCGGCTTCATCACCACCGTCCAGGTCCCGAACAGCAAGATCGTCGGCCAGATCGGTCTCGACGCCGGCGCCGAGCCGGAGCACTTCAGCCTGGTGCTGGAGCAGGGCAGCGCCCTCACCGACTGCGTGAACCAGGCGATCACGGCCCTGAACGACGACGGCACGCTGGACGTGCTGAGCGACGAGTGGCTGCCGTTCGACAACGCGCCGGAGCTCCAGCCCTAGCGCGACCGGCCGGCAGGAGGGCGTGATCGGGTCAGGCCCCGCGGATTCGGGCTCGATCCCGCCGCCCGGCGTCGGGCGGCGCTCGCGCCTCCTGCCGCCGCCGGAGGACCGGCGTGGGTTCGCGATCGCGATCGTCTCGACGATCGTCGTCTTCGGGCTGCTCGCGTGGGTGATCGTCAACTCGTCCGGGTGGCCCCGGGTGCAGCAGTCGTTCTTCGATCCGGAGACGTTCGCGGAATCGTGGCCGCGCGTGACGCGGGCCTTCTGGGTCAACGTCCAGCTGTTCCTGCTCGCGGAGGTCCTGGTCCTCGTGCTGGGGCTGGTGATCGCCGTGCTGCGCAGCCTGCCCGGG
This sequence comes from Candidatus Limnocylindrales bacterium, assembly GCA_035717865.1. GTDB lineage: Bacteria > Chloroflexota > Limnocylindria > Limnocylindrales > CSP1-4 > UBA5189. The sequence continues at coordinate 6,305 of DASTIE010000197.1, forward strand.
GCCGCGCTCGCCCCGGTCCGCCTCCTCGCCACGGGCTACGTCGACCTGTTCCGTGCGCTCCCCGGGATCCTGGTGATCTCGATGCTCGGCTTCGGCGTTCCGGCGTTGCGCATCGAGGGCCTCCCGAACGATGAGTTCTTCTGGGCGCTGGTCGCGCTGACGCTCCTCTACTCCGCGTATGTCTCCGAGGTCTACAGGGCGGGCATCGAGTCCGTCCATCCGAGCCAGGGGGCGGCGGCCCGCTCGCTCGGGCTCAGCCAGCTCCAGGCGATGCGCTTCGTCATCGTCCCCCAGGCGATCCGGCGGGTGATCCCGCCGCTCCTGAACGACTTCATCGGGCTGCAGAAGGACACGGCGCTCGTCAGCGTCCTGGGGGTGGTCGAGGTCTTTCGCGCGGCCCAGATCCGCCAGGCCGCCACGTTCAACTCCACGCCCTACGTCATCACCGCGCTGATCTTCCTGCTGCTGACGATCCCGATGGCGCGTCTCGTCGACTGGCTGGCGTCCCGCGATCGCGGCAGCGGCCGCGCGCGAACGGTCGCCACCGGCGCGACCGCCGCCGGCGGTCGCTCGTGAACGGCGACGCCGCGACGAGCGTGAGCTCCGCCGGGACCGACCGCCGGGCCGAGGCGCTCCGCATCGAGGGCCTGCACAAGTCCTTCGGGCCCCTGGAGGTCCTGCGTGGCATCGACCTCACGCTGGCGGAGCACGAGGTCGTCTGCCTGATCGGCGCGAGCGGCTCCGGGAAGTCGACGCTGCTGCGCTGCGTGAACCTCCTCGAGCCGATCGACGCGGGCCGGATCGTCGTCGCCGGCCAGGAGATCACGGCCCGTGGCGTCGACGTCGACGAGCTCCGGCGCGGCATCGGGATCGTGTTCCAGTCGTTCAACCTGTTCCCGCACCTGCGCGTGCTGGACAACGTGACCCTTGCGCCGCGCCGGGTCCTCGGCCGGCCCCGTGACGAGGCTGAGGCCGCGGCGGTGGAGCTGCTGCGGCGGTTCGGCTTGGAGGACAAGCAGCGGGAGCATCCCGACCGGCTCTCCGGCGGCCAGCAGCAGCGGGTCGCGATCGTGCGGGCGCTGGCGATGCAGCCGCGCCTGTTGCTCCTCGACGAGATCACCAGCGCGCTCGACCCGGAGCTCATCGCGGAGGTCCTGGAGGCCGTTCGCGAGCTCGCGAGGGGCGGCATGACGATGCTGATCGCGACCCACGAGATGGGCTTCGCGCGCGACGTCGCGGACCGGATCGCGTTCCTCGACGGGGGGCGCATCCTCGAAGCCGGGCCGCCGGCGCAGCTCCTCGCCGAGCCGCGCGAGGCGCGGACCCGGCAGTTCCTCCAGCGGGTCATCGCCGCCGGCCGGCTCTAGCGCGCCGACCGCGTCAGGTGGTCGGCGGTGGCGGGTTGTTCTCGTCGACGACGGTGTCCGGGAGGACGCGCAGCCGCCAGCCGACCTCGAGGCGGTTCGGGTCGTACCCGCCGGATTCGGGATCGAGGCTCGGGTAGGCCCCACGGTTCCACCAGGCGATCGAGCGGGCCGTCGTGCGGAACTCGCGGGCGATCGAGTTCAGCGTGTCGCCGGAGCGCACGACGTGGCTCAGGAAGGTCGGCTGCGGGCTCGGCGTGGGCCGCGCGAACGTCGGTGAGGGCGCGGGTCCGGTGGGCGACGCCTGGGCGACCCCTGCGGTGGGCGTGGCCACGATGCCGCCGCCGGAGAGGATCCCGGGGAGGAGCAGTGCTGCCGCGACCGCGAGCACCACGACCGCAAGCCCCATCGCGATCCACGGCGACTCCAGGAAGGAGCGGCGGCGATCGGGCGGAAGGCGGCGCGGCTCCGTCATGGCCGGAGTCTGACGACCGACGGCAGCGCCGCGCGACGCCATGGATGACACTGGCGCAATCCCGCGCGGAGTGCTGCCGCCCCGCCCGCTTTGCTAGGCCGTCTTCGCCAGCGTGTCGATCGGCGTCGGGACCTGTAGCGTGAACTCGCCCGCAAGCGCGAGCCCCTCGGCCGCGCTGGCCACTCGCCCGCCGCCGGAGCGTTTCGCCACGAACAGCGCGCGATCGGCGGCAAGCAGGACCTCCTCCGCGCCCGCCCCGTCCGCCGGGAACGAGGCCGTTCCGGCCGACGCCTCCAGCGAGCGCACCCGACCGCGCCACGCGGAGCCCGGTCCGACCACGCCCTTCACCGCGGCGCGAACGCGCTCCGCGATCGGCCCGACCTCCTCACCCTCCGTCCGCGGCAGGAGGAGCGCGAACTCGTCGCCGCCGTAGCGGAAGATGCGGTCGGTGTCGCGGCTCGCCGCGACGATCGCGTCCGCGACCTGCCGCAGCAGCAGGTCGCCGGCCTGGTGGCCCATGCTGTCATTGACCGGCTTGAAGTGGTCGAGGTCCAGCATCACCAGGCTGAACGGGTCGCCGCCGGCGATCAGCGACTGCAGCTGCTGCCCGAACGTGCCGTGGTTCAGGAGCCCGGTCAGCACGTCGGTCTGGGCGCGCCGCCGGACCGCCACGTGCACCTCCGCGTTCTGGAGCGCGATGGAGGCCTGCGCCGCGAACAGCTGGACGAGCTCGAACTCGTCGTCGCTGAAGACCCGGCCCTCGCCGATCCGCTCCAGCGTCAGCACGCCGATCGCGCCCTCCCGCCCGCGGAGCGGCACGCACACGAGGCTGCCGTGGATCGGTCCGGACGGCGGCTGCAGAACCCGTGGATCGTCGAACTCGTCCGCGATGTTCACGGGCTCGTTGCGCTCCAGGACCCAGGTCGCGAGGCCGGTCTCGCCGGGCTTCCAGGGCTGGAGGTAGAAGTCCGCGTCGCGCCCTCGCGCCACGACGGGGCTGAGGCGGCCGTGCTCCTGGTCGACGAGCTCGATGGCGACGTTGTCCGAGCCGATGAGCTCGCCCAGCCGGTCGGCGATCGTTCCCAGGAGGACCGGGGGATCGAGGGTCGTCAGGATCGATTCGGTGATCTGCAGCAGCTCGCGCTGGCCGCGGACCTTCTGCTCCAGCGCCTCGGACTGCTCGCGCAGCCGTTCGGTCGCGTCGGCGTTGGCCATCGCCTGCGCGGCGAAGTTCGCGTAGATCTCGAGCAGGCGGAGGTCGTCGCCGCGGAACTGGCGCAGCCCCAGCTTCGAGAGCACGAGGACGCCGATGACCTCGTCCTCGTACAGCATCGGGGCGAGGAGCATCGATTCGTCGAGGTCGTCCTCCGTCCCGGCGATCGTCTGGGCCCGGGGCTCCCTGGCCGCGTCGTCCAGCAGCACGGCTTTGCGATGCTCCGCGACCCAGCCCGTGATGCCCTGGCCGTACTTCAGCTTGAGGTTCTCGATCGTCTCGTCCTCGTACTCGCCGACGCGGCCCTGCATCGCCACCGGCTCGAGGTCCTCGCCGCGGAGGCGATAGACGCGAACGTTGTGGTAGTCGATCAGCTGGCGCAGCTCCGTGGCGATCGTCCGACCGATCTCGTTGACGCTGGTCAGCCGGTTCAGGCGGTTCCCGAGCGCCTGGATCGACTGGAGCTGCGCCGCCCACGTTGCGAGCTGGGCGTAGTTCCGCGCGGCCTTGATGGCCACCGCGGCATGGGTCGCCAGGGCGCCCATCGTCTCGAGCTCCTCGTCCGACCACGGGTGCGGATCGTCGTGGAAGACAGACAGCATGCCCAGCGGGTTCGGGGCGTCGCCGTCGAGGAGCGGGACGACGCAGTTGGTGTCGAAGCCCTCCTGGATCACGGCCGATCTCAGGGTCCCCACCCGCGGGTCGTCGCGGTAGTGGAGCGCGAACAGTGGCCGTCGCGCGGCGATCGCCGCGCTTCCGAGCGTCGGGCCATCGACGTGCTCGATCGCGCGGATCCACGCCGGCGACAGGCCCTTCGATGCGGCCATCCGCGAGCTGCCGTTCTCTTCGAAGACGAAGGCCGACGCACGGTCCGCGCCGAAGAGCACCGTCGCGTGGTCGACCAGCCGCTCCAGGATCTCGTCGAGGTCGAGGCGGCTGCCGATGTCGCTCGTCACGCGCCGCAGCGCGTCCGCGCGCTGCAGCTGGTGCGCGACCTCGGTCGCCGAGGACGAGGCGCGGATGATGTTCCCGACGGCAGTCGCCGCGACGCGGATGAGCTCGCGCTCAGGCTCGGAGATCGGGTCGACCGACTCGCGCAGGACCAGGAGCACGCCCCACGTCTCCGACGCGCCCGGAATCGCGCACGCCACCTCGAGACCGGGCTGGCTGGTCGCGGACGGCTGCACACCCGGATCCGCCTCCACGACCGATGACGGCTCCGAGATCGCCTCGCCCAGCACCCCGAACGAGCTCGGCAGCGAGACCAGGCCGGAATGCGGCCGGCCCGCGAGCGCGACCGGGGTCAGGCGCGGGTCGTCCAGGCGCCACGCCGATGCGTGCACGACGTCGAGGGCGTCGCGGATGGCCCGGACCGCTGCCTGCAGCGGCGCCCCGGGGTTCGCGAGGGCGTCGCGGATGGCCGAGCCGCTGAGCGCCGACAGCTCCCCGACGAGCTCGAGCATCGCGAGGTGCTCGTCGAGCGGGACGACGGTTTCGCCTCGCCGCCGGCCGCCGGCCGCTCGATCGTCCGGCTGGCCTGGCTGGCTCGCCAGGCCCGTCGCGTCGAGGCCGGCGAGGAAGCGCTGGAGGTCGCTCAGGCGATACCGCCGATCACCTCGGGGGTTGATGCGGTAGTAGCGCAGGCGCCCGGCATCGCTCCACGCCCGGATCGTGTTCGCGTGGACGCCGAGGACCTCGGCGGCGCGCGTGACCGTCAGCGTCGCGTCGAGCGGTCGCGGATGCTGCAAGTCGACCTTCGCCAATCGTCCCCCGGAAGATTCGTGAGGTTAGGCGGGCAGCGTCGCCTACCCCACATTTCTTGCCAATGGGCAGAAAGTACCAGCGTCGATTCCGGCGCCGCGGGCCGGCTGGTGACAGCTGGCAGCATCCCCCGGCAGTACGGGGTCAGCGCCTCGCGCGGCCGCCCGTGAAGCGCACCCAGGCGAGGGTCGCGAGGAGGCTCGCGACGCCGAGGGCGGCGACGCCGAGGATCGCGAGCAGCGGCTCGCCCATGAAGCCCGCCGCGTCGCCGGAGCGGATGTCCGTGCCGGGCCGGAGCGTCGGGTCCGGCGAGGCGGCGAGAGCGGCGGCCACGCCGTTGCCGAACAGCGCATCGAGGAGCCACCAGATCGCCGCGGCCGCGATCAGCGCGGCGCCGATGGCGAGGCCTGCGATCGCCACCCGGGAACGACCCGCCGCGCCGCCGGTGAGGACCCGCATCGCCTCGTCTCGCTCGAGGGTCGTGAGGATCAGTGGCCGCCCGAGGCCCGCACCGAGGACCGTTCGGCCGTCCGGCCCGCGAGCCGGGACGCCGAGGACCGTCGCGTGCTCGACGCTGGAGACGTGCTCGATCACCAGGCGGGCAGCCGCGTCAGCAGGAAGGTTCTGGGGCGCCGCGGTCCCGAGGTCCGCCACCTTCCCGACGCTCATGCGCGGCACGACGACCAGCCCCGGGCCGAGCGCCGTCGCGTCCACGCCGATCTCGTCGAGGCCTTCGCGGATCACGAACGTCGCCAGCTGGACGTCCGGGTCGGCGGCCGCACGCCAGGCGCCCGAGGTGGGCGAGGGCCGCCACTGGATCGTGGTTCGGCGAAGCACCAGCGGCCGATGCGCGTCGTCCTCGAACTCGGCGTCGCTGTCGATGCGGCCGTCCACGCGGACGTAGCGGGTCTCACCCCGTTCGGCGAGCGCGACGGCCTCCGCGATCGGGATCTGCGGCACCACCGCGAGCAGCCGTCCCACGCGATAGCGCGGCCCGAAGCTGCGCAGGATCGCGATGGCGACGCCCAGGGCGAGCACGCCTGCGGCGCCGAGGAGAAGGGGACCCACGCCCGGGAGTCTAGGGCGGGAATCGAAGGGCCCGGAGGAACCTACCCAACACGTGGGCGTTGATGCGATCGCCGCCGTTAGTGTCGCTCGGCCCCTCCGGGCTGGTGACAACTCTGGGGCCTCGCAGGGCCCGGGTCAATGGGCCCTGTCCACGAGAATCGGCCCGGCTGGCCGGCTTGTCCACGCTCCGTCCACAGCGGCCTCAGCCGGCGGCGCGACCCGTCGCGGGATCGATGGCGTTGACGCCCCCGCCGTAGCCGGCCAGGACCAGCCGGCCGCCGACCATCGACGCCTCGGTGACCACGTCGGAGTGGGCGATGCGCCAGGCAACGGTCCCATCGGCCTCGATGGCGAACGTCTCAAGCTCGGCCTGGACGAGCACGTGCCGAAGCCGCGACGAGGCGAACACCGCCAGGATCGGGGTCGCCGATCGGTGGCCCCACTGGCGTGCCCCGCTTCTCGCGTCCAGCCCGAACGTGTGGAACCCGTACTTGACCACCAGCTGGCCCGCCGTGTCCCAGAGCTGGGCGGAGGGCTCGTCGCTGATCGCCGAGGCGAGCCGGACGGACCAGGCGCCGGCCGGGCCGTCGACCCGCAGCTCGGCGCGGCACAGCTCGTCCGGGGCCTCGGACACCTCCGTGCCCAAATCGACCAGGCTGCCGCCCGCCTCGGACAGGGCGAAGACCTCGCGCGCCTGGCCCGTGCCACCCCAGCGCCAGCGAGCCCGAAGGCCGCCGGGGTACGCGACGGTGGCGTCGTGCGGCTGGGCAGCCACTATGACGCCTGCTGGGCCGGAGGCTCCTCGGCGATGGGGGCGACGTGCGCGTCGGCGAGCATCCGCAGGATTGCGGGCGCGACGGGGAACACGGCGGTCGGCAGCCCCGCGGCGGCCCACACGGTCTCGTAGCGGCCCAGGGCCGGATCCATGATCACCCGCGTCCGGCGGTCGTGGCCGAACGGCGGGATGCCGCCGATCGTGAACCCGGTCAGGTCGTGCGCCTCGCGCGCGGTCGCGCGACGCACGTCCCGTCGGCCGACGACCGCGGCGAGCCGCTCCAGGTCCACGCGGTCCGCGCCGGAGACGAGGCATACGATCGGCTCGACCTCGCCCTCATCCGTCGCCACCACGAACACCAGCGACTTGACGATCTGGGCGATCTCGGCGCCGACGACGCGCGCCGCGTCGCCCGCGGTGTGGGTGGTCTCCGGGAATGCGGTGACCTCGAGGGTCACGCCCTTCCTGGCGGCGACGTCCAGCACCCGCTGCACGGCGGGGTGCTCGAGAGCGGTCGGCACGGCGGCGAGGATAGAGGATCGGGGGCGGCTACGATCGGCCTCGATGGACGCCATCGTGTTCGACTGGGACGGCACGCTGTGCGACTCGCTGCCGGCGATCTACGAGGCGAACCGGCAGGTCCTCGAGGAGCTCGGGCTGCCGTTCGACGACGCCCGCTACCGGGCGGCCTACGTCCCCGACTGGCGCCTGATGTACCAGCGCCTCGGGGTCCCGGATCACGCCCTCGAGGAGGCGGGTCGCCGCTGGCTGGCGCTGTACGCGGACGCGGCGGAGGCCGGGCTGCTGCCGCGCGTGCGGGAATCGCTGGAGCGCCTGGCGGACGCCGGGTTCGTTCTCGGGCTGGTCACGGCGGGAGACCGCGACGTCGTCGGCGGCCAGCTCGAACGATTCGGGATCTCCCATCTCATTCCGGCACGCGTCTTCGGCACCGACGACATCGCCGCGAAGCCGCATCCAGCGCCGCTCCTGCGAGTCCTGCGCGAGCTCGACCGGGCGGAGCGCGTGGCCACGGCGCGGTACGTCGGCGACGTGCCGGACGACATGCGGATGGCCCGGGCCGTGGGCGCGATCGGGATCGGCATCGAGTCCGCCGTCGCCGGCCGCGAGGCGATGCTGGAGGCAGGCGCCACGGCCGTCTACGCGCGCGTCGCCGAATTCGTCGACGAGCTGTTGGGCGGCGCGGGCGCCCCACGCGGCGATGCCACGGCGGCGAGCGATGCCGCCTGACGGGCGGCGCGCGATGCCGCCTGACGGGAGGCGCGCGATCGTTCTCGCGGACGGCACGGTCGCCGGTCGATCGACGATGGACGCGGCCTGGCCCGGCTGGGACGACGGCGTCTCGCTGGTTGTCGCGGCGGACGGCGGGGCGAGTCACGCGCTCGCGCTCGGCCTCGCGATCGATCGGTGGGTCGGCGACGGCGACTCCATCGATGCCGGCGATCTCGCCGCGCTGGCAGCGAGCGGCGTCCGCGTGGATCGGGTGCCGGCCGAGAAGGACGCCGCCGACGCCGAGCTGGCGCTCCAGGCGGCCATCGATGCGGGCGCCGAGGGGCTGATCCTCCTGGGCGGGCTCGGCGGGTCGCGGCTTGATCACGGCCTCGCCAACCTCGGGCTCTTGCTGCACCCGGCCCTGGCCGAGAGGCCGCTGGTCCTGTTCGATGAGCACGCCGCGAGGATCACGCTCCTCGCGGCGATCGATGGCCCGGCGACCGTCGAGCTGCTCGGGCGGCTGGGCGACATCGTGTCGCTGCTCCCGGTCGGCGCCACCGCCGAGGGCGTGCGGACCGAGGGTCTCCAGTACCCGCTTCGGGACGAGCCGCTGCTGCTCGGACGGACGCGTGGCGTCTCGAACGTCCGGACGGCGCCGACGGCGCGCGTCACGCTCGGGAGCGGCCGGGTCCTCGTGATCGAGACCCCTGTTACAGTCGATCGATGACCGCCGAGACCGCTGTCCCAGCAGTCGGCCAGGAGGCTCCACCCGTCATCCTCGCGGACGAGACGGGCAGGGTCCATGACCTGGCCGAGCAGCGCGGACGCTGGACCGTCCTGTACTTCTACCCGAAGGACGACACGCCGGGCTGCAACACCGAGGCCTGCCAGTTTCGCGATCTCAATCTGGACTACGCGGCGACGGACGCCGACGTCTGGGGCGTGAGCAAGGACTCCGCGGCAAGCCACCAGCGGTTCCGCGAGAAGTTCGACCTGCCGTTCGTGCTGCTCACGGACCCGCAGCGCGAGGTCATCGACCGCTACGGCGCGTGGGGCGAGAAGACGGCGATGGGCCGGACCTACATGGGCATCATCCGCTCCACGTTCCTGATCGACCCGGACGGTCGAATCGCCCGCACCTGGCCCAAGGTCAAGGCAGACGGCCACGCCGCCGAGGTCCTGCAGGCGCTCGGCGAGGAGCGCGCGGCGCGCGCCGCGGGATGACCGAGCAGCAACTCCCCGAGGCAACCGCACAGACGCCCCACGAGTGGCGACCGGCGCGGTTCATGGTGATCGCGGCGCACCCCGACGACGCCGACTTCGGGCCGGCCGCGACCGCCGCGCGCTGGATCGACCAGGGCTCAGAGGGTTGGCTCGTCTGCTGCACCAGCGGCGACCAGGGCGGCGAGGACCCGGACATGGACCCGCTCGAGCTCGCGGCCATCCGCGAGCGGGAGCAGCGCGCCGCGGCGGACGTCGTGGGTTACAGGGGCGTGACGTTCCTGCACATGCCCGACGGCGCCCTCGTGAACGACCTCATCCTGCGGGAGCACCTCGTTCGTGAGATCCGGACCTTCAAGCCGGACGCGGTCCTCGCCACGGACCCGGAGAACACGTTCCCTCGCGGCGCCGGGGTCAACCACACGGACCACCGCGCTGCGGGCTGGGCCGCGGTCGACGCGGTCTACCCGGCGGCGCGCAACCCGATGGCCTTCCCCGCGCTGGCGAAGGGCGGGCTGGGGAAGCACGTCGTCCGCCGCCTCTACCTCTTCTGGACGCACCGCGCGAATGCCTACGTGGACATCTCCTCGACGGTCGACCGGAAGCTCGCCGCGCTGCGCTGCCACGCCAGCCAGATCCAGGACTTCACCGAGGTCGAGCGGTGGATCGGGGAGTGGTCCGCGGTGCAGGGCAAGGAGGTCGGCGTGGCGAACGCCGACGGCTTCTTCCACGTGGTCATCGACGACGACGAGACCCCGGAGCCCGCCGAAGCGGCCGAGCAGGCCGCGAAGGTCGAGGCCTAGCCGCCCCAGCTCGGGGGCGAGGCGTCCGCAGCGGCCGCTCCCGGCGCGGCAGGCGCGACGGCCGCGGGCAGCGGTGGCGCCGGTGGTGGCCCGCCCAGGAGGACCGGCTTGACCGCCTCCCAGGCGAGCCACAGGTCGGCGAGCTCGTCCGCCCGCTCGATGAGCAGCTCGCGCATGTCCTCGGCGGCATAGGCGGGCCCGGCAGCCGCGAGGAGCTCCTCCGGGGCCGGCCGCGCGCCGACGAGCAGGCTCGCGATCTGGGCCGCATTCGGCCAGGCGCGGATCCGCCGCGGTTCTAGGCCGACGTCGGCGAGGGCCTGCGAGAGGTCGCGATACGCCGGGATGCGGTTGTCCAGCCAGCCGTCGTGGCCGTCGTAGGCGTAGCCCATCGAGGCAAGCGCGCCCAGGACACGACGGCACTGCTCCACGGTGAAGCTGTCCCAGAACGCGGTGCCCATCGGGAAGTCGATCACCGCCTCGCGGACCGCCATCTCGTCCATCGACTCGACGAGGTTGCCGAGCAGCAGCTCCCACTCGCGGCGCCGCCGGCCGTCCGTGCCGGCGAGGGTGTCCAGGACCTCGGCCATGGCGCGATGCTCGCCTCGCAGGATCCGTTCGAGCGGCGTCCTCCAGGCGCGCCGGTGGCGGGCCTGCTCCAGCTCACGCTCCGCGTCCTCCTCGATGGCGATCGCCGCAGTCGCCGTCGCGCTGCCGATCGGCACGGTCGTGGTGAGCGGCAGGCGCGGCCGCTCGTGCGGCGACGGGCGCGACGGGAAGAGCGGCTCGCGGGGCGCCGCTGGCGCGGCTTCGGGCCTGGACGGCGCGCCGCCGGGCGCTGGCGCCGGCGTGTCGCCCGGAGCAGCCGCCGGCTTGCCCGGGCCGATTGGAACGATCGTTCGATCCGAGGAGCGGTCGGAGGTTTCGCCGATGGCCAGCGCCAGGGCCGCCCCGACGTCCGTCGCGGCTGCCGGCTCGGGCGCGGCGGGCCGTCGATCGCCGGCGCTCCGGTCGGCCGATCGGCGGTCGCCCGGACCCCCCCGTGCAGGTTCCGCGGGCCGGGTCACGAAGGCGTCCTGGGACAGCGTCTCTGATCGGCGGGGCAGCGCGTCGCGGGTCACGGTGACCCGGATCTCGCGCCGTGGCAGGCGGGTCCCCACGAAGAGGACGAGGGCCACCCCCGTCGCGGCTCCGAGGAGGAGACCCAGGGCCATGAAGGCCAGCTCGCTCGCGGTCACGCGGGGTGAGGGTCCTCGCTGTCCAGCGCCTCCCGGGGCGCCGTCGCCGGGGCCGAGCGTAGCTGCGCGAATCCGGCGCGTCAACTCGGCGGCGCGTGCTCGAAATGCGGCCTGCCGAGCGTGTGAAGGGCCTGGATGCTAGATTGATCGGGCCGTCCACCGCGAAGAGAGGTTCAGCCTCGCCTTGACCCTCGACGTCCGCCAGGAGTTCCTCGTCCAGCCGGTCGACGCATCCTGGCTCCAGTGCAACATCGAGTGCCAGGAGGCATGCCCGGTCGGGACGAACTGCCGCGGCTACCTCAACCTCGCCGCCGAGGGCCGGTTCGAGGAGGGCTACATCCTCTCCCGCGAGCCCAACCCCGTGGCCGCGATGTGCTCCTACGTCTGCTCCGCCCCGTGTGAGCGGGCCTGTCGCCGCGGCGACATCGACCGTCCGCTCGCGATCCGGGCCATGAAGCGCTTTCTCGTGGAGTGGCACGAGGCCTCCGGCATCCCCGACGTCATGCCCCACATCGAGCGCCGCAACGAGACGGTCGCTGTGGTCGGCGCGGGCCCCGCGGGCATCTCCGTCGCGCGCGAGCTGGCGATGAAGGGCTACGGGGTCGACGTCTACGACTCCCTGCCGTACGCCGGCGGCACGATGCTCATCGGCGTCCCGGCGTTCCGCCTCCCGCGCGAGGCGATCGAGATGGACGTCCGCCTGGTGGAACGCCTCGGGGTCACGTTCCACTACAACAGCAACATCGGCGTCGACGTCGCCTTCGACGAGCTGCAGCGGACCCACGACGCGGTCGCCATCACCGCGGGCGCGATGAACGCGGTCGCGCTCGACGTCCCGGGTGCCGAGCTCGAGGGCGTGCAGTACGGCGTCGACTTCATGAAGAAGGCGAACCTCGGCGAGCCGATCGAGGTCGGGAAGGACGTGGTCGTCATCGGCGGCGGCTACACCGCGATGGACTGCTCCCGGACCTCGCTCCGGCACGGCGCCGAGAACGTCGCCATCGTCTACCGCCGGACGCGGTCCGAGCTGGTCGTGGACGAGGAGGAGCTCGGCGAGACGGAGCGCGAGGGCGTCCGCATGGAGTTCCTCGCCAGCCCGGTCGAGGTCCTCGGCGAGAACGGCAAGGTCACGGGCGTCAAGTTCATCCGGAACAAGCTCGGCGAGCCCGATGCCTCCGGCCGCCGCTCGCCCGTGCCGATCCCCGGCTCGGAGTTCGTGATCAAGGCCGACACGGTCATCCCGGCCGTCTCGCAGGCCGCGGACCTGACGTTCCTCCCGGTGGAGTCGGACTTCGAGGTCAACCGCGGCCGGGTGAAGGTCGATCCCGCGACGTACGCGACGAACGTCCGGGGCGTCTTCGCGTGCGGCGACTTCGTGACGGGCCCGACCACGCTGATCGAGGCGGCGGGCCACGGCAAGAAGTGCGCCTACGCGATCGATCGATACCTCGCCGGGCGGACGGACGTCACGGTCGCCGCGAACGTCAAGATGACGAGCTCGTGGGTCTTCGAGATGCCCGAGTTCTACGACGTCCTGCCGCGCCAGCACATCCCGATGACGCCGCTCGTGGACCGGATGCCGTCGACGGACCCGGACGTGAACTTCACGACCCAGGTCGAGCAGGGCTACGACGCCACCGGCGCGGTCGCCGAGTCGACCCGCTGCCTGATGTGCAACTTCAACATCTGGTTCGACCCCTTCCGCTGCGTCCTCTGCGGCGCCTGCGCGGATGTCTGCCCCGAGGGCGTCATTCACATGATCGACATCAACCAGATGAAGTCCGAGGGCCTCCTGACGGAGCTCGACGAGGCCTACGGCTGGCAGGACGGCGCCGCGATGGTCCTGGACGAGGAGCGCTGCATTCGCTGCGCTCTCTGCGTCAAGCGTTGCCCGTTCGACGCCATTACGATGGAGCGGTTCGAGCTGCAGGAGATCTCCACTGACGGGCGGCTCTACAAGGAGTCGTACCGCGACGCGCAGCTGGCCGGGACGACCGGCGTCGCAGGAGGAATGGCCCGTTGAGCTTCCTGGAGCGGGTGGATCAGGCCATCCGCCGGAGTCCCGCCTGGCGGTCGCTGTTCCGCAACCCCTACCCCACGGACGAGCGATCGCGCGCCTACGCGGTCATGAACAACGTGTTCCTGCACCTGCATCCGGTGCGGGTCCGGCAGCATGCGGTCAAGTTCGCCTACACGTTCTGCCTCGGCGGGCTGTCGTTCTTCCTGTTCCTGGTCCTGACCGTGACGGGCGTGTACCTGATGTTCTTCTACATCCCGTCGACCACGAACGCCTACACGGACATCCTGAACATCCAGGCCAGCGTGGCCTTCGGCCTGCTCACGCGGAACGTCCATCGCTGGGGCGCCCACCTGATGGTCTTCTTCGTCTTCCTGCACATGATGCGGGTCTTCTACCACGGCGCCTACAAGCCCCCGCGCGAGTTCAACTGGGTCGTGGGCGTGATCCTGCTGCTCATGACGATCGGGCTGTCGTTCACCGGCTACCTGCTCCCGTGGGACCAGATCAGCTACTGGGCCATCACCATCGGCCTGAACATGGCTTCCTACACGCCGGTGATCAACACGCCGATCCAGGCGCTGATCTTCGGCGGCTTCGAGGTCGGCCAGAACACGCTGCTCCGCTTCTACGTGCTCCACATCATGCTGCTGCCCCTCGTGACCGCGATCTTCCTGGCCGTCCACTTCTGGCGGATTCGCAAAGACGGCGGGATCAGCGGTCCGCTATGAGACGCCGATCCGTGCGTTGCCGTCTGCGGTCCTCGCTCACGCACCTTGGGGTGCGCTCGCTCCGGTCCTCGATCGGCGCCTTCGGCTCGGCACTCCTGGCGGACCCAACTGCTGGTCATCGAGATGGCTGACCGACCGACCGAGACGAAGCCGGAGTCGCGCGTCGTCCTGCCCGTCGACCCGACGCGGAGGACGGAGATCGACAAGCAGCGCGTGCCGATGTCGGCGCGCCCGTACCGGCTGCTCGCGATGGTCAAGCAGGACGCCGTCGTCCGGGTCCAGAAGGAGCCCGACGACACGGTCATGACGTGGCCGCACCTGCTCTCGATCGAGTTCCTGGCCGCGATCGTGATCAGCATCTTCCTGCTGCTGATGGGGCTGTTCATCAACGCGCCCCTCGAGGAGCTGGCGAACGGCAACGTGACGCCGCCCGTCGCGAAGGCCCCGTGGTACCTCCTGGGGCTCCAGGAGCTCCTCGCCTACTTTCACCCCGTGATCTCCGGCGTCCTCGTGCCGTTCCTGTACATCCTGCTGGGCGCGATCGTGCTGCCGTTCATCGACCGCGGGGACATCGAGGCCAAGCGGCCGGCGGAGCGCAAGACCGCCGTCGTGCTGTTCACGCTCCTGTGCGGCCTCGGCCTCATGGTCACCTTCGTCGGGGTCTTCTTCCGGGGTCCCGGCTACTCGCTCGTGACGCCGTACCTGCCGTTCTTCGACAACTTCACGAACGGCCTCCACTTCTCCCTGTGATGACCGAGACCCGACCGTTGGAACAAGCGATGAGCAACCGATGAGCAACTACCACCTCGCGCCCGCCGACAAGCCCCAGGCCCTCACGCCCCAGGCCCTGCGTTCGCTGCGCCAGGATCCCGTCCAGGGCATCTCGCGGCGCACGCTGCTGCGCCGCTCCATCGGTGGCGCGGCCCTCCTCTGGATCACGGAGGTGGCCGCGGGCTCGATCGGCTTCCTGTGGCCCAACTCCCGCGGTGGCTTCGGGGGCGAGATCGAGATCGGGACGCTCGACGACATCAAGGCCGCAAACTCGTCCCTGCCGGTGGCCCAGGGCTTCCCTGCCTACTACCAGCAGGCTCGGGCCTACGTGATGCTCGTCGACACCTCGCGCCAGGAGTTCGTCGCCGGCGAGGACGTCGAGGGCGACGGCACCGCGCTGAACGTGCGCGCGCTGTACCAGCGCTGCCCGCACCTCGGCTGCAAGCCCAATCCCTGCCTCAAGAACTTCTGGCTGGAGTGCCCCTGCCACGGCTCGCGCTACGACCGCCTCGGCATCAAGGCCCAGGGGGCGCAATACGGGCCGGCCCCGCGGAGCATGGATCGCTTCTCGATCAAGGTCGACGGCGATGGCAAGCTGACGATCGACACCTCGAAGATCACGCTCGGCCCGCTCCCGGTGGCCGTCGGCCAGCCCGGGATCATCCCGCCGAAGAGTCCCGTCGGCTGCATCTGATGACCGACCAGACCGGCGATCCGCCGCCCAGCGACTTCTCCGGCGGCCGGCCGGAGCGGCCGCTGCCCGCGCGCCGCCCGTCCGACGACGAGACGCTGCCGAGCCGGCCGGTCGAGCGCTTCACCTCGTCGCGCCAGACCCGGGCGATCGCCGGGCTGACCGCGGAGCGCGCCGCCAAGATCGTCCGCCAGTCCGGCGACGCGCGGTGGGTCGCGTTCCTGGGGCTCGTGGTCGTCGCGCTGTTCGTGCTCGTGTACTACTTCTACGAGCTCGGCGTGCCGATCATCAACACCACGCCGCGGCTCGAGGCGCAGGACCAGCTGCAGCAGGTCACGGCGATCGAGCGCGGTTACAACCTCTACCAGGCCAACTGCGCGCGCTGCCACGGCGCGAACGGCGAGGGCGGGATCGGGCCCGTGCTGAACGACCAGATGAAGCTCTTCGCCCACCTGAGCGAGCAGTACATCAAGAACGTCCTCGAGGTCGGCGGTCGATACGTCTGCGGCAATCCCAAGAGCCTCATGCCCGTGTGGGCGGACACGAACGGTGGACCGCTCAACTACGTCCAGATCGAGGACCTGATCGCCTTCATCCGGGCGCCCAGCACGGGGGAGTACGACAAGCGCGACCCCGAGCTGAACGAGCCGATCGTCGGCGCCGACGGCAAGATCGAGACGTTCAAGGGCTGGCGGGACGAGACCTTCAAGCCGGAGCCCGACGCCACGCCGGTGCCGGATTGCCACAGCGGCGCCCCGGGCGGTACGCCGCCGCCGGCCGCATCGATCGACCCCAACGCGCCGCAGCTCGAGCTGAGCACGGCAGGCGTGCTCGAGTACGACAAGCACGAGCTCTCGGTCGCGGCGGACACCGCATTCTCGATCGTGTTCGACAACCAGGATGCTGGGCAGATGCACGACGTCGACCTTCGCGACAGCTCCGGCGCGGTGCTCGACGACCAGCCGACGGTCACCGGCCCCGGCACCGCGACATACGTCTACAAGCCCCTGGCCGCCGGTACGTACACCTTCATCTGCTCGGTCCACCCGATCCCGGCCATGACCGGGACCCTGACGGTCGAGTAGCGATGGCCAAGGCGCTCCCCGCGGGTCGAGCGGTCCATCGGCGCTCGCTGTTCGGGCTCTTCGACAGCGACGGGTGGGGCTGGGCCTTCACGAAGGCCTTCTTCTGGCTGCTCGTGATCATCATGGCCCTCGGGTACATCCCGGACCGGGCGTACTACTTCGTGGTCTCGCGGACCATCGAGCTCGGCATTCTCGGCTGGTCGCCGGTGAACCTCTGCCCGCCGGAGAACGGCGCGGCGATGCCCTGCCCCGTCCCGGTCGGCGGCATGGTTCCGTGGCAGCCCTCGCCGCAGGAGGCCGCCCTGCCGCAGGCGCGTACCGACGCCGCTGCGGCGCAGCTCGGCAAGAACCTGCTGGTGATCGGTGGCACGGACGGGTCGACGGCGACCGCGACCACCTACCTCGCGCAGATCGATTCCGGCAACTTCACGCCTTGGACGGAGGGACCCGCGCTCCCGGAGAGCCGCGTGGACGCGTCCATCACCACCCTCAGCGGGACGGCCTACCTCGTCGGCGGCCTTGGGCCGGACGGTTCCGCGACCGACACGGTCTGGTCGATCGGGCTGGATCCCGATACCAGCGCGCTCGGGACGTGGGCGCCGGTGCAGGTCACGGACGGGCAGGACCTGACGCTGCCTGAGCCACGCTCCGGCGCAGCCGTCGTGGCGGTCACGGACGGCATCGTGGTCGCCGGCGGCCGCGGGCCGGACGGCCAGCCAACCTCGACCGTCTGGAAGTCGACCATCGACGCCAAGGGCATCCTGCAGGCATTCGAGGAGCAGCCGAGCCTCGCCTACCCCGTCGCAGACGCGGCGATCGCGCTCGAGGGGACGTTCCTGTGGGTCTACGGCGGCACCGATGCCAGCGGCCCGGTCGGCGGCGTCCAGCGCGCGGACTACGGCGCGGTCTCCACGGCCACCGGCAGCGCGGCGCCGGGGCAGCCATCTTCGGCCGCGACCGCCGGCGCACCCGCGCCGACCCCGGCCGCGAGCGGCGACGTGCCGGAAGGCGTCGTGAAGTGGACGGTCGACGACTCGCTCAACCTGCCGGCAGCGCGCACCGGCGGCGCCGGGTTCGCGGCCAACGGCGCGCTGTACCTCGTGGGCGGCTCCGACGGCACCTCGCCCAAGCGTGAGCTGTACTGGGCCCTGCCGGACGCCAACGGCAACCTGCCGGGCGGATGGCATCACCTGGATGCGACGGACCTGCCCGATGGCATCGCGCACACGGCCCCGGTCGTCAGCGGCTCGACGGTCTTCCTCATCGGCGGGGAAGCGGCCGGCGGCCCCGTCACCAGCACCGTTCGCGCGAGCCTGGCCCCGGAGGAGCCGTTCTTCCGGCTCGGCCTCGTGGGGCTCGTCGTGCCGGGACTCCAGATCGGTGGAGAGATCGGGCAGCAGCTCGGCTACCTCGCCGCCGCCGGCGTCGGGACCGGCAACTTCGTGATCCTCGTCGCCATCGGCTGGGCCTTCAACCACCGCGAGTCGATCCGCGGCTGGTGGGACCGCCGGCGAGCCCGCCGCGAAGCGCGACCGCCGCGGGAGGCGGAACCGGCCGGCTAGGCCGCGCTCCTGCCGGTCCGTCCGATCGGGATCGGCCCGTCGGAAACCCGGATCGCCTGCGCGAGGCGGCGCTTCACCTCCGCCAGCAGGGGCGGAACCTCGATCCCGAGCTCCGGCCCCGCGTCCGCGCCTGCCGCGATGCGCGCCGCGGCGCCGCGCAGGTTCTTCTCCACCCCGAGCGGGTTCCCGCGCGCGGCGTGGACGAAGGCCGCGCTGAGCTTGATCAGGCCCTGGAGCAGCTCCCGCTCCGCGAGATCGTGGGCGCCCATCCACGCGGGCTCCAGCAGCTCGTGGGCCAGGAAGCAGTCACCGCGCGCGTAGGCCGCCAGCCCGGCCTCGAGCGCCTCGCGACGGGTGGCGGCAGGCAGCGGGCGAAAGGCCTTCGCCCGGCCACCCTGGGTCAAGGTTTGTGGCTTGTCCGCCATCGCAGCATCGTACGGGAGGACGGGGGCACGCCCGCGCGTCGTTGTGGGTGCGGCGGCGCGGACGGGCCGAACGTCCCGGCACGGTCGGGCGCTTCGGCCCTCGGGGGCGCGACCCGGCTGCCGTCATCGTGAGGGCGCGACCCGCGGGGTGGTCGTGTCCTGCAACGCATCGAGGTGGCTCGTGTCCCGATCTGCACCAGCTCCCGCCCAGCGCCGCCGCGAGCGACGCGCCGCGGCTCGCGCGGAACGCGCTCCCAAGGTCCGCAATCGTGCCCGGGCCAATCGGCCCGCGTGGCGCTCGCCCGTGTTCATCGTCTCCACGGCGGCCGTGATCGTCGGCGCGGCGATCGTCGCCCTGGCGCTGCCCGGGAACGACACGGCCGCCGAGGAGCTGCGAATCCCGCCCACGAGCTACGAGGCCGGGCTCGCCACCGGCGACGTCCTCGGGTCCGCGGCGGCGCCGGTCGTGATCGAGGTGTACGCCGACTTCCAGTGCCCGGCCTGCCGGCTGTTCGCCACCACGCAGCTCCAGCAGCTGACGGACGAGTTCGTGCGCCCGGAGATCGCCCGGATCGAGGCCCGCGACATCGCCTTCCTCGGCCGGGGCTCGCCCGATGAGTCGCTGGAGCTCGCGGTCGGTGCCGCGTGTGCCGCAGAGCAGGGCCGCTACTGGCAGTTCCACGACCTCGTGTTCTGGAACCAGGGCCGCGAGAACCGCGGTGACCACGACGCGGCATTCATCGGGCGCGTCGCCGACCAGGCGATGCTGGACCGTGGGGCGTTCGATTCCTGCCTGCAGCGTGACGACGTCCGACAGGCAGTCAGGACGTCCACGAGCGCCGCCCTGGCCGCGGGTGTGCATTCGACGCCGACGATCGTGGTCAACGGGCGGTCGATCGTGGGCGTCCCGGAGTACGCGACGCTGGCCGCGGCGATCCGGGAGGCCTTCGGGGCCGCCACGCCCGGAGCCACGCCCGGAGCCTCCCCGGTCGCGCCGTCGTGATGCGGCGGTCGTCCGTTCGACCGATCGCGGGGGTCCACCCCGCCATCATCCTGGCCGTCCTCGACGTCATCGGCCTGGCCATCGCGGCCTACCTGTCGATCGTCGAGCTCCAGGGCGGCGTGCCGGCGTGCGGCGTCATCAAGGGCTGCGAGGAGGTCGCGCGGAGCGAGTACAGCCGCATCGCGGGCATTCCCGTCGCGGTGTTCGGGGTCGCGCTGTCGCTGGTGCTGCTGACGCTGGCGCTCGCGTGGTGGCGGACCGACCTGTATGCGCTCCTGCTGGCGCATTACGGGCTCTCGCTCGCCGGCGTGATCTTCGAGGTCTACTTCCTGTACCTGCAGGTGTTCGTCATCGGCGCGGTGTGCATCTGGTGCACGAGCTACGGCCTGTCGCTCGCCGCGCGGTTCGGGATCGCGCTCGTGGTCTGGGCGCGGGGCGCGCCGAGCCTAGCGACGCAGGATCGCTGACCCGAGAGCGCCGGCGGCCGCCGCCGCCGCGATGCCGAGCGTCACGAGGCCGAGCGTCGCGAGCGTGGCGAAGATCGGCGCGTCGCCGAGCAGCCCGACGGAGAGGGCGGCGGTGCCGAGGTTCCACGCGACGACCCTCGCGGTCCCGAGACGCCCCAGCGCGCGCCGCGCGATCGCTCGCTCCGCGTGCCCGCTCGCGCCGACCGCCGGCACGAGGTTCGTCATCGCGCCGACCAGGACCTGGATCGCGAAGCCCGCGATGAGCGGCCCAGCGACGTCGGTGAGGCGCCAGCCCTCGCCACCGGCACCGGCGCCGGCGACGCGCAAGGCGATGACCGCGGCGGCGACGAGCAGCCACGCGGGCGCGGCAAGGAACGACCATGAGGCGAGGCGGTGCCAATCGTGCTCCGAGCTCCACCCGACGGCGTCTCGCTGGACCCGCAGGCCGTGCCACGTGAGCGCCGCCGCGCCACCGACCAGCAGCGCGGCGCCCGCCTGCACGAGGCCGCCGCTGTCCACGGTGTAGCCGCCGGCGCCGGCCACCGCGCCCGCCCCGAGCGCCGCCACCGCAACCCGGCCGCTCGTCCGCGACCGGATCCGTGCCCCCGCCACCGTGGGCGCGAAGTGGATCAGCGTCCCGCCGATCACCAGCCCGAGGAATCCGAACGCGTTGAGCCACGCATGGGCCACGCGCAGCCGCGCCCACGCCTCCACGACGGCCGGTTCGCCCGCGAGGTACAGCCCGCCGATCGTCACCCCGGCCATGACGCATGCCAGACCCGCGAGGTAGGCCGCCTCAGTGACGGGCCGGCGCGGGCCAGTCGCCCGCCGCAGCGGCCACAGGGCAGACCCGGCCACGCCCGCGGCGCCGGCAACGAACGCCACCGCGCCGAGGGCCGGCACGAGGTTCGGGACCGCCGCGTCGGATGCACGGCCGACGGCCGCGAGCGCCGCGCCGGAGGCGACCAGCGCGATGGCCCCGCCGTGGAGCCACGCCGGGGCCGGAGGCGCCACGACGAGCGCGGCCACGAAGAACGGGAGCATCGCCGCGATGGCGGTCGCGGCGCCCCCCGCCAGCGCGAGATGGACCGGCAGCCACCAGCCCAGGCGGACCCCCGGCGGCAGCGCAACGGACAACGCGGCCACGACGAGGAACAGCGCTGCGACCACGAGCCCCGCGAAGGTCAGTCGCCGGTCGACCGAGCGGTCCGGCCCGCGCCGCTGCGGCTCGGTCTCGATGACGTTCAGCGACGCACGTCGCAGCGGTGGTCCGCCCGTCTGCAGCAGGCTCATCGAAGGAACGCGCGTCGCCCGTCGGTGGAGGGGCGAGCGCTCGTCAGACGGCCTAGTTCGTCGGGTCGCCGTCGCCGGCCTGGAACAGGCCCAGCGCGCCGCGGCCGACGAAGTTGAAGGCGTGGGTGACCATGGGGTATTGCCCGTCCTCGGGCATCACCATCTCCACGATCGCGCCTTGGGCGGGCGACAGGTCGACCGCCTGGGAGCCCCAGCTGCCCTCGTTGCCCGGCACGAGGTGGATCCCCTCCTTGGTGACGCTGGAGAAGATCGTGCCCACGACGTGGAACGAGCTGTCGACCGACGGGCCGGCATTGAGCACGAACACCCGGACGCGGTCGCCGGTCCCGACCTGGATCGGGTTTTCGGCGTACTGGTTCGCGACGCCGTTGAAGACAACGAAGTCGGGCGCCGGGGCGGCCGCCGCGGCCTTGGTGAGCGACACCGGCTGGCGCTGCGGGCCGAGGTACCACTCGCTCTGGACCATCGCGAACTCCGCGTCGACGGGCGGCAGCCCCTCGCGCGGCTCGACGATGACCATGCCGTACATGCCGTTGGCGATGTGGTGGAGCGTCGGCGCCGTGCCGCAGTGGTACATCCAGACGCCGGCGTACTCGGCGGTCCACTCGTAGACGAGTTCCTCACCCGGAGCGATGGAACGCATCTCGTCGTTCCACGCGACCTGGCTGGAGTGGAAGTCGATCGAGTGCGAGACCGTCGCCTCGGCAGGGTTCTTCAGCGTGACGCGGATCGTGTCGCCGACCTTCACCCGGATGACCGGGCCCGGCACGGTGCCGCCGAAGGTCCAGACCTGCTGGACGAAGCCCGGCGCGACCGTCATGGGCTTCTCCTCCATGACGAGCTCGATGTCATGCGTCGCACCCTTGAGCAGCGCGGGCGCCCTGGGGTCGAACAGCGTGTAGGCAGGAGCGTTGGGATCGGGCTGGACGTCCGTCTCCGGCGCGGGTCCGCCGTGGCCATTGCCGTTGCCCTCACCCGTGGAACCTTTGATGTTGATCAGCCCCTCCATGCCGGCTTCCTTGTGCCCGGGCACGGAGCAGATGAAGCTGATCCCGGCGGCCGGGACGTCGACCTCGACGGTCGCCGTCTCGCCCGGCTGTGCGGTCGCGGCGGTGCCATCGGGGAACGTGATGTCGTGGGCGATCGCCCCGGTGTTGTGCAGGTTGACCTTGTAGCGACCCGCGGCCTCGACCTCGAGCTGCGAGGGCTTGAAGGCGATGTCGACGGCATCGAGGTCGAGCGTGCCGGCGATCTCGCCGTTGCCGGTCGTCCCGCCAGACGCGCTCGGCGAGGCGGCGGCGCCATCGCCACCGTCTCCCGGGCTGTATGTCCACCCGGGCTTCGCCGCGGCCGGGGTGCAGGCGCCCGCGACGATGGCGAGGAGGGCGACGAGGGTGAAGACGGAACGCCTGGAGCGCATCAAGGGACCTCAGCTACTGCGGTAGTGCACCTCATACGAATATCGTGAACCGCGGGCGCGGGGACCGTGCCATTCGGCCTGCTTTGGCAGGCCCGACCAGCACGACCCGCCGCGGCTCAGGCTGCCGGTGTGCCGGACGAGCGACCCAGGCCGGTCGGGAGCTCGGCGAGCGGGCGCCGCGAATCGAAGCCCTCATCGTGCGGGTGCCAGTGCTCCACCGCGCTCTCGCCGAGCCGGAAGCACAGCCAGACCGGCCGGCCCGTGACCAGGGCCGGGAAGTCGATGAGCCCGGTGGCGATGTCGCGGAGCGTGACGTCCAGCTCCACGAGGCGGGCCACCCCGGCCTGCATCTGGTCGATCAGGCCCTGCATCCCGAGCCGCAGGAGGCGAATCTGCTCCGCCGCGGGGGGCGGCGGGGTCTCGTCGTCCGGCGGCGAGGCGGCAACCACGCGATCGCGGAGGTTGATGAGCTCCTCGCGCTGGTCGCGCAGCGCGATCAGGATCCGCTCGACCTCGGGGACGGCCGCGTTGGCTTCGTCGATGGAGTAGTAGCGCGTCACCGGGCCATTTTAGGCGACCCTATGCTGTAGGCCATGAAGACGGCTGCCCGGATGGATTCGATCGGCACGGAGACGGCCTTCGAGGTCTCCGCGCGGGCGCGCGCCCTCGAGGCGACGGGCAGGTCGATCGTCTACCTCCAGATCGGGGAGCCTGACTTCGACACCCCGGCGAACGTCCGCGAGGCCGCCAAGCGGGCGCTCGACGCGGGCATGACCCACTACCCGCCGTACGCGGG
Organism: Candidatus Limnocylindrales bacterium; assembly: GCA_035717865.1. GTDB lineage: Bacteria > Chloroflexota > Limnocylindria > Limnocylindrales > CSP1-4 > UBA5189. The sequence goes on from DASTIE010000197.1 coordinate 29,732, forward strand.
GCTGCCGGACCTCCGCGCGGCGATCGCCGAGGACACGACGGCCCGCCGCGGCTTCACGGCAAAGCCCGAGAACGTCTTCGTGACCGTCGGCGGCAAAGGCGTGATGGTCTACGCGATCATGGCCCTGGTCGACCCGGGCGACGAGGTCATCGTGCCGGACCCCGGCTACCCGATCTACGAGTCGATCACCCGCTTCGTCGGCGGCACGCCTGTTCCGATCCCGATTCGCCAGGCCAACGACTTCCGGATGGACATCGACGAGCTGGCTTCGCTCGTGACTCCGCGCACGAAGCTGCTCGTGATCAACTCGCCGGCCAACCCGACGGGCGGCGTCCTCACCCGCGAGGACATGGAGCGCATCGCGGAGCTGGCACAACGGCACGATCTCGTGGTCCTCTCCGACGAGATCTACGGCCGGATCCTGTACGAGGGCGCGGAGCACGTGTCGATCGCCTCGCTCGACGGCATGGCCGAACGGACGGTCACGCTCGACGGCTTCTCGAAGACGTACGCGATGACCGGCTGGCGGATGGGCTACGCGATCGTGCCCGACTGGCTGGTGAAGGCCTACTCGCAGCTGATCATCAACACGATCTCCGGCGTCACGGCGTTCGCCCAGGCGGGCGCGATCGAGGCGCTGCGCGGGCCGCAGGACGAGGTCGAGGCGATGGTCCGCGAGTTCCACGCCCGGCGCGACCTCATAGTCGACGGCCTCAACGAGATCCCGGGCTTCGACTGCCTCCAGCCCCAGGGCGCGTTCTACGTCTTCCCGGACGTCTCGGAGACGGGGATGAGCGGCGCCGAGCTCGCGGACCGGCTGCTGCACGAGGCGGGCGTGTGCGTCCTGGCGGGGACCGCGTTCGGCGGGATCGGCGACACCCACATCCGGATCTCGTACGCGAACTCCCGCGAGAATCTCACCGAGGCACTCGCGCGCATTCGACGGTTCGTCGCCAACGCGTGACCAGGCCGAAGGTCTTCGTCTCGCGGGTCATCCCGGAAGAGGGCCTCGCGCGCGTGCGCGATGCGACCGACGCGACCGTCTGGGAGGACGACCTGCCGCCGTCGCGCGACGCGCTGCTCCGCGGCATCGAGGGCTGTGACGGGGTCCTGACGCTGCTGACGGACCGCGTCGATGACGAGCTGCTGGATCGAGCCGGACCGCAGCTGAAGGTCGTCTCGAACTTCGCGGTCGGGTTCGACAACGTCGACGTCGCCGCCTGCACGCGCCGAGGGATCCCGGTCGGCAACACGCCCGGCGTGCTCACCGAGACGACCGCGGACCTCGCCTGGGCGCTGCTCATGGCCGCGGCTCGGCGCGTCGTCGAGGGGGACCGCTACGTCCGGGAAGGGAAGTGGAAGACCTGGGGCCCGATGCTGCTCATGGGTCCCGACGTGCACGGCGCGACACTCGGGATCGTGGGGTTCGGGCGGATCGGGCAGGCGATGGCGCGGCGGGCGAGGGGCTTCGGCATGCGCATCGTCTACCACGACCTCCAGCGGGTGCCGAAGCAGGTCGAGGCGGAGTTCGACGCGACCTTCATGACCCTCGAGGGGCTGCTCCACGAGGCGGACTTCGTCTCGCTCCATACGCTGCTGTCGCCGGAGACGAAGGGGCTGCTGAACGCCGAGCGGCTCGGCTGGATGAAGCCGACGGCCGTGCTGGTGAACACGTCGCGCGGGCCGGTGGTGGATTCGATGGCGCTGGTCGAGGCGCTCAGGAGCGGCACGATCGCCGCCGCCGCGCTGGACGTCACCGACCCCGAGCCCCTGCCCGCCGACCACCCGCTGGTCGGCCTCGACAACTGCCTCGTCGTGCCGCACATCGCGTCGGCCTCGCGGGCGACGCGAGGCAAGATGGCCTCGATGGCCGCGGCGAACCTCCTCGCCGGCCTCCGTGGCGAGCGCCTGCCGACTCCGGTGAACCCCGAGGTCTACGGCTGAGCTTCGGCCCTGGCGGCCACCATCCGGGATCCGAAGGCCGGCATGCGACGGTCAGGCGGCCGCCAGGGCACCCTCGGTAACCTCGTCCTTGTGGGCCGCGAACGCGCCCAGGACCTCGCCCTGCTCGCGCTCCGGCACGTCGAAGACGTCCAGGGTCCGCTTGAGCTCCGCAGCGACCTCATCGAACTCCTCCGGGGTGATGCGGAGCCTGCGGTGCGCCTCCTCGAGGCCCAGGAGGTCGTGGCCCCGAACGGTGGGCGAGTACTCGAAGGGTCCGCCTGCCACGGCGCAGACCCACAGCGTCCGCATGAACTTCAGCCCCGGGAGACGGCCGACGTCCTTCGTCGACCACTCCCGCAGCTGCCGGTTCTGCGACAGCTCCCCGACCTTCGCGTTCCTGATGATCGCGTCGCTGAAGTGGTCGACAACGGCAGCGATGGCGAAGACGCCGCCGAGCCGGTCGTAAAGCGTTGCCTCTTGCATCTCGAGCTCCTCGCTGTTCCAGGAACCGCAGGTCCAATCGGGCCTGTCGGCCTGTACGCCAGCCGCGACCCCTCGGATCCCCCGACCTCGCCGACGCGTTCCCCAGAAGCGCAACGCCGATCAAGCCGCTCGGGGGCGACGGCGCGATGATCTGTCCATGAACCCGCAGCCCGACACGTTCCTGGCGTTCATCGACGACCTGGCCGCCGATCTCGACGACCACGACTCGAGCGCGCAGGAGCGGGCGGGCCGGCACTTCCTGTCGCGCTCCCACTTCGATCGGGTGATCAGCGCGACCGCGGGCGAGCCGCCGGCAGCCTTCCGGAGGCGAGTTCTGCTCGAGCGCTCCGCGTTCCGGCTGGCGACGACAACGGACGGCGTCCTCAGGGTTGCCGTCGATGCCGGCTACGGCTCGAACGAGGCGTTCACTCGAGCGTTCCAGCGGGCGTATGGCGTCTCACCGTCGACCTGGCGCGCACAGCCGACGCGGATCCAGATCGCCTCACCGAACGACGTCCACTTCCACCCACCGGGCGGCCTGCGGCTGCCCGCCACCAGCGAGGACACCACCATGAACCTGCTCGTGAAGATGGTCGAGCATCACCTGTGGCTCGTCGGCGAGATGGTCGACCGGGCC
>DASTIE010000198.1:0-12807 GCA_035717865.1 Candidatus Limnocylindrales bacterium
GGCGTCATCGCCCAACCGCATTTGCCGGGTACGATTTGGACGACCATGCGACCGGAGGCCGAAGCGTTGTACGAGCGCCTGTTCGGGAACAAGGAGCGGGACGCCGGCGTGGCGCACCGCATCCCGCCCGGCCAGTACCGCACCGAGAAGTTCCCGGTGCTGCACTACGGCTCCGTCCCGAAGACCGATCTCGCGACGTGGGACTTCAAGGTCTTCGGCCTCGTCGGGGCGCCGCTGACCCTGACATGGGAGCAGTTCAAGGTGCTGCCGCGGAAGACAGTCGCGACGGACATCCACTGCGTGACTCGCTGGACGAAGCTCGATACCACGTGGGAAGGGGTACCGATCCAGCACGTCCTCGAGCTGACGCAGCTGCGGCCGGAGGTCTCGCACGTCGTCGCCCACGCCGAGCAGGGCTACACGGCCAACCTGCCGCTCTCGGTGCTCGATGACGAGGACGTCCTCCTCGCGGACACGTTCGGCGGCGAGCCGCTGGAGCTGGACCACGGCTACCCGCTGCGCCTGCTGGTTCCCAAGCGCTACTTCTGGAAGAGCGCGAAATGGCTTCGCGGGCTTGAATTCCTGGACCACGACCAGCTTGGCTTCTGGGAGCGCTACGGCTACAACAACGACGCCGATCCCTGGAAGGAAGAGCGCTACTCCGAGTAGCGACGCCGGGTCCGCCAGCGCCTTGCCTGCTGTCGCCGTGCGTCCATGTGCCTACGGTCACCACCCGGCGGCGCAGGTCCAACCACCCGAACGTAGCCCAGATCAGTCCAGGTGCGGCGGCAGCATCCGGGTCGGGACGAGGGCGACCTTGTCGAGGCAGCTGCCCGCAGCGTCGAGCTCGAGCTGGAGGCCGATCCGGCCCTTCGGCGATTCGAGGCGGAAGGTGGCTTTCCGCTCCCCATCGCCGTCGATCGGGCGCCCGAGGGTGAGTGGCGCGAACCTCGCCTCCGCGGCCCGCATGGCGCGTACCACCGCGGCGAGATCGACGTCCGCGCCGACCGCGAGGCCCGCAGGCCAGTCGATCGCGACGGGGCCCGATTCCGGCGTCGCCAGCGAGGCGACGATGCGCTCCGCCGCAGCCTGGAGCTGCGCGGGCGGCTCCGGCACGGAGATGAGCGCGAAGGTCTGGACCTTGGGCGGCAGCTCCGGCGAGAGAAGGATCTCCACCTTCACGCGGCCGCCGCGGGACCCGCTGAGCCACCAGACGAGGTGGTACGGCGTGTTCGAGTCCGTGGGCTCCGCCTCGTCCCGCGTCAGCTCCCCGTGTCGCTCGCGGAGCGTCTCCACGAACGCGCGGCGGGCCGCCACGGGCTCGTCGAGCTCGACGTTCATCGCAAGCAGCTCGGCGGCGACGGCGTCGTCCCAGCGCGACAGCAGGCCTTCGACCGCGTCCCGCGCCGCGACGGTGGCGGCGTTGGGCGCCGTCCGCCGGGGCGGAGCGACCTCGAGCCGCAGCAGCTCGTCGAGGAGATCCTTGAGGAGGACGGGTCCGTAGCGATGATTGGTCAGCGCGATCACCCCGAGCCCCGAGGCGGGCTGCCAGCGCATGTTCGAACCGAACCCGGGATAGCCGCCGCTGTGGCCGACGATCGGTCCGTATCGCACGTCATCGACGATGAAAAGGCCGTAGCCGTACGACATCCGCTCCAGGTCGGGCAGCGCATCGGGTGAGGCGTGGCTCAGCCGGGTTCCGGCATCGACATGCGGCTGCTGCGCCTCGCGTCGGGTCGCTCGACGTAATGGGAGATCGCCTTCCGGATCATCGCGGGGCGGGAATGCATCCGCCCAGAAGCCGACCCACTTCGCGAGGTCCTCGACGGTCGTGAAGATGCCGCCCATGGCCGCGAGGGCGCCGTACGGGTCGCTCGGCTCGTCGAGATAGCGCTCGTCGCGCCACAGGTAGCCCCGGGCCACCCGCTCCGGCTGGAAGTCGTCGCCCTCGTAGCTCGTGTCGTGCATGCCCAGCGGCTTGAGCAGGCGCTCACGGACGACGTCCTTGTACTCCGCGCCCGCGACGTTCGTGATCAGCCGCCCCAGGATCCCGTAGCCCGTGTTCGAGTATTCGAACTTCGTCCCGGGCACCCAGGCGAACGACAGCCCGTCCGCGAGCATGCGCCGGAAGGCCTCGAGATCGAGGCTCTGCTGGCGGTCGCCCCAGGGGTCGTCCGTCGGGAATCCCGCGCTCATCGTGAGCAGGTGGCGGATGCTGATCGGCGGGGAGTCTGCGGTCGGGTAGCGCAGGCCCCGGAGCTCGGGGACGTACTCGTCGATGCGGTCGTCGAGCGAGAGGCGGCCCTCGTCGCGCAGCGACAGCACCGTCGCCGCGGTGAAGCTCTTGGTCATCGAGGCGATGCGGAAGACCGAGCGGGCGTCGGGCGTCGCGTCCTCGCCGACGCGCAGCGTGCCGAGGCCGCGGCTGTGGATCAGCTGCCCGCCCAGGGTCACCCCATAGGCGACACCCGGCACGTGCCAGCCGGCGAACAGACGGTCGGCGATCTCGTCGACCCGCGTGAGGGCGGCCTCGAGCGCGGTCGGGGAAGGAGCGAGGGTCATCGCAGGGGAGGGTACGCCGCGGGGATGGGCGTCGACGGCCCGGGAATCAAGAAGCCGCCGGTCTCCCGGCGGCCTCAGTGGGCGCGTTGCGCTGTCAGTAGCCCGGTGGGGTCAGTGGGTCGGCGGTTTCAGTGGGCGCGTGCGCTCAGTGGGCGCAGGAGCGAGCGGTGCCGGCGTCGTCCGCGGTGCGGAAGCTCGAGCCGCAGCCACAGGCGGTGACCGCGTTCGGGTTGTTCACGGTGAACCCGGCGCCCATGAGGGTGTCGACATAGTCGATCTCGGAGCCCTGGAGGAGCGGGATGCTCTGGCCGTCCACGTAGACCTTCACGCCGTTGACGTCGAGGGTGTTGTCCTCCGGCGTGGGCGCGTCCTCGAGCATCATCCCGTAGCGGAAGCCGGAGCAGCCGCCGGAGTACACGTACACCCGCAGCCCGATATTCGGGTTCGTCTCTTCCTTCGTGAGCTCGCGCAGCTTGAGGGCGGCGGCGTCGCTCAGCGACAGGACGGTGGGCTGCTGTTCGATCATTCGGGTCGCGCTCCTTCGTATGGACTGCGTAGATCGTACGCAACGCAACCGATTCCGACAACCACCTCCATGGAAATTCACGTTGCGTCCACGTTCCGGCCGCGGCTCGGGCCTCGACCGGGCGCCGCTCGGGCGCCGGCGTTTGCCCGTGGACGCCCACGTGCCTGGTCCCCCTCGGGCGCTCGGCGCGCCCGTTTGCCCCGGGGGACGGCCCCCGTGTCCCTCCCCCGGGCGCCGATGTCCGCTCCAGCTACCAACATGACGAGGTTTGGCGCTTCCAAGCTCTTTTCGGGTCCCGATGTTCCGCTGGAAGACCCAACAGACGAGGTTTGCCCCAATTGGCCGCGGATTTGGGCGCTCCGAAGGCCAACCTCGTCAAGTTCGTCCTCCCAGCGAACATCCAAGACCGTCTCCCGTCGCGTCACGTTCACGCACGATGGAATCTCCGGGCTGGTCGCCCAGGCGCATCCCGGGCCACATCCGCCGCGGCGAGGATTTGGCCTCCACGGCGCGGCTGCGGACGGACGGATACGGAGGGCTCCGCTAAGGTTGTCGCTCCGCCGCCACCACCCAACCCGGAGGCCGTTGGCCACGTCCGAGTCGACCCGCGCACGCCGCTTCGCGCTTCCGCAGCTCGCGGACGTGCGCACCGAGGAGTCCATCGAGGCCTTCCTCCACGGCCGCGGATCGAAGTCGGCTGCGCTCGTCGCGGACAAGCGCCTGACGCAGGATGGCGATGCCATCGCGCTCCGGGCCCTGCCGGGCCGCCTCGAGTGGAACGCGGCGATCGAGCGCGAGAGCGCCCGCTCCGCCCGCTACGACCGGCCCGCCGCGGTCGCGGTCCTGGAGATCCGGCCGCTCCGCGACAGCGTCGTCATGGACAGCTGGCTCCGGCTGCATGCCGCGCCGCTCGGCCAGGTCCTCCTTCGAAGCTCGCGCGCGACCGATGTCGTCGCCCGCGTGACGAACGCGCGCTTCCAGGTGCTGCTCCCGGAGACGACCGAGGAGGCGGCGGGCGAGTTCATCGAGCGCGTCGTTGACGTCTGCGAGGAGCACCTGCGCGAGCTGGGTGCGCCCCTCCAGGTCACCGCGAGCGTCGCGGCGTCGTCCCCGGACCTGCAGCTGCGTGACGCGGTGTCGGAAGCGCTTCGCTCGATCGAGGCCGCCTGACCGGAAAACCTAGCCGTCGATGCGCTCGACGACCGTCGCGATCCCCTGCCCCACCCCGATGCACATCGTCGCGAGGCCGTAGCGCCCGCCGCGGCGGGCAAGCTCGTGCACGAGCATCGTGACGAGCCTCGCTCCCGAGGCGCCCAGCGGGTGCCCCAGCGCGATCGCGCCGCCGTTGACGTTCACCTTCTCGGGATCGAGACCGAGCTCGTCCATGCACACGACGGATTGCGAGGCGAACGCCTCGTTGAGCTCGACGAGATCCAGGTCGTCCGCGGTGATCCCCGCGCGCTCGAGCGCCTTCCGCGACGCGGGCACGGGCCCGACGCCCATGATCGCGGGGTCCACGCCGGCGACGGCCGTCGAGACGACGCGCGCCATCGGGCGCAGCCCCATCGCCCGCGCCCGCTCCGCCTCGACCACGACCGTTGCCGCGGCACCGTCGTTGATCCCCGACGAGTTCCCCGCGGTCACGGAGCCGCCCTCGCGGAAGGCCGCGCGCAGCTTCCCGAGCGCCTCCATGGACGTGTCCGCGCGCGGATGCTCGTCGCGGGAGACCGCCACCGGGTCGCCCTTCTTCTGCGGCACCTCCACGGGCACGATCTGCGAGTCGAACAGCCCGCCCTCGATCGCCGCCACGGCGCGCTGGTGCGACAGCAGCGCGAAGGCGTCCTGCCGCTCTCGCGTGACATCGAGCCGGTCGCCGTAGCGCTCCACGACGTTCTCGGCCGTCTCGCCCATCGAGTAGGGGTGGTGCAGCGCCGACAGCTTCGGGTTGATGAAGCGCCAGCCGAGGGTCGTGTCCTGGAGTCGGGTCGCGCCCCGATCCCACGCCGACTCGGCCTTGCCGAGCACGAACGGCGCGCGCGTCATCGACTCGACTCCACCGGCGACGAACACGTCGCCGTCACCGACCGCGATCGCGTTCGCTGCGGCGTTGATCGCCTGGAGTCCCGAGCCGCACAGCCGGTTCACCGTCTGTCCCGCCACCTCGACCGGCAGCCCGGCGAGCAGCGCCGACATCCGCGCGACGTTGCGGTTGTCCTCGCCGGCCTGATTCGCGCAGCCGAGGATCACGTCCTCGATCGAGGCCGGGTCAATCCCCGAACGCTCGACCGCCGCGCGAATCGCCACCGCGGCGAGGTCGTCCGGTCGAACGGAGGCGAGCGCCCCGCCGTAGCGACCGACCGGGGTCCGGACGGCCTCGACGATCCACGCCTCCCGGACGGCCCGACGCGGATCACGCGCCATCGTCAGCCCAGCTTCTGGAAGATCTCGTTGAGGACCGCGTCGTCCGGGACGATCGGGGAGACCGTGATGATCGTGTCGCCGACGAGATACAGGTACGTCGTGGTGCCGGCCGTGTCCGTGAACTTCTTCACCTGCTTGCCGCCGAGCGTGACGTCGGACAGCTGGGACGCCGAGCCCTGATTCGCGAGCTGGACGAACTGGTCGAAGAACTGGCTCGCGGGAACGTCCTTGATCTTGAAGGCGATGACGAACGCCTTGCTGTTGCCACCGAGCGCGGCGGTGAGATCCGACGGGGCCTTGCCGAGCGCGGTCAGGACCTTCTGGAACTCGTCGCCACCCGATCCGCTCTGGAGCAGGGTGTCGCCGGTGACGCTGGCCTTGGTGACGGGCTCGCCGCCGATGTCGTCCGGCAGCAGGCCCTCCAGCTCCTTGTCCACGGACGGCAGCTCGAAGCTGAAGCCCGGGAGGCCGCTGGACGGCGCCTGGCTGGTGGCGGGCGCCACGGTCGCCGGCGGCTGCGTGGGGGTCGTGGATGCGGTCGTGCCGCCGCAGGCGGCGACGGCGAGCGCTGTGGCCGCGCCGATGGCGAGGGCGCGGGCAGGAATCTGGCGGGTCATGAGGAAAAGCTCTCCTGGGACGCGCGGATCGGCGCGGCTTCGCCGGGATGGTACGTCCTACACGCGCCGCAGGAGCTGGAGGGCCGGTCGGAACGTATCGGCGTCCTCGTCGCTCAGCGCGTCGAGCATGACCACGACCTCGTGCAGCCCCGTCCGGGCGGCCCAGTCGAACGGACCGAACGGGTGGCTGGCGCCGAGCCGCATGGCGAGATCGATGTCCGCTTCCTCCGCGACGCCGTCCCCCAGCGCCCGGAAGGCCTCGTTGACGATCGCCAGGATCACCCGCTCGGCAACGGTCCCGGGGTCCAGGCCGGCGTTCGGGATCGGGTCGCCCTCGACGTCGCGCTGGACCGGGCGCTGCGGTTGTCCCGAGAACCGAGGGGCCGGTCCCGCCGGCTTGCCATCGGCATAGCGGTAGAAGCCCTCGCCCGTCTTTCGACCCAGCCGGCCCGCGGCAACCAGCTCCTCCTGGATCGGCGACGGGCGAAACCGGGGCGGCCGACCGGAGGCCTCGAACAGGCCGCGCGCAGCGGCGAGGTTCACGTCGATGCCGATGAGGTCCATCAGCGCGAACGGACCCATCGGGAAGCCCGCTGCGGTCAACGCGGCGTCGATCGACTCGACCGTGCCTGCCCCGGATCGCAGGAGCCGCAACGGCTCAAGGGTGAACGGGCGGTTGACGCGATTCACGATGAAGCCCGGCGAATCCGCGACGCGGATCGGCGTCTTGCCCCAGCCCTCGACGATCCCGGCGGCGCGCTCCATCGCCCAGGCGGCGGTCCGCCGTCCGGACACGACCTCGACCAGCGGCAGCACGGGCGCGGGGTTGAAGAAGTGCAGCCCGACGACGCGCTCCGGGCGGAGCGCTGCCGCGGCGACGTCCGTGACGGACAGGGCGCTCGTGTTGGTGGCGAGGATCGTGTCCTCGGGCGCGGCGTCGGCCAGCTCGGCGAAGAGCCGGCGCTTCGTGTTCAGATCCTCGACGATCGCTTCGATGACGAGGTGCGCCTCGTGGGCGGCCTCACCGGGCGAGGTCGCGACCGCGAGCATCCCCAGCCGGCCGTCCACCCACTCGTCGAGCGTGTCCGCGTCGACGCCCGACTTCGCGGCGCGCCGCGCGAGGCCCCCGCGGATCCGTGCTCGCGCGCGATCGGTCGCGCCGTCCTGCGCGTCGTGCAGGGCGACCCGCCAGCCCCCTTCGAGCGCCACCTGGGCGATCCCGGCGCCCATCGTACCGGCGCCGATCACCGCGACCAGCGCGCGCTCCTCGCTCATATCCGCAGGCTCACGCCGGGAGCGTACCCCGCGAGCCGCGGGTACCTTGCCGCGCATGACGCGCGCTGATGCCCCGCACGTCCACGCCGAGGATCGCGCGACGTGGCGCGCCTGGCTCGAGGCGAATCACGCCTCCGAATCGGGCGTCCACCTCGTCTCCTGGAAGCGCGGCCACGGCCCATCGGTGCCCTACGAGGAGGCCGTCGAGGAGGCGCTGTGCTTCGGCTGGATCGACTCCTCCGGCGGAACGATCGACGAGCGCCGCTCGAAGCTGTACTTCGCGCCGCGGAAGCCGCGCAGCGGCTGGGCCGCCACGAACAAGGCGCGCGTGGAGCGGCTGCTGGCCGCCGGGCTCATGGCGCCGGCCGGCCTCGCGGCCATCGAGCGTGCCAGGGAGAACGGTTCGTGGACCCTCCTCGACGAAGTCGAGCGCGGTGTCGTCCCGGACGACCTCGCGGCGGCACTCGCCGCCGCGGGTCCCGATGCTGCGGCGAACTTCGCCGCCTACCCGACGTCCGTCAGGCGGATGCTGCTGGAGCGCATCGCGCAGGCGCGCAGGCCCGAGACGCGCGCGGCACGCATCGAGGATGCCGCCGGCCTGGCCGCCCGCAACGAGCGGCCGGCGCAATGGCAGCCAAAGGCGAAGGACTGACGTCCCGCGCCTCCGGCCGCGGTCGCCGGCGTGGCCGTCCTCAGTACATGACGATGGAGAAGGGCCATCTTCTCGCCCGTCCTGCGCACGCGATCAGACGGGCTTGAACGCCTCGAAGGGCTGCCGGCATGCGGCGCAGTGGCGGATTGAGCGGCACTGCGTCGGCCCGAACACGTTCTCCAGGGTCGTCTCTGCCGAGCCGCAGTAGGGGCACTCGACTGCGGACGGCCGGGCCAGCCGATCGTCGAGCATCGGCAGCGAGCGGCCGGACCGGTCGGCCAGGGTCGGGATACCGACAGCGACGTGTGGCGGCGGCGCGAAGCCCGAGCGGCGCAGCTTGTCGCGCCCCGTGGGCGAGATTCGATCCGACGTCCACGGGGTCGAGAAGGTCATCTCGACCGACACCGGCCGCCCGAAGGCGGCGAGCCGCGCAGCGACGGCCTCGCGGATCACCTCGACGGCCGGACAGCCGACGAACGTCGGCAGCAGCTCGACCCGGATCAGCTCGGGCCTGACCTCGATGCGCTCCACCATCCCGAGCTCGACCACGGAGACCGTCGGGATCTCCGGGTCGGCGACCTCCTCGAGCGCGGCGAGCACGGCGCGTGGGTCCACCTCCCGCTTCACGTCCCTCGGTCGCTCGGCCGGCGTCACCACGTCGCGCCGCCTTCCGAGCGGCGAACGGACGTGAACTCGTTCCAGAGCCAGCGGAACGCCTCGGAGTGGTCGCGCCGGCCGGCGGGGGTCGGCTCGATCGAATGGGGCAGCGCGAGCCCGAGCGGGACGAGGATGCTCGTGAGGTCGGCCCGCCAGGCGGCCTCGGCCGCCGCCATCGAGCGCGTCAGGATCCCGGCTTCCAGCAATGCCGCCTCACCCTCGAGCGGTGCGAACACGGACGGCGCGTCGAGGCCCTGCGTCGCCAGGGCCGCCTCCAGCCGCGCGCGGGCGTCGGCGCCGCCCTTCGCCAGCCGCTCGATCCACGCGACGACGTGCATGCGGTGGTAGCGCTCCTCGCGCCGGAGCTTCTCGACGAGATCCGCGAGCGGCCGGTAGCCCGGCCCGATCGAGGCCAGCCGCGCTTCGTCCGCGAGCTCGTAGAAAAATCGTCGCGCGATCGTGTCGGCCCAGTCGCCACGCTCGTGGTCGAGGAGGCGGGCGTGGCGGTACTCGTCGGGCTCGCGGTCGTAGGCGATCGCGTCCTCGTCGCGCCCGTCGTCGAGGACCTCGGCGAGGAGCTGGTACAGAGCGCGCGCATGCCCGAGCTCGTCCTGCGAGATCGAGCTGATCGCGACGTCCTCCTCGAGCAGCGGGGCGATGCCGGTCCACTCGGAATCGGTGAAGCCGGACACGAACTCGTCGTCGGCCATCATCAGGAGCAGCTCCGCGAGCGCCGCACGGGTCGGGGTGGCGAGCGCTTCGACGGCGGTACCGGGCGGTGGGACGGCAGCGGCGTTCACGGGGCGTCCGCCGCCAAGCTGGCGATCACGCGGGATCCTTGGCGCGCCGCCCGCCGGTCCGGTCGTGGCCTTCCGCCCGCGCCGCGGGCTTCTGCGTACCGGCGCGCTCCCGCGCGGCGGCAAGTTTGTCGCGCATCACGTAGCCGCCGGGCTTCTTGAATGACCGATCGAGCGGCGGGTCGAGCAGATCCGGGTCCTCGAGCACGGCGATGTCCGCCCGCCGGACAACCCAGAGGCGGGTGCTCTCGTTGCGCCGCCCGAACATCTCCCTGGCGTAGTGGAGCGCGAGCTCGGCGTCGGGGGCGAGGATGTTCCCGCCGTGGCGCATCGGGTCGCCGTCCTTGGCCTGCTGGAAGACCTCGAACGGCTCGACCGCGCGGCGATCCGGCGGCTCCGCTGATCCGGCGGCTTTCGCATTTGCCATCACGCGGTGGCCATCGACGCCGCCGCGACAGGCGCTGTCGAGGGCAGCCCGAAGACCGTCTCGCGGACCCAGCGGGTGTCCTCGCGGTTGAGCCGCCTGAACTCGAGCCGGTCCTGCGACTTCGGACCGTGGCCGGTGACGACCGAACGCAGCTCGTCCCAGTCGGGCTCGGTGTACGACCAGACCTTCGTCGCTTCGTCGAGCTTCAAGGCCGGGTCCGGGATGGTCAGCCCGAGCTCCCAGAGCCGCGGCACGTAGATCGTCAGGAACTCCTGGCGGAGCTCCTCCGACGTCTTGGCCTTGATGCGCCAGTGGAGGTCGCGGTCCTTCGCGCGGTCGCCGCGCGGCCCGTGCATCTGCATCAGCGGGCCCCACCAGCGGTTCAGCGCCTCCTGCACGAGCGCTCGCTGGCCCTCCGTGCCGGTCATGAGGGTCACCACCACGTCGCGGCCGTGCATGATGTGGACCGACTCCTCCCAGCAGATCTTCTGCATCGTCCGCGCGTACGGTGCGTACGAGGAATCGCGGAGCGCCTGCTGCGCGACGATCGCCGCGGCGTCCACGAGCCAGGCGATGATCCCGATGTCGCCCCAGCTCTTCGTCGGGTAGTGGAAGACGTTGTGGAACTTCGTCTTGCCGGCGATCAGATCCTCGAGCATCGCCTCGCGCGGCTTCCCGAGGTCCTCCGCGACGCGGTAGAGCAGCTGCGCGTGCCCGACCTCGTCCTGGACCTTCGCGGTGAGGGCGAGCTTCCTCCGGAGCGTCGGGGCCCGCATGATCCACTCGCGCTCCGGCAGCACGCCCATGAGCTCGGAGTTGGCGTGCATCTCGACGAACCGCAGGACCGCGGTCCGGTACTCGTCGGGCATCCAGTCGGTCGCCTCGATCTTGCCTCCCGCGGTCACGTGCGCCTCGAAGTGCGCATAGCGCTCGTCGTGCGGCAGGTCGTCGTTCCACGGTCGCTCGCTGCGCTGCTTCACCGGCAGCACGGGATCGAGCGCGAGCGGGTCGGTCATCGGGAGCCCTCCAGCATGCGGAGCACGAGGTCGACGAGATGATCGGCGATTCGATCGGCGGGCAGGCGGCCGTTCGGGTCGTACCAGGCGGCCACGCCGTTGATGGCGGAGAGGATCGAGCTGGCGGCGATCGAAGGATCGGTCATCGCGAACGCGCCGACGGCGATACCGGCCTCCACGTGGCGCCGGAATCGCGCCTGGTACGCGTCGCGGCGATCGAGAATCTGGCGGCGGCGCTCTTCGCCGAGGGAGCGCCACTCGTTCACGAACACGGCGGCCTCGTCGACGTCCGCGGTGAGCACGTCGACGTGGGCCTCGACGAGCGCCGCGATGGCCTCCGCAGCGTCGCCCGGCCGGTGCGACTCTGCCTCCAGCTCCGCCCGATCCGCTGCGGCCTCGAACCGGGTCGCCGCGCGCTCGACGATCGCCCAGAGGACGTCCTCCTTCGAGGTGACGTGGGCGTAGAGGCTCGCGCCCTGCACGGACAGGGCGCGGGCGATGTCGCGGATGCTCGTCGCGGCGTAGCCGTGCTCGCGGAAAAGGTCGCTCGCGACGTCCTCGATGGCCTGGCGGCGCGTGGTCTCGACCATTCGCTCCTCGAGAAGTGCCTAACTAACGATCGTTAGGCAGCGTATCCACCCGGTTGCCGGCCGTCAAGCGGGGTACCAACCCGCCCGAGGGGGAACGTCCGGGGGAGTACGGGTGGGCGATGGCCGATGGGCACCGCACTTTCGTACGGTCCCGCGACATGGCGATCGAGGAAGCGCCCCCTGCCGTCGACGCGACCGAGCTCGGGCGTTTCGTCGACGACTGGCTCGAGCCGATCTACGGGTACGTCGCCCGCCGCGTCCCGGACCGCGAGTCTGCCGAGGACGTGACGACCCGCACGTTCGAGCGGGCGGCGCAGGAGCTGCGCCGTGGCGCTCTCGCCATCGACGACGTGCCGGGCTTCCTGCTTCGCGTCGCCTCGTCCGCGGTCGTGGACCACGCGCGTCGCCTTCGCAAGCAGATCCCTCCGGACCTTCGCGCGAGCGACCTCGACGACGAGGGCGACGCGGAAGCCGCCGCCTGGCTCGCCGACTCGATGGCCTCGCGAGCCTTCGCAGCCGCGGTGGACGGCAACGCATTGCGACGGGCCGCCCTCCGGCTCGATGACGACGACCTGCGCATCGTGCTGCTCCGCTACCTCGACGGGCTGGACAACGACGCGATCGCCGCCGTCCTCGCGACGACACGCGAGGCCGCCGCGGTTCGCGTGCACCGCGCCCTGGGGGCGCTGGTCGAGGCCCTCCCGGAGCCCCGAGCCCATGTCGCCTGACGCCCGCGGGAACCGCTGGCGCTCGGTCGATGCCCCCGGATCGGCACCGGAGGACCAGCCGCTGCCGCTCGACGTGCGCCTCGAGGCGCTCGATGCCGAGCTGCGGGCCGCCGGCACGCGAGCTCGTGCTGCCGGTCGTGGGAGCTCGCAGCCGACACGCTACTTCTCGCAGCAGCTCCGGTCGCGGGTCGTGTCGTTCCTGACGCGACCCGGTCCACGGGCGTGAGGGGCGCTACTCCCCGCTGAAGCGCGGCGTCCGCTTCTCCAGGAAGGCCGCCATCCCCTCTGCGTGATCCTTCGTGCGCCCGGCGATGTCCTGGAGGTGCGCCTCGTACTCGAGTGCACCGTCGAGGTCACGCTCCCAGGCCGCGTCGAGCGCGCGCTTCGTGAGGGCGATGGCCCGCGGCGCTCCAGTGGCGAGACGGGCAGCGACGGCCCGCGCCTCCCCGACCAGCTGGCCCGCGGCCACGACCCGCCCGACCAGGCCGAGCCGCAGCGCATCCGCGGCGGAGACGGGATCGCCCAGCAGCGCGATCTCC
>DASTIE010000199.1:0-8356 GCA_035717865.1 Candidatus Limnocylindrales bacterium
GGACGAGATCGACGCGGTGGGGCGCCAGCGCGGCGCCGGCCTCGGCGGCTCGCACGACGAGCGCGAACAGACCCTCAACCAGATCCTGGTCGAGATGGATGGCTTCGACACGAACACCAACGTGATCGTCGTCGCCGCCACGAACCGGCCGGACGTCCTCGACCCGGCGCTGCTGCGCCCGGGCCGCTTCGACCGCCAGGTCATCCTGGACCGCCCGGACATGAAGGGTCGCGTCGCGATCCTGAAGGTCCACTCCAAGGGCAAGCCCCTCGACAAGCAGGTGGTCATCGAGGACCTCGCGCGCCAGTCGCCGGGCTTCTCCGGCGCGGACCTCGCGAACCTCGTCAACGAGGGCGCGATCCTGGCCGCCCGCCGAAATCGGAAGACCATCGTGATGGCCGACTTCGAGGAGGCGCTCGAGCGGATCGTTGCCGGCCCGGAGCGCAAGAGCCGCGTCATCTCGGACGCGGAGAAGCTGATCATCGCGTACCACGAGGGTGGTCACGCCGTGGTCCAGCGGATCCTGCCGAAGTGCGACCCGGTCCAGAAGGTCACGATCATCAGCCGCGGCATGGCCCTCGGCTACACGATGGCCCTCCCGACCGAGGATCGCTACCTCCAGTCGAAGTCCGAGTTCGAGGACAAGATCGCGGGCCTGCTCGGCGGCAACGTCTCCGAGCGGATGATCTTCAACGACACGACGACCGGCTCCTCGAACGACATCGAGAAGGCGACCGACCTCGCGCGCCGCATGGTCACCGAGTTCGGGATGAGCGATCGGCTCGGGCCGCTGTCCTTCGGGAAGCGGGACGAGCTGGTGTTCCTCGGTCGCGAGATCGGCGAGCAGCGGAACTACTCCGACGAGATCGCCAAGACGATCGACGAGGAGGTGCGCGCGATCGTCGACCGGGCGTTCGAGCGGGCGACGCAGGTCCTCGAGGTCCATCGCGATCGGCTCGATGCGCTCGCGCAGAAGCTGATCGCCGAGGAGACCGTCGACAGCGCCGCCTTCGAGTCGCTGTTCAGCGACCTCCCGCCGAAGGAGGACCTCCACGGCCTCCCGCCGCGGAAGCACCGCCCCGAGGGCGGCGCGCCGGCGGCCGCGCCGGTCCCCGCCGTGAAGCCCGAGGGCAAGCCGAAGTCCTCTCCGGCCCCGAACCCGGCGTAGCGCTGTCCGCGCCGCCCCTCGCAACCGCACGCGCCCGGCCACCGGCCGGGCGCTTCAATTCCCGGAGCGTGCGTGGAGGGGCCCGCTACCATCCCGGACATGCTGACCGTCGACCAATCGATCGAAGAGTTCCTTGACGCTCACCGGGACGAGCGCCTGGAGTCGTACAAGGGGCTCCTGCGCATCCCGTCCATCTCCACGCTGCCGGAGCACAAGCCGGACATCGAGCGGGCGGCGCGCTGGATCGTCGACGAGCTGACCAGGGTCGGCATCGAGAATGCCCGGACCTACGAGACGCCCGGCCATCCCCTCGTCTACGGGGACTGGCTGCACGCCGAGGGCGCCCCGACGATCCTCGTCTACTGCCACTACGACGTCCAGCCGGTCGATCCGATCGAGCTGTGGGAGACCGCGCCGTTCGACCCGTTCGTCCGCGGTGCGGGCGCGGAGGCGCGCATGGTCGGGCGAGGCGCGGCCGACGACAAGGGCCAGCTGCACATGCACCTCAAGGCCGCCGAGGCGATGCTCGCCACGCGCGGCAAGCTGCCCCTGAACCTGAAGTTCCTCTTCGAGGGCGAGGAGGAGCATTCCTCCGTCGGGCTGGAGGAGTGGCTCGAGGCCAACAAGGACAGGCTCACCGCCGACGCGATCGTCATCAGCGACACGGGCTTCTGGGAAGGCAACGTGCCGGCCCTCACCACCTCGTTGCGCGGGATGATGTACGCCCAGATCGACGTCACCGGCGGCCCGATCGACCTGCACTCCGGCTCGTACGGCGGGGCCGTGCAGAATCCCGCCAACGCGCTGGCCCGCATCATCACGGAGCTCAAGTCCGCGAGCGGCCATGTGCTGGTCCCCGGCTTCTACGACGACGTCGTGGCGCCCACGAGGGACGAGCGGTTCGAGATCAGCTGCCTGCCGTTCGACGAGGCGGACTTCCATCGCCAGGTCGGCGTTCCGGAGCTCGTCGCGGGCGAGCCCGAGTTCACGCTCCTCGAGTGCATGGGCGTCCGCCCGACGCTCGACGTCAACGGCATCTGGGGTGGCTTCACCGGCGAGGGGTCCAAGACGATCATCCCCGCGCACGCCCACGCCAAGGTCAGCTGCCGCCTCGTGCCGGACCAGGACGGCGACAGGATCTTCCAGCAGTTCCGGGACTTCGTGCTGCAGGTGGCGCCTCGAGGGGTGACGGTCGAGGTCCAGGACCTGGGCACGGCCAAGGCGCTGCGCATGGACCCCGACCTGCCGGTCTCGAAGGCCGCGGCCATGGCGCTCGAGGCGACCTTCGGGCAGGCGCCGGTCTTCATCCGCTCGGGCGGCAGCATCCCGGTCGCGGCGATGTTCCAGGAGATCCTCGGACAGCCGGTCACGATGCTCGGCTTCACGAACCCGGACGACAACGCGCACGCGCCGAACGAGACGATGGTCCTGTTGAACTATGAGACGGGACTGCGCACGATCACCCGGCTATGGGACGATCTGGGACGGATGTCGCCACTGGAAGCTCGAATGGGAGGCACGACCGCGTGACTGGGGGCAGCGAGAAGGCCGGGGGCCGCACGGCGACGGCGGCGCCGAACGCCGAGCCGTGGTTCCTCGAGACCGGCAATGGGTCGATGGCGCCGCGAACGGCGATCGACGTCCTGAACGACGTTCGCGAGAAGGTCGCCACCGGGGAGCTGGCCGACTACGAGCCGGTTCCGCTCGGCCTGGCGCCGCTCGACAAGATGCTGGGCGGCGGCCTGCGGCCGGGTGAGCTGATGCTCATCGGCGGGGCGCAGGGCACCGGCAAGACCACGATGGCGCTGCAGATGGCGCGCAACATCGCCGCCTCCGGGCAGGCATACGTCCTGTACGTCTGCTTCGAGCATGACGACGCGGACATGCTGAACCGGCTGATGGCGATGGAGTCGGCGCTGCCGCACCTCCCGAACACGAAGCCGACCACGGGCGCGGTGAAGATCACCGACGTTCGAGCGGAGGTCACGCGGAGCTGGGGTCGATCGGGCGACGGCCCCGTCGATCTCGCCCAGAGCCCGAAGCTGAAGCCGGCGATCGACCGCATCGCCCGCTACGGCAGCAACCTCTACCTCCTCCGCGGCTCCGCCACCGCGAGCACGGTCGAAAATCTCCGAGAGCTGATCGACATCCATCGCCGCAAGTCCGGCGAGCGGCGGATGGTCCTGATCGTCGACTACCTCCAGAAGGTGCCCCAGATCCCGGAGCCGCAGTCGGAGTCCGAGAAGGTCACCTACGTGGTGAACGGCCTGAAGGACATCGCGCTGACGGAGAAGCTCCCGACGATCGCGATCGTCGCCGCGGACAAGGAGGGCCTCAAGGCGGCCCGGCTGCGCAACCACCACCTGCGCGGCTCGTCGGCGATCAACTACGAGGCCGACGTCATCCTGATCCTCAACGAGAAATACAACATCGTCGCGAAGGTCAACATCGAGTTCAACCCGTACCAGGCGCAGCGCTTCCGCGACTGGATCATCTGCTCCGTGGAGAAGAACCGGTCGGGGGCGGACAACCTCGACATCGAGTTCCAGAAGCACTTCGACTTCTCGTGCTTCGACCCCACCGGACGCCCGGTGCAGGAGAAGCTCATCGAGGAGCGCCTCTACAACGACTAGCGGAGCGGCCGGTCGGCCGCGGAGCACGGACCATCCCTGACGGGGATGGAGACGCGCCGAATAAGGTCGGGAAACCCCCTGGGTAGCCCGGCACCGACTCTGTTCCTGACAGGGATAGAAACGCGCCGAAGTGCCCCGCCGAACCCTCGAGCAACGCGCCTCGACCCGAATCTGTTCCTGACAGGAATAGAACCTGCGCCGAATCCCGCTCAGCGACCCGCTACCGGGCGCTTCGGCCGAAAGTTGCTCCTGCCAGTGGCAGAAACTCGTCGAACGCGGCTGCTGTGCCGAGTCCGGTGCCCTTCGGCGTGAGATCTTCCCTGACAGGAAACTCCCGGCATCGATCACCGTGCGTCGCGTGGCTTGATCCAGTCGCAACGTACCCTTCGGTGAGGCGCGGAGGGCAGCGATGAAGGTCGTGATCACGGGCGGTGCCGGGTTCATCGGGCGGGCCACGGTGCGCGCCGCGGTCGAGGCCGGCCACACCGTCCGGATCGTGTCGCGCGATGCGTGGCCCTCGGGCTCGATGTTCGAGCGGCTCGGCGTCGACGTCGTGACCGGCGATGCCCAGGATCCCGCGGTCATCGACCGGGCGCTTCGTGGTATGGACGCGCTTGTGCAGGGCGCCGCCACGTACCGCTACGACCGCAAGGCCGGCCCGGCGATGGCCAACAACGCGGCGCTGGCCCGGACGATCCTCGAGGCCGCGAAGCGCGCCGGCACGCCCAAGGTCGTCGACATCAGCTCGCTCGTCGTGTTCGCGCTCAGGCATTCGCCGGTCACAGAGGCGACGCCCCTGACGGCGTCCGGCGAGCCCGGCTGGACCGACCCGTACCTGCGAAGCAAGGTGGAGTCGGAGCACGTCGGGCGGGAGTTGGAGGCGGGCGGGCTGCCTCGCGTGACGATCCACCCAGGCACGGTGATCGGGCCGGAGGACACCGCGATGGGGACGAGCAGCGGCTTCATCACGAACCTCCTGGCGGGCGGCGCCACGATCGACAGCCGTGCGCCGTGGGTCGACGTCCGGGACGTTGCACGCGCGATCGTTCTCGGCCTCGACAGGCCGCCGGGCAGCCGCTACCTGCTGACCTCCGGCGTGGTGCGCCATCGCGACATCGCGGTGCAGGTCGACGATCTGACCGGTCGCACCGTGCGCCGGCGGTTCCTGAGCCCTGCCGCGGTGCGGCGATTGGCGAAGGTCAACGACCTGTTCGGCGGGCGTCTCAGCCCGCTGCCCGCATCGCCTGCGATCGACTGGCTCCTCGACAACGCCCATGCCGTCGATACGAGTCGCACGCGCTCGGAGCTCGGTCTCGAGTTCCGGCCGATCCGCGAGACGCTGGCGGACGCGATTCGCTGGTGGGCGGAGCACGATCTGGTCGATAGCGAGCTCGCCGGCAAGCTGGCGCCAAAGCCAGTCTGAGGCGCGGCCGTTGGTGTCGCCTGACAGCCGCGCCGGCTCCGAATAGGCTCCGGCCATGGCTGCCGAGTTTCCGGAGCGCGTGGAGATCGTCGTCGAGATCCCGCGCGGCAGCCGCAACAAGTACGAGTGGGACGAGCACGCCGGCGTGTTCCGGCTCGATCGGGTCCTGTCCTCTGCCGTCTACTACAACTTCGAGTACGGCTACATCGAGGGCACGCGGGCCGACGACGGGGACCACACGGACGCGCTGCTCCTGATCGACGAGCCGACGTTCACCGGCGTCCGCGTCTGGGCTCGCCCCATCGGCGTGCTGGACATGCGCGACGACAAGGGCGCGGACTTCAAGGTCCTGTGCGTGGCCGAGGGCGATCCGCACCAGGCCCACGTCGAGCGCCTCGAGCAGGTCCGGCCGCACCGGCTCGTCGAGATCGAGCACTTCTTCCAGACCTACAAGCTGCTCGAGGACAAGGGCGTCGAGATCAACGGCTGGCGCGAGGCCGAGCGGGCGCTCGAGATCCTGCGCCACGACCGCGCCGCGTGGGAGCGCGAGCAGGCCCAGGCTCGATGACCGGTGAGGGCCCGGGGAGCGGCGAATCGCGCCCCCGTGGCGGCTCGGGGCGGCGCGGGGGTCGATGGGAGGCGCCGGTGGACCCGCCGGGCGTGCTCCGGCTGTTCTTCGCGGTTCTTGTGCCCGCGGAGGCGCGCCTCCGCGTCGGGGAGCTGATCGAGCGCGTCCAGGGCGAGGTCGGTGACGGGACGGCACGGATCCGCTGGGTGCGCGTCGAGGGATTGCACCTCACGCTGCGCTTCCTCGGCCCCACGCCGGAGGATCGCCTCGGCCCGCTGCGGGACTCCGCGGATGCGCTGGCGAGAATCGAAGCTCCCTTCGAGGTCCAGCTCTCGGGCGGCGGGGCGTTTCCCAGCCTCGCTCGTCCGCGCAGCCTCTGGGTGGGCGTGCAGGAGGGCGCGGATCGACTGGCGAATCTGGCCGACGCGCTCACGGGGGCCGCGGGCGAGTGCGGCCTCGTGCTGGACACGCGGCCATTCGCGCCGCACCTGACCATCGGGCGCACGGACGGCGTGCGGTTGGGACCCGTCGCGGCGCGCGCGCTGGCGCACGCGGCGGACGGCCTCGAGGTGCGCTTCGAGGTGGATCGCATCGTGCTCTTCCGGAGCATCCTGGGCGGCGGGCCCGCACGCTACGAAGCGCTGCACGAGGCACGCTTCGGCGCCTGACGCACGCTACGATCGGGGGCCGTAGCGGAGCCCATTGCCTCGATCGATGCCGACCCTTGCCTGCCGCATCTGCGGCCGCGTCGTCTACACCGCGGCGGCGTTCGAGACGCTCTTCGCGGAGGAGTCGCGCTGCCCGCGCTGTGGCGGGGTCCTCTGGCCGGAGCGGCGGGGTGAGCACCGGCGGAAGTTCGAGCGACGCCAGAACCCGGCCGACGCGCCGGGCGCGCCATCAGGGATGGAGCGGCGCATCGCCGAGCGGCGCAAGGGCCAGCGACGGCGCAACGACAACCGCGCGTTCTGATGACTGCGGCCGCGCGCTCCGGGCCCGCGCCCTCCAGGCCAGCGCGCTCCGAGGCCGCCGCGGCCCTCCCGGACCGAATCGCCTTCCTCGGCCTGGGCCTGATCGGCGGCTCCATCGCCCTGGCCCTCCGCGAGGCCGGCTACGAGGGAACTCTGGCGGCGTGGACGCCCGGCGGGACCGGTCCCGCCGAGGCGCTGGAGCGCAGCATCATTGACGAGGTTGCCGACGCGCCAAGCCGGCTCGTTGAGGATGCCGGCCTCGTCCTCCTTGCCGGACCGCCGCTCACGATCGTCGAGCACCTCGGTGCGCGCGCCGGCTGGCGCAGCGCGCTCGACGAAAAGGCGACCGTGACCGACGTCGGCAGCACGAAGGCACGCATCCTCGAGGCGGCCGATGCCGCGGGGCTGCCCTTCGTTGGGGGCCACCCGATGGCGGGTCGCGAGTCGACTGGCGTCGCGGCGGCGACCGGCGACCTGTTCGTGGATCGTCCCTGGGTCGTCGTTCCAGGCGCGCACGCGCGGCCGCACGACGTCACAACCGTGGAGGCGCTCGCCACGGCCACGGGCGCACGACCGCGTCCAATGGGCGCGGATGAGCACGACGCCGCGGTCGCGGCCATCAGCCACCTGCCGCTCGTCGTCGCGGCGGCGCTCGTGGAGAGCGTGGCCGGCGGGGGCGATGCCGGGGGGTGGGCAATGGCGCGCGGCCTCGCGGCCAGCGGCTGGCGAGACGCGACGCGGCTGGCGAGAGGCGACCCGGAGATGGGGGCGGGCATCCTCGCCACGAACGCCGCGGCTGTCGCGACTCGGCTCCGCGCGATGCGCGACACGCTGGATGCCTGGATCGAGCAGCTGGAAGGCGACCCGGCCGGCGCCGACCCCGCGGGCCTCCGCCGCCGCCTCGAGGCCGCGCGCGCAGCGCTCACCGGCGAGGGGCCCGGTGCCTGACGTCGAGCAGGTCCTCGTGATCCCGCGGGCCGCCCTGATGGAGGATCCCGGCTGGCTCGGCGTCACCTCGGACCACCTGCACGACTTCGAGGACCTCGTCGCGCGCGAGGGTCGCTTCAAGCCGCGACCGGAGATGGAGGTCGACCGCGCCTGGAAGCAGGTCATCCCGTACCTCGTGCTGCGTGACGGCGAGCGCTACTTCCTGATGCGCCGCACGAAGGCCGGGGCGGACGCGCGCCTCCACGACCGCTACTCGATCGGGGTCGGCGGGCACCTCAACCCGGGCGATGGCGATCTGGCGGGCGGCCTGCGTCGCGAGTGGCACGAGGAGCTCCGCGCGGACTTCGACCCCGGGTTCGAGCTCATCGGCCTCCTCAACGACGACACCACCGAGGTCGGCAGCGTCCACCTGGGTGCCGTGTACGTCGCGGATGCGGGCGGCCTTCCCGTCGCGATCCGCGAGACCGAGAAGCTGACGGGCCGGTTCGCGCGGCCGCTCGAGGTCGCCGAGGTCGTGGATCGGATGGAGACGTGGAGCTCACTCGTGTTCGACCATCTGGAGCGCGTCGGGGTCTGACCGCCCGGATCGACCGTCGAGCGCCCCGGTCGGACGCCCGACCCTTCCGCGCGGCGGTGCGATACTGCCCG
>DASTIE010000200.1:0-24703 GCA_035717865.1 Candidatus Limnocylindrales bacterium
CCTCGCTTCGCTCGGTGCTCCTCGCGACCGACGGATCCACGGAGAGCGGCCTTGCCACGGACGTCGTGGCGCGCTGGCCGATCTTCGATCTGGCGCGCATCCACGTCGTCTCCGTCGCCACGGACTCCCGCCCGGCGCGCGCCGAGCCGCAGCGTGCCTGGGCGAGAAGCGCCGCCGACCAACGCACGGTCGACGCCGCCGCGGCGCGGCTGATGGACGCCGGTCGAGACGTCGTGACGGAGGTGCTGGCGGGCCGGCCCGGCGCACAGCTGGTCGAGACCGCCAGGCGGCGGTCGATCGACCTGGTCGTGATCGGCTCACGGGGCCGAACCGGCCTGGGGCGGGCGCTCCTGGGGAGCGTTGCTGGTGAGGTGCTGGCCTCGGCGCGCTGCTCGGTGCTCGTGGTGAAGCCGCCGCCGCGGCGACCGCCGGGACGCGGGTGAGTCGGCAGATCCGGGCCGGCAGCCAGGGCGATGGCCTAGCCGGAGGGCGGTCGCACCAGCAGGACGGACGACTGCACGCCGTGCAGGACCTCGCGGGCCACGCTCCCGACCACGAGCCGCCGCACGAGAGAGTGCCCGATCGACCCCACCACCACGATGTCGGCGGGCCACTCCCGCGCGGCGGCGATGATCTCCGCGGCCGCGATGCCGCTTCGCACCTGGCCCTCGACCTCACGGCCGGCCGCGGCGAGCGGTGCCACAGCCCGAGTCACGGCCGCCTCGGCACGGACGGCCGACGCCGACGGACCGTCGCTC
The DNA here is from genome assembly GCA_035717865.1 of Candidatus Limnocylindrales bacterium. Classification (GTDB taxonomy): domain Bacteria; phylum Chloroflexota; class Limnocylindria; order Limnocylindrales; family CSP1-4; genus UBA5189. The sequence goes on from DASTIE010000200.1 coordinate 759, forward strand.
TCCCGTACTCCGGCGTCGGGCGACACGAGCAGGCTGGGGTGGTCCGCGGATGGATCGGCCACGGCGACGACCCGGACCGCGGCGTTGCCGAGCGCCGGCCAGCGGAGGACCGCGTCCTCGGCGTAACGGGCGGCCTCGGAGCCGTCCGTCGCCAGCAGGATGCGGTCGAACGACTCCACCCGCACGATCAGGATGGAGCACGGGGCGCGCTCGCTGATCTCCGTCGAGACTGAGCCCAGCAGCGTCCGCGCGAGACTCGACTGCGCCCGCGCTCCCGCCACGACCAGGTCTGCCTCGAAGCTCGTGGCCTCGGCAACGACGGCGTCGCCGGGCGGGCCGGTCAACACCGCGGCCTCGACGCGTTCCACGGTCCGCCCGATCTCGGCCATGGCACCGGCATGGGTGGCCGAGATCGACTCGGACACGTGCCGCGCCTGTGCGCGCGCGTCGCTCGGGCCCATGAACGACGAGACCGTCTCGCCGACGTCCATGGGACTGGTCACGATGCGAACAACCGTGTTCAGCGGCCACGGCATCGCCGCCACCAGTGCGACGGCGCGGTCCGCCTCGGGCAGGAGATCGTGGGCGATCAAGATCCGCTGCGGCGTCGTCTCGGCTCGCGCCTCGTCGCTCGGCGCTTCTTCCGGCATCGGCATCTCCGTCATCCTGCGGCGTCGGGGAGCGTATCGCCCGCCGCCACCAGCGCATCGTCCTCCGCGGAAGGTCCGAGGTGGCTCTCGGCCGGTCCGTGTGACCCGGCCGGGTACTCGAGCATCGGCACCGCATCCGAGGCCCAGGCGTGGAGGATCGGCTCCACGATGCGCCACGACTCCTCGGCCTCGTCAGCCCTGATGGACAGGATCGGATCGCCCTCCAGCACCGCAAGCAGGACGCGGGCGTATGCCGGCAGGCCCCCGGGCGCGAGGTCGGCGGCGAGCTCCAGCTCCTCGAGGTCGAACGGGTCGCCCGCGCCGTTCACGTTCAGGCCCAGCGCGATGCGATCCGGGTTGAGCTCGAGCCGCAGCATGTTGGGGCGGGGCTGGTACTCGGTGCCGAAGGCCAGGTGCGGGACGTCGCGGTAGCGCACCACGATCTCACGCCGGGCGAGCCCGATCGCCTTGCCCGTGCGCAGGATGAAGGGCACGTCCGCCCAGCGCCAGTTGTCGACGTGGAGGGTCACCTCCGCGAACGTCTCGGTCCCCCGTGCCGGATCGACGCCTTCCTCGTCCACGTATGACGGGAGCTCCTCGCCCTCTACTGCGCCCGCGGCGTACCGCGCGCGGACGGAGTCCTGCACGACCTCGTCCCTCGACGCCCGCCTGACGGCGCGCAGGAACTCGACCTTGCGGTCCCGCAGGTCGCGCTCGGTCATCGTCGCCGGCGCCTCCATGCCCACCAGGCTTGCCAGCTGGAGCAGGTGGTTCTGGATCATGTCCCGAAGCGCCCCGGCGCGGTCGTAGTACCCGGCCCGGCCCTCCAGCCCGACGTGCTCGTCCCAGCGGATCTCCACCCGGGCCACGCTCTCGCGGTTCCACAGCGGCTCGAACACCCGGTTCGCGAAGCGGATGCCGAGCAGGTTCTGGACCGTCTGCTTGTGGAGGAAGTGGTCGACCCTGAAGACGGACTCCTCCGGGAATGCGTCCAGCAGCAGGCGGTTCAGGCGCCGCGCCGATTCGAGGCTGTCGCCGAACGGCTTCTCGACGACGATCCGGGTCCCGGGCGCCGGCTGCGCTCGCTGCACGGCGCCGATCGCTTCCTCGAGCAGGCTTGGCGGGATGGCGAGGTAGATCGCGGTCGGATCATCGCCGCCGAGGATGTCGCGAAGCGCGGCTGCATCGTCGAACCCCGCGCGCCGGTACGTGATCCGGTCGACGACGGGCGAGTCGAGCTTCCCGCTGCCGACACCCTCACGAAGGTGGGATCGAAGCGCTTCGTCGGAGACCTCGGACCGCCCGATGCCGACGATCTCGAGGTCCTCCGGCAGCCTGCCCGCCGACTCGAGCGCCGCCAGCGCCGGCACCAGGTAGCGCACGGCGAGATCCCCGGTGATGCCGAAGATCACGATCCGCGACGGCTGCACCGCCGCATCTCGTGCCATCCGCGCTGTTGCCACGGTCAGCGGGGGCTGAAGGGAAACACCGGATCGGACGTCGGCGGCTCGATCTCGCTGTCGTCCAGGTCCGAGCTGATCTTCGCGTCGACGTCCACCACCCCCGGCATCTCCCGGACGAATCGCTCGGTCATGAGCGCCTGCCCAGCGCCGAGCGCGGCTGCGCTGGTCGTCGCCACGATCATCCGCTGCGTGCTGGCCGTCAGGCCGCCCGCGATCGGCCCCGCGATGCAGGCGTAGAGCCCGTAGATCGGGTTGACCCCGACGAGGAGGCCGCTCGCCATCCCGTCGGGCACGCTGGTGAGGGCCGCGTTGAGGCCCGCAATCGCGTCGCCGCGCAGGCCTCGGCCGCCGGGCAGCGCCTCTCGCGCGTCGGCGACCACGTCCCGGGCCCCGGCGACCGCCTCGCGGAGCACGGACAGCCCGGGCTGGTCGACCGCGTCCGTCCGGGACGCGTCGGCGAGCCGCCCGGGGGTCTCCGCGTTGCGCGCGTCGGCGCCTGTCACCAGGCCCCCGGCGCGCTCACCGCTCGCCGGCCCACACGCCGATGGGCTCGAACTCCAGTGGAACGTCGATCAGGATCAGCTCGGCGCCGACGTCGGTGGACAGCTTGAGCGTCGCCTCGCCAGTCACCTTCGCGGCGTCGCCGGTCGCGAGGGCATCGCCGTCGAGGGACACGCGCCCGTCGATCACGTACAGGTAGCCGCCACGGCCCACCGAGAAGGCGTGCTCGAGGCGGCCCTCGTCGGTCAGGTGCGCGACCAGCGCGCGAGCGTCCTGCGCCAGATCGAGCCCGTCGGTCCCCACCGGCCCCATGATCTGGAGCCAACGGTCCGTGCGGTCCTTCAGCGTGTACTGGCGCTGCTGCACCGTGGTTGCGAGCCCGCGCGTGCTCGGCAGGATCCAGAACTGGATGAAGCGCATCGGCTCGTCCGGCGAGCCGTTCTTCTCCGAGTGCAGGTCGCCGCCGTGGCTGAATGTCATGACCTGGGCGGCGCCGGCTTCCAGGCGGCCGTTGTTGCCGAGCGAGTCCGCGTGGAGGAACCTGCCGGACACGACGTAGGTGTTCGACTCGATGTCGCGGTGCGGGTGGAGGGGCCACTCGGCGCCGGCGATGATCACGTCGTCGTTGAAGACGCGCAGCGCGCCGACGCCGTCGTTCTCCGGGTCGCGGTAGCGATCGAAGCTGAAGTGCCAGCGAGCGTCGAACCAGCCGCCCTGCTCGCGCCAGATCGTGCCTGCCTCGCGGATCGTGACATTGCCTGTCCGTGTCGTCATGTCACCCTCCTGGGCCTGTCCGGGGTCAACATCTCGGCGCGCGCTGTGATCGGGGTGCGTGCGCCAATAGTGGCGGCACCGCGCGTGGGTCGTGTCGCGGTGCGATGGCGCAACGTGAAGGCGACGCTGCAAGCGCGAGGAGTCGTGCGACGCCAAGCGGCCACGAAGCCCCGGCGGGGTGCATATGGCGTTCACGGAGCTTCGCCCGAAGTTTCATGAAGGGCCGGTACGGTGATGGTCGCGGCGCACTGAATGGCCGCGTATCACACAGGACCAGCGACGATGCCCGATCTCTCCATCCTCATCCTCCAGCTCGCAGTCGGCCTGACCTTCGCGGCGCACGGCGCCCAGAAGGCTTTCGGCTGGTGGGGCGGGCCCGGGCTGGCCGGCTGGCAAGGCGCCATGGCGAACATGGGCTTCCAGCCGGCGAGGCCCTTCGCGCTGCTCTCGGCGTACGTCGAGCTGGTGGGCGGGCTGGCGCTCGCGGTCGGGCTGCTGACGCCGCTGGCCGCCGCGGCGCTCGTGGCCCAGGCAATCGTGATCGTCGGCCACGTCCACTGGGGGAACGGGTTCTTCAACGCCCAGTCGGGCTTCGAGTTCCCGATGCTCCTCGGGCTTGGGGCCGCTTCGGTCGGGCTCGCAGGGGCCGGCGCGTACAGCTTCGACGCCGCCCTCGGTGTCCGAGCAAACCGGGGCGTGAGCGTGAATCCGCCGCCGCGTAGCTGAGAGGTAGAGCGATGTTGGTCCGACCTGGTGCCGTTCGACGGACGGGCATCGCATGAAGCTCTTCCTCGATACCGCGGAGATCGACGACATCCGGACGGCCGCCCGCTGGGGCGTGCTGGATGGCGTCACGACCAATCCAAGCCTGTTTGCGAAGGTCGGGGGCAGCTATGACGAGGTCCTGCAGGAGATCTGCGACATCACGTCGGGCCCCGTGAGCGCCGAGGTCGTCGCCGATGACGTCGACGGCATGCTCCGCGAAGGACGGCATTTCGCGAAGCTCGCGCCCAACATCGTCGTCAAGGTGCCGATGAGCGAGGAGGGCCTGGAGGCCATCGCTCGACTCGCCGATGAGGGCATCAAGACCAACTGCACGTTGATCTTCAGCGCGAACCAGGGCCTGCTCGCCGCGAAAGCCGGCGCATCGCTGCTCTCGCCGTTCGTCGGCCGGCTCGACGACATCAACGAGGAGGGCATGACGGTCATCCGAGAGCTCGCGGCCATCGTCGAGATCCACGAGCTCGACGCCGAAGTGCTCGTCGCCTCCATCCGGCACCCGCGCCATGTCACGGATGCGGCGCTCGCCGGAGCGCAGATCGCGACCGTGCCCATGAAGGTGCTTCGCCAGATGGTCCATCACCCGCTCACCGACAGCGGCATCGTGCGGTTCCGCGAGGACTGGCACAAGGCGCAGGCCTCTTCGCGGGCCGCTTCGCGAACGTCTGCCCAGGATCCAGCGACCGGCGGCACGGCGCAGCAGCGGATCCGGTCATGACAGTCCGCGTCGGAATCAACGGCTTCGGTCGCATCGGCCGGCAGTCCCTGCGGGCGATCATCGAGCGGGCGCCGGAGGTGGAGGTCGTCGCGGTCAATGACCTCGTGGATGCCTCGATGAACGCGCTGCTCTTCAAGCACGACTCGACGTACGGCGCGTATCCCGGAACCGTCGACCACACCGAGGACGCGCTGATCGTCGACGGTCGCGAGATCAAGGTGCTCAAGGAGGCCGATCCCTCGGCCCTCCCGTGGGGCGATCTCGGTGTCGAGATCGTCATGGAGTCGACCGGCAGGTTCCGCGAAGCCGACAAGGCGCGAGCGCACCTCGATGCGGGGGCCCGGAAAGTGGTCATCAGCGCGCCTGGCAAGGGCGACGACCTCACCGTCGTGCTCGGGGTGAACGAGGATCAGTACGACCCGGATCGCCACCACATCATCAGCAACGCGTCGTGCACGACGAACTGCCTCGTCCCGGCGGTGAAGGTCGTCCACGACCTGGTGACGATCGAGCGCGGCCTCATGAACACGGTTCACTCGTACACGACGTCGCAGCGGCTGCTCGACACGGCGCACAAGGATCCGCGTCGGGCCCGGTCAGCCGCCCTGAACATCATCCCGACAACCAGCGGCGCGACGCGCAGCCTGGGCCGCGTCTTACCCGAGCTCGAGGGCAGGTTCGACGGCTTCAGCCTTCGCGTCCCGACGCCAACGGTGAGCGTCGTCGACTTCACCGCGGACGTCAGCCGTGCGACGTCGGTCGACGAGCTCAACGCGGCTTTCCGCGCGGCGGAGGCCGGGCCGATGAAGGGCATCCTCGGCGTCAGCGATGCGCCGCTCGTCTCATCCGACTTCCGCGGGGACAGCCGCTCGTCGATCATCGACTCTGCGATGACGATGGTGATCGGCGGCACGCTGGTCAAGGTCATCGCCTGGTACGACAACGAGTGGGGCTTCAGCTGCCGCATGGCCGACCTGATCCGGTTGGTCGCTGCGCGGCTGCCCGAGAAGAGCGCGACGTCATGAGACTCGACTACAGGCATGTCCTTCCGGACGCCACCCGAGCGATGATCGAGCTCAAGCACGTGGTTGATGCCAGCACTCTGGAGCCGAGGCTGCGCGAGCTGGTAAAGCTCTGAGCGTCGCAGATCAACGGCTGCGCCTACTGCGTCGACATGCACACGAAGGACGCCGAGGCGAGCGGCGAGGATTCACAGCGTCCCCACCTCGTGGCGGTCTGGCGCGAGGCGCCGGGACGTCAGCGGGGCATCTCCGTCGGCAAGCCGAGGAGCCGTGCACCTTCGATCATCCGCTCGTCGTAGGTGACGATCGAGTCAAGGTCCTCCCCGATGGCTTGGGCGGTGGCGAGATGGATCGCGTCGAGGGTGCGCAGGACGCCCGGCTCGAGCGTGCCGGCCGCGTCGAGGATCCGGTCGTCGATCCCGACGAGGTCGACCCGCCGAAGGCCCTCGCGGACGGTGGCGAGAGCTTCCGCCCCAAGGCGCCGGACGGCGCGGAGGGCTTCCGTGCGGAGCAGCGCAGACGACACGCGACGCTGCCCCTCCTTGGCCAGGTAGCTTCGAAGGGCTGCAGTCTCGGGCTCTTCCACGACGAGCTTGACAAAGGCCGAGCTGTCCAAGTAGAGCGCGGTCACTCGGCGCGCCCCTCTGCCACGAGCGTCGAAGGCGTCGCGGAACCTAATGGGAGCCGGACCGGCAGCAGCTCCACGAGATCGCCCTGCGCCCGGCGCAGCATGCCCTCACGCTCGAGGCGGGCAAGGCCGCGTGGCATTGCCTTGAGGAGGACCGCCACGGGACGTCCCCGATCGGTCACTTCCACGGTCTCCCCGGCAGCGACGCGGCGCAGGATCGCGCTCGCCTGCCGCCGCAGCTCACGCACGCCGACCTTCTCCATGTGCGACATAGTAGCACATGGACCGGTCACGACCGGATGTCGCTCAAATCGGTGCGATCTTGCAATCCTCGATGTCGGCGCCGGCACCGGGGCGCTCGCCCGAAACATGGTCGGCTTCGCTGATCGTGTGGATGCCCTCGATCCATCGGCTGCGATGATGGATGCTGGCCTCGGTCTACCCGGCGGCGCAGACCGTCGCCTCCGATGGATCGTGGGCAGCGCCGAGGACGCGCAGCTATCGGCTCCGTACGGTCTGATCACGGCTGGCGCCAGCCTGCACTGGCTCGACCCCGATGTGGCGATGCCCCGACTTCGGGACGCCCTTGCCCCCGGCGCGGTGATGGCCGTCGCCGATGTCGAGATCGTCCACGGCCCATACCGGGCGGATGTCACCTCGATCATCCGCGAGCACTCCGAGCTTGATCATCACACCGAGACGCCGGAGCTCATGGACGAACTCCATGCCGCTGGCCGGTTCACGATCCAAGGTCGGCTGCGAACAGACCCGGTGCCATTCGAGCAATCGATCGATGACTACCTTTTAGCGCTCCACAGCACGAGCACCCTGGCCCACGTTCGACTGGGCGATCGTTCGGCTCGATTCGATGACGCGGTCCGAGCCGTCTTCGCGCGACATGGGCTCGATCGGGTCCGATACGACGTCATTGGCCTACTGGCCTGGGGTCGCCCTACATAACGTCGCTGCACGAAGCAATCGCAGCAGTCGATGGGTTGCCGATTACATACCGAGTATGTATGCTCCGGGCCGAACGGAGCGGGAGGCTCGGATGTCGGTTCGGTATGGACTCCTAGCGCTGCTCGACGAGGCGCCCAGCCATGGCTACAACCTCAAGACCGCCTTTGAGCGGCGCACGGGTGGGTCGTGGGCGCTGAACATCGGGCAGGTCTACACGACCATCCAGCGGCTCGAGCGCGATGGACTCGTCGAGTCGATCGCGGGTGCGCCAGGCGACGACGATCGCAGGGAGTACCGAATCACTCCCACGGGCCACGCGCAGCTGGCGGCGTGGTTCGAGAACCCGGTCGTGTCCGAAGCGCCCGCGCGTGACGAGCTCACGATCAAGGTGCTCCTCGCGGTCGCGGCCGGCGATATCGACGTCACGGCCCTCCTCCAACGCCAGCGTCGGGCCTCGATCGAGCAGCTCCAGGCGTATACCCGGCGCAAGGCGCAGGCGGATCCAGAGCGCGACGTTGCCTTCCTGATCCTCCTCGACGCCCTGATCTTCCGAACAGAAGCAGAGGTTCGCTGGCTCGATGCCTCCGACGCCCGCATCCGAAGCCTGAAGGAGGCCAACCGATGACCACCCTCGTCCAGCTCGAAGGCGCCACGCGCTGGTTCGGAGCAGGCCACACCCAGGTGACCGCCCTCCACCCGACGAGCCTGGCGGTCGAGGCGGGTGAGCTCCTCGCGGTCATGGGTCCCAGTGGCTCCGGCAAGACGACGCTCCTCTCCCTGGTCGGCGGCCTCGATAAGCCGTCGGCTGGTCGCGTGATCGTCGATGGAAAGGACGTTGGCTCCCTTGAGCCCAAGAATCTCGCCATCCTTCGACGTCGAACCCTCGGCTACGTATTCCAGGACCTCAACCTGCTCGCGGGGCTCACGGCACGCGAGAACGTGGCCATCCCGTTGGAGCTCGACGGTCGACCGATTGGGGAGGCCAAGTCGGCGGCCGACGCGGCGCTCGAGTCCGTTGGGCTCGCATCGCTCGGCGACCGATTCCCGGACGACCTGTCTGGCGGCGAGCAGCAGCGGGTTGCGATCGCGCGGGCGCTTGTGGGCGGCCGGCGAATCCTGCTCACCGATGAGCCGACGGGCGCGCTCGACTCGATCACGGGCGAGTCGGTGATGCGCCTGCTCCGTGCCCATTGCGATACCGGTGGCACGGCCATCCTCGTGACCCACGACGCGGCCCACGCGGCATGGGCGGATCGGGTCGTGTTCCTACGAGACGGGCGTGTCGTGGACGAAGCGCAGCCGGCACCCAGTCATGAGATGACCGCACCGGTCGGGGCAGCCACCGGATCGTCCGTGTGAGCGCGACCGGCGCCATTATCAGACTGGCCCGGCGCGATGTCGGCCGCAGCCCCTGGCGAAGCCTCCTTGTCGCGCTGCTGATCCTCCTCCCGGTCATGGGGATGGCGTGGGGGATCACCATCCTGGCAACCGTGATGCCCGATGCAGATGCACGCGACACGCATCAGATGGGCGCGGCTGACCTCATCGTCGAACCCGGGAGTTCTGCCGCCCAGCGAAACGCGCTCTTCCGGGGCGAGACGCGCCTCGAACCCGTCATGAACTCTGGCAAGAGGCTGCTCTTGCCGGGCACGAGCGCCAACGTCAGCATCACGTCGCGTGACCTCGAGGGGCTCGCTCGGGGCACCTTCACGATCGTCGGCGGAAGGCAGCCCAGCGACCCCGGTGAAGTCGCGATCAGCGCTCGCGTGGCGGAGATCACCGGTGCGTCGATCGGCGGACACGTCGAGCTCGAGGGGATTGGGGCCTTGATCGTCGTCGGAACCGTCGAGGATCCCTGGGATCTCAACGGACGCCTCGTCCTCCTTGACGCCTCGATCGCCCGCGAGTCATCTGATGACAACGCGGCGTGGCTGGTCGCTCTGCCTGAGGGCGCCGACCCGCTACCGATCCTCGAAGCCGCAAGCAATCCTGGCCCGACGGGCGTCCCATTCCAGGTCAACTGGCGGCTCGGCCGCGGCCGATTGGCGGAATTGGGAGGTACTGCTGGAGCCGGAGGCGCACCGACCCCGGTCGTCGTTGTGATGGGCGGTCTCGTGCTGCTGGAATCTGCCCTCGTCGCCGCTGCTGCCTTCGCCGTGAGCATCCGCCGGCGCCAGCGCGAGCTCGGCCTGCTGGCCGCCGCCGGCGCAGAACCTCGGCACCTCGCTGGGACCGTATTGGGCGAAGGTCTGGTTCTCGGTCTTGCGGGCGCCATCGGCGGTGTCGCTGTGGGCCTGCTTGCCGCAGCTGCGACCTGGCCCTTCCTCGACGAGATCACCAACCGGCGTAATCCGCCACTGGTGCTCGAGCCGGTAGCACTGGGAGCAGCAGCGGTCATCGGGCTGGTCGCTGCACTCGTCGCTGCCGCTGTCCCAGCTTGGAGCGCCGCGCGCATGCCCGTCCTGCTTGCGCTGTCCGGCCGGCGACCGCCGAGCTCGGGGGCTCGTCGATACCTGCGCCTGGGCCTGTCGGTCGTCGCCCTCGCGACTGTCATGACCATCGGTGGCGCGACGCTCAGCCTGACGAGTTCGGATTCGACACTGCCTGTCCTGCTTCTGGCCGGGGGAGCGATGCTGGGAACACTTGGCTTCGGCGCAATCAGCCCGTGGCTCTTGGAGCGACTCGAGGGACTGTCGGCGCGGATGCCGCTGGCCGGTCGCATCGCACTGCGCGATACCGCGCGAGCACGTTCCCGGAGCGCCCCGATCGTGACGGCGATCTTGGCCAGCTTGGCCGCCACGATCGCCATCGGCGCCTACGGGGCCAGCCGGGACGCCGAGATCGCCGCCAACTGGCAGCCCTGGATGGCGCCAGATGAGATCCTCATTGAAGGCCCCGACGCCGAGCGAGCCGGACCAAACGCCGCCCTAGCAGTGAACGCTGTTGCTTCCTCGGCCATCGTCGGCGCGGCCAATGGCGAGACTGGCTATGCCTGGATCGACGCTCCTTTGGCTCGCTTGGCGCAGCCAAAGGATCCGCCGCCCGGTGCGCCGCCCGGGTTCGGACTTGGCTTCTCCGCCCACAACGTCGCCATCGCCGACGAGCAGCTGCTTCGTGCGCTGCACGCCGAAGCAGCGGCCGCCGATCTCGCCCGCGGCGCAGTCGTGTTGCTGACGCAGGAGGCATGGCTCGGCTTGGACCGGGTGTCCGTGGTGATCAACGACGGGATCGTGGACGCGCCCGGGGTCGAGCTTCCGGCCCGAGTGGTTGTCACCGGCGTGGGAGGGGGCAACCTCCCCCAAGCGCTCATGAGCGCGGCGACCGCCACGCGGTTCGGTCTAACTGCCGGGATCCCGTACCGGTTCGTCCTGCGGCTCGATCACACGGTCGCTGAGGCCGACCTACAGGGGGCGGCTGCCGCGTCGGCCCAATTCCCGGACACCTATGCCGACGCGGACAGAGGCCCGAGCCGCCCCGACGACCTGTTTCGACTGCTCCTCGTCGTCGCGAGCCTGCTGTTTGCGGTAACCGTGACCGGCATTGCGGTGGTGCTCGGGGAAGCCGAATCACGGCCAGACCAACGCACGTTGCTCGCGCTCGGGGCCGAGCCTCGGCTACGCCGAAGGATCACCGCCGCTCGCGCAGGCGTCTTGGCGATCCTCGCCGGTTGCCTGGCCGTCCCTGCCGGACTCCTCCCCGTCTGGGGCCTGCTCGCGAGCCGGGGAGCAGACATCGTGATTCCGGTCTTCGAGATCGCTGCCGCCGTCGGCATGCTGCCGCTCCTCGCCATCGGCGCGACATGGATATTGGGACGACCGATCCCCGATTGGTCGGCTTTCCGGTCCTCAACGACGTGATTGGCGAATTCGCCCATGCCGCGCAGGCGAGGCCGACACGCGGCTCCGACGCCGTGCCGAGCGCCGCGTGAACCTGTCGGCAACGCGCGCCACCACCCGGATCGCCCGTCGCAACATTGGCCGCCACCGAGGCCGGAGCACCCTCATCGTGCTCCTCGTGCTGCTGCCCGTGGCAGCGATGGTCGCCTCGATCTCGATCCTCCGGACGACCACGCCGACCAAGGAGCAGTTGGACGCCTCGCTGATGGGCCGCGCCGACCTGCTTGCTCAGGTCGAGACCCAAGCGGACGTTCGGAAGTACCTGCCCGATGGCAGCGTCATGGAGCGGATCGTCAACGGAACCGGCCGCCTTGTCCTTGAGGGCACCCGCCCGGGTGTGAGCCTGAAAGCGATGCAGCTCGATGGTCTGGCCCACGGAATCCTCGCCCTGACAGACGGTCGCAGCCCGCAAGGTCCCGCCGAGGCGGCCATCAGCCAGCCCGTTGCCGACCTCGCCAAAGTCGGCCTCGGCGGCACGGTCACGGTCGACGGCCGGTCGCCCACGACCGTGGTTGGCTTCGTCGAGAACCCGGTCTTTCTCGGGGAGCGCGTCGTCCTCGTCGATCCCACCGCAGTCGACGTGAAGGCCGATTACGAGGAGTGGCTGATCGACCTTCCCGAAAACGTCGATCCCGACGACATCGTCGCCGCAACCTACAGGCCTGGAACGCAGGTCCAGGAAATCGGGCTGATGTCGCGGAATCTTGGCCTGTTCCCGGAGTCCATCGCCGACGGCTCCAGCCCGATCGTCCTCGTTTTCGGCGGGCTCGCCCTTCTCGAGGCCAGCCTCATCGCATCTGCTGCGTTTGCGGTCAGCATTCGACGCCGGCAGCGCGAGCTTGGTCTTCTCGCGGCCGTCGGCGCCACGCCCCGTCAGCTTGCAGGCACGGTCGTCGCTGAGGCGGCGCTGCTCGGCTCTGCTGCCTGCGTCGGCGGCGTGGTGCTGGGCGTCGGAATCGCCGTGGCGATCGTGCCGTGGCTGGACGAGCTCACGGGCCGTCGCAACCAGCCATTGGTGATCGATCAGATCGGAATCATCGGACCCGTGCTGGTCGGTTTAGCGGCCGCACTGATCGCTGCCGTCGCGCCCGCGCGGACGGTTGCGGGCGTTCCCGTCCTCCGCGCCCTCTCAGGCCGGCGCCCGCCGGAGCGGACGGCGCGGCGGACACTCATGGTCGGCCTTGTCTTCATCGTGATCGCGATCGGCCTGACGATTGCCGCCGTCTCGATGCGGGAGGATTACTCGTCAGGCCCGCTCCTGCTCATGTTGGCTGGTGCCGTCAGCGGCACCCTCGGCTTCGGCGCCTGCTCGCCGTGGCTCTTGGAGCGACTCGAGGTCCTGGCGGCGCGCCTGCCGTTGGCCGGACGGATCGCCTTCCGTGATACAGCTCGTGCCCGATCGAGGAGTAGCCCGATCGTCATCGCCATCTCGTCGAGCCTGGTCGCGCTGATCGCGGTAGGCGGCTACGGCGCGAGTATCGCGGCCAATGAGCTGGTGAACTGGAGCCCTTCTCTCTACCCGGACCAGATCGTCATCTACGGCTCGGACTCGGGCACGGCGGGTCGGGACATGCTCGTGGAGGACGGCGTCGTCGCGGGCATACCCGTGCCGCTTCTCTATCCCGATGAAACGCAGGAGGGCAACCTCTACTTCGAGCTTTCCGACGCCCGTCACCCGGATGGTCGGCCGGTGAACACCTGCGCGAACTGCGGCGACGAGATCGAGCCCCCGAGGCTAGGCGATGTCGCAGCGGGCACACCCGAGCTCCTGGCGATGGCCCACGCGGAGGAGGTGGGGGCGGACCTTGCGGCTGGCCACCTCGTTGTGTTCAGCACCGAGCCGATCACTGCCACGACCGCGCTGGTCAAGCACAACGACTTCTCCACCGGCGCCCAGGTGACCACGGTCCTGATGACCTTACCGGTGCGGGTCGTTCATCTCAGTGTCGGGTCGGGGATCCTGCCGGACGCGCTCGTCCCTGACGTGGCGATCGCCAAACTGGGCCTCGCGCCACTCGATGACGGGTTCGGCGAGTCGTTCATCGTCCGCTACGACCATCCCGTGACAGACGCGGATCTCGCCCGCGCACGCCAGGTCGCCGCTCGCTACCCCGACATCACCGCCACCTACTCTCGCCCAACTCGCGTTAATCGAGGGCCTGATCGTGAGGTTTCCCGAGTTGGTCGCATGGCTTGAGTCGGAGCCGAGGAACTTCTCTGACCTTCGTGCCACCCTGGCTGATGTCTCCAGCCCAGGAGGCCAGGACAAGGCGCTCGCGGACGTCCCTGGACTGAGCTCCCATCGCCGCGAGGCACTACGGACTGTGCTGGTCCGAAACGGCGATATCGCCATGTCGCCGGGGCTCATTCGTCTGGTGATGGCGCTCCGCGAAGATCGCGCCTGGAAAGGCATCCCGGAGCCGCAGGCCATCCGAGAAGCACCGGAGAACGGCGAACCCGAGGCCTACAACCTCGCCCTCGACGCAATCGACGACGACCTGCGCGCCACCGCCATTGCGCGATCGGTGGCTTGGATCGACCGAAGCGTTCCCGCCTTCCCGCGCGACGCGATGACCAACCTCATCGCGATCGCCGAGACGATCGACAACTATCCCACCGCTGCAGAGGCCCTCTGCCCCACGGCTGTGCGAGTCGTACTTCTCGCCGACCAGGCGAACCAGAACAGGACAAGCGAGGCCCTCGCACGGTTCATTCTGGACCCAGCCCATCCGAGCCCCCGCCGGGCGGAACTGGCCGCGGCGTTCGGTGCTCTAGTAGCACCTGCCGAGGGCGAGGAAGGGCAAGACCGCACGGTGACCTCCGGAGTCCTTCTTGCTTTGCGCCTCGGATCGTCCGATATTCCCGCGAAACAGCTCGTTGTCGTACGGACCCAACTCTCGGGTTATTCGGACGACGACATTTCGTTCGCGTGGGAACCCGAGGTCGACCTCAACCTAGTCAGTGGCCCCGTCGCCGCCGCGAACGCGAAGCGTCTGGCGGGTCACGACATGCTCGAGGCTGTGGACCCGCCCACTGACCGTGTGATTAGCCGAATGATCAGCTTCGCGGAAGCCAATGGAACCGAGCCTACCCTCGCCGAGCTATCCACCGCCCTGACGACGCAACTCGGAGCATCGACTGCAGCCCTCACGCCTGAAGCCGTGGAGTATCTCGGCCGCATGTCCGAGGTTCTCGCGACCACGACGGGCACAGAGATCGACGCCCTTGCGTCCGCCCTGGCGACCTCGACTAGGGGCGTCCGCGGCGACCTCTTGATCGTGGCCCTCGATCTCGAAGTTTCGGCCGCGATTCGCGCCACTCTGGCCGCCGCAGCCGAGGCATGGTTGGCAATGCCTACCGTCGAGGTGCCCGAGGCGAAGAGGCTCCTAGCCGTGCACGGACACGCCCTCATGGACGACGGGATCGACTACGTGTCGGCGCTCGCGACGCAATGGGTCAACCGGGGAGTCCAAGGTTTCGCCGCTCTGGCCGTCGAACTGATCCCTGAGACAGCACCGCAAGCGTTGATCGGTACGCTTGCCGGCGGCGGCGCGGGCGACGCTTACCCGACCAGAGTCGCAGAGGCCGTCGAGATGATTGGCACGGATGGCGACGGTCACCTTACCGCCCTTGTTGCCCAGGCTGCCGTTTGGGCAATGAGTGCAACGGCGCCTACCTTGACCGCACTTGCGCCTGCTCTGCTGGCCCTCCGAGACGCAGGCGTCGACTGCTCACCCATCCATGGCGCCTTCCAGAACCGCCTCGAGACGCAATCATTCGCCACGGCGGACCTGCTTCTCATGGCCCAGGTCGTCATTGCTTGGGACAGCGCGGGAGTGGTCATCCCAGCAGCGCTCTCTACCACCGTGACCTCTCGTATGGTGGCAGTCGCGGTGGTGGATGCCGACGCAGCCCAGTGGGCCGCGCGAAAGACGAAGGGCAGCCAGCCTGCTCGCCTCCTGATGGTCGAGGTCATCAAGGACGCGGCGATTCCGCTCCAAGAGGCCGTCGCGGCCGCTGATGCAACGTATGGCGCATTTCGACATCACGAGGACGTCGGGTCGGCGCTCGTTGCCAGGGCAGCTGTCACCAGCGACGAGGTTCAGGCGCGGCAACTGCTCGAACAGGCAGTTCGCTGGAAGCGGCCGCGAGCCGATCGAACTGAGTTTGACGCGAACCTCACGACAATCGGAACGGCCTTGCCTGGCGTAGATGACTTGGTCACCGAGTTGCGCAAGCAGTAAGAGCCGCCCTCGGCTCTTCCCCGGGGACCGTCAGCACGACGTAAGGCGGAGCGGATTGTCGCGCGAACCGCGGCTATCCCTTTCGGGCCTTGCGCCGCATGAGAACCATCAGGTCAGTGGCCAAGTTGGATCCCTGTCCGCTCAGCACCGTCCGAGCCTGTGCGGGCGACGAGAGATGGGTGACGATCCGGTCGCCGCCGCTCATGTTGATAGACATCGAGTTCGGGCTAGCTGCCTGTTCGGCGCGGGTTCGCCACGCCGTATAGGTCGCGCCGATGAGCGCAGCCACAGGGATGACGTGAGTTGCACGGTGACCTGGGTCGACCCGTTCGAGGACACGGTCGACGAACGAGAGGTCGGCTTCCAGGTCGGCGAGCACCTCCTCCTCAATGATCCCCCGGAGAATGACGCTGCGGTCCACGCCGCGGGTCAAAGGACGCATGACGACAACGGTCCCTTCTTCGTCGATCGCGACCCAAGCGCGCGATTGGCGGGCGACCAGGCTCTGCCCGCTGACGCCCGTTGCCGTGCCTTCGCCCCGTTCAAGCACGGGTTGGTCGCCATACAGCGCCTCCCGCTCGAGCCAGGCAGCAAGTGCCGGATCCTCGAGTTCGGACGGACGAAGAAGCGCCGCGCGCGGCGTCGCGGTGGCGACCAACACGAGCGCGGCCTCGCCTGCCGTGTTCCGGGCCTGCGGCACCAGGGCGAGCGCTCGCTGGAGCCCCTCTGCCGCCGACTCGGGCGCAGCGACCGAGGACGCGCCTGTCCGCGGGCTTGAAGACATGCTGGCAGCGGGGAAGGGCCCGTCTGCGGAAACCTCCGGGATCTCGACGTCGAACCCCCATGCGTCGAGTTGCTGGAGACCCGCTGCGAATGCCGGTTCTGGGTGGTCCGGGTCGAGGTGGCTGTACGCCGGGTTCGTGTTGCTCGGCAGGGTCACCCCGCTCTGCTTCAGGACGCAGATGCGGTTGCGAAGGTGAGGCTTGGAGCGAGCGCGGGCGATCTCGTCCGCGATGTTCGGTCGGGTGAACTGGCCAGCGTCGCGGTCGGCCGTGGCAAAGACGACTACCGCTTGCGATCGGTCCAGGTAAACATCGACCTTCTCCTCCGGGGAGTACGCATCGCCGACGAGGGGCAGGTCGGACACGATGTAGCCGTCAACGGAGGGGCGAAGCAGGTCCCTGAAGGGCCGCGCTAGGGACGACTTCTGTGCCTCGGCGACACTCAAGAACACCGCCGGTCGCGCTTGATCTGCTGCCGCTTCGGACGTCACGCCCACATCGTCGCATCCCTAGGTCCGCGTACGCTTCGCCGCGAGATGGGCGAGGAGTTCGTGACGCGGATCAAGCAGGTCGCAGCCGACCCCGCAGCCGGCCCGATGCTCAACGACCTGCTGGATGCTGAGGCCGGCCGGCTGATCGCCGCGCTTGGCGGAGATGAGTTCGGGCTGGGCGTGACGCTGTCCGACGATGGCGTCATCGACCGGTTGGACCGCTACGCCGCGCTGACCGGGGACCTCGCCCGGGCCGTCGCGCTCGGTGCCCGGTGGTCAGGAGACCTGGTCCGTCCAATCTGGCCCGCACTGATTGAGCGAGTTGTTGGCGCGGTTGATCGAGCCGGCGGCCAGGCGACGTGGGTCGACCTGTCGCAGTACCCCGGCGCGTTGCTCCTCCATGCCGCCGGTGTTGGAGCATTGGCCGGCAACCGCTACGACAACCTCCGGGCCATCCTCCTGGAGCCGCATGTGCTCTACCGCAACGAGCGCCGGATGGCGATCGAGGTCCTCAACTCTCAAGCGGTCATGGACCCTAACCAGGCTGCCCGTGTCGACGGCCTTTCGAACACGTTCGCCCCTCTGTCCGAGCGACTGGCCGCCGACTTGCGTCCCGTACTCGCCGATGTTGTCGCTGACGAGACCGTCTTCGGCCGCCTGTTCGACCGCTTCGAGTACCTGCTAGGGCTCGTCTATCTCGACGTTACCAAGACTGCCTGGGCCCCGACAGGACGGTTTTCGGCTGACCAGTACGGGACCGGCATCGACCAAGTGGTCGAGGCTGAGATCAAGGCAGCTGGTACATCTTGGGGACCGCTGGCAGCCGGACTCTTCGGGGGATCGTCCGACCGGCTCGAGGATGCGCTGGGCCGAAGTAGAACGGTTATCGAGGCAGCTCGACGCGAGGCCCGCTTCCGCCGCCTACGCTAGCGGTCCAGCGCGTTGGGATGGCGGGCCTAGGTAGGACTATCTCGCAAGCCCACCGAGCAGCCACGGTGGCTTGAAGGCCGCTCGCCCCGAACTGCCCGGATCCCAACCGACCTAAGAACACCCCATTTCGAATGCCCCTTAGAAAACCAACTGGGTGGTCTTGGGCGAGGATCGGGCTACGCCCTCGACCCGACCAGCCGATCCGCTGGGGACGCCGTCCGATGCCGGGCCACCAGATCGGCCTCGAGAGGCTGATGTAGCGGCGGACCATGTCGAGCGTCGCGTGGCCGAGAATCTGCTGGAGGCTGAACACGTCGCCGCCGTTGACGAGATAGCCGCGCGCGAAGGTGTGGCGGAATGTGTGCGGCGAGCAGCGGGTCCCGACCGCCGCACGTCGCCCGAGGCGAGCGATCGCTTGCTGGATCCCGCGGGGCGTCAGGGCCGGGCCCCTGCGCCCGCAGAAGAGCGGGTCGTCTGCGGTGACGGTAGCCCGGGTTGCGAGATAGCGGACGAGCGCCCGCCGGGCGCTCGCGCCGATCGGCACGATCCGCTCCTTGGCGCCCTTACCCATGACATGCAGCGTCCCGTCGGGCCGGACGTCGCCGACCAGCAGCGAGGCGAGCTCAGAGAGGCGGAGCCCGGTGTCGAGGAGCACGAGCGCCAGCGCCCGCTCCCGCTCGTCGGCCAGTGCGAGAAGGCTCCGCAGTTCGGGATCGGAGAAGGGGGCGATGAGCCGATGCGGCACCTTCGGTCGGCGAAGCCCTCGGAAGCCACCTGCAGTGGCCACCTCCTCCGTGGCGCACCAGTTGCCGAAGGCCTTGAGGCCCCGGACGTAGCCAGCGATGGACTCGGGCGCGAGCGACGCCCGCAGCTCAAGCAGCCAGGCCCGGAGCTCGGCCGCTGGAACGGCGTCGACCGGTCGCGCCTCGCCGAAGCGGCGGACGGCGCGACCGACGATCATCCGGTACCACTCGAGCGTCCGTGGCGACGCGCCCTCGGCCGCCTTGGCGGCGCAGAACAGGTCGACGGCGGCGCCCATGCCGATCGGGATCGGCCCCAAAGAATCAGGCGAAGCGGCGGGTGGGCCTGAAAAATCAGGCGAACAAACCGGGGAGTAGTCAGGCGAAGTAGCCACGATCGAACCTCCTCAGCGCGGTGTCCGAGTGAGGTCGAAACCCCAACATCTGGTGGTTCAGCGCTTGCTGTGCCCTAGATGTTGTAGGTTGGCTGGCGAGGAAGGATTCGAACCTTCAATCCCCTGATCCAGAGTCAGGTGCCTTACCGTTTGGCCACTCGCCAGCGGCGCGCCGCGGATTTTACCCCGGGACCTAGTCCGGGTCGAGGATGCCGATCGTCCGGCGCTCCGTGCGTGACCGGTGCATGCCTATACATCGACGCTACCATTCCTCCCTAATTCGTGTTGGAAGGGGATTGGTTGCGAGGTATGGTAGCTCGATCAGCGACGCCACCGACGAGCCCCGGGCTGCGCGTCGGCCAGGCGGCGGAGATGCTCCAGGTCTCGGTCGAGACGTTGCGGCGCTGGGAGACCGAGGGCCGGCTTCGGATGGCCCGCTCGAGCGGCGGCCAGCGCCTCGTGCCCATCGCCGAGGTCACGCGCCTCCTCGCGGAGAAACGGGCGAGCGGCGTCGAGCGCCCGATCGTCGCCGGCTCCGCCCGGAATCGCTTCCCGGGGATCGTCACGCGCATCGAGAAAGACCGGGTCGCCGCCGTCGTCGAGGTGATCGCCGGCCCGCACCGGATGGTCAGCCTCATGACCGCGGAGGCGGTCGACGAGATGGGCCTAAAGGTCGGCGACGAGGCGGTCTGCGTCGTCAAGGCCACGAACGTGATCGTCGAGGTCTCCAACCGCAGGGATCCCCGCGCGTGACGCAGCCCGGCGTCGCGGGGAGGCGCGCGCGGCTTGTCGCGACCGCCGCGATCGCGGTGCTGGCCCTCGCCGCCTGCTCGGCTGCGACGGCGTCACCGGGCCCGACGGCGACGTCGACCCTCGTCCCAGCCCCCACCGAGCCGACCGAGCTGACGATCTTCGGGGCCGCTTCACTTCAGGACCTCCTCGACGCGGCCAAGACGGCCTACGAGTCGACCCACGACGGCGTGACCCTCGTCATCTCGACGGACTCATCGGCCGCCCTCGAGGCGAAGATCGAGCAGGGCGCGCCCGCCGACCTGTTCCTGTCCGCCGACACCGCCAACCCGCAGACGCTCGTCGACGAGGGCCTGGCGGTCGGCGAGGCCGTCAGCTTCGCAGCGAACGAGCTGGCGATCATCGTGCCGACGGACAACCCGGCGCGCATCGAGTCCGCGGCGGACCTCGCCGAGGACGGCGTCCGGATCATCGCGGCCGGCGACGAAGTCCCGATCACGCGCTACGCGACAAGGCTCGTGGACCGCCTCGCGGCGCTGCCCGGCTACCCCGCCGGCTTCGCCAGGGCCTACGCGGCGAACGTCCTCTCGCGGGAGGAGAACGTCAGGGCCGTCGTCGCGAAGATCGAGCTGGGCGAGGGCGACGCGGGGATCGTCTACGCCACGGACGCGACGGTCTCCACGAGCGTCAAGGCAATCCGGGTGCCGCCCGAGGCGAACATCCAGGCGACATACGCCGCCGTGGTCGTCAAGGGTTCGGCGCACGAGGGCGAAGCCCAGGCCTTCCTCATGTGGCTCACTGGACCGGAGGGGCTGTCGATCCTCCAGGGGCTCGGCTTCCTCCCGCCGCCGGAATGAGCTCGATCGGCAACGCCGCGCCGGCGAGCACGGCCGAGGCTCTCGCCCCCGGCCCGGCGCGAACTCGCGAGGGCGGCCTCGAGCCGGTCGCCGTCCTCGCAGCCCTCTTCGTGGTCTTCCTCGCCCTGCCGATCGTCGCCCTGCTCGCGCGCGCGCTCAGCGATGGCGCCCTGGGCTCCACCGCCGGCTCCTCCGCGGTCCTCGCGGCGCTGGGCCTGAGCCTCGGGACGACGCTCGTCAGCCTGCTCGTGACCGTCGCCGTCGGGCTTCCGTTGGCCTACCTCCTCGCGCGCCGGCAGTTCCCCGGCAAGTGGCTCGTCGAAGCGAGCGTCGACCTGCCGATCGTGCTGCCGCCCGCGGTCGCTGGCCTGGCGCTGCTGCTGGTGCTGGGCCGGCGCGGCCTCCTCGGCGGCGCACTCGACCAGGCGGGCATCGAGGTCGCCTTCACGAGCGCGGCCGTGGTCGTCGCGCAGGTGTTCGTCTCGGCGCCGTTCTTCGTTCGATCGGCCCGCGCGGGCTTCGCGGCGGTCGACAGGGACATGGAGGACGCCGCCCGCGTCGACGGCGCGACGGAGCCGCGGCTCTTCTGGGCCGTCACGGTGCCGCTGGCCGCGCCCTCTCTGGCCGCCGGGCTGGTGATGAGCTGGGCGCGGGCGCTCGGCGAGTTCGGCGCCACGATCATGTTCGCCGGCAACGTGCTCGGCCGGACACAGACGCTGCCGCTCGTCGTCTACTCGGAGTTCCAGGGTGGCGACCTGGACGCATCGATCGCGGCCGCGGCGACGCTCGTCGTCGCGGCGCTCGGGGTGCTCCTGGCGGTCCGTCTCTTCCACTGGGGCCGCGTCCTGGACGTCCGCAGCATCGGGTGACGCTGCGGTCACCGGCGCTACCAGCGGCCCTGAACCGGTGACGACGCCGCACGCCGGGGTCGCCATGCGCCTCACCGGTGCCTAGGATGGTGGATCGGCATCGCGCGCCCCCGAGGCGCCCACCGGAGGATCGTCGCCATGGTCGGAGAGTTCCGCTCGTTCCTGCTCAAGACGAACGCGCTCGCGCTGGCGATCGGTGTGGTGATCGGCACCGCGCTTGGCACGGTCGTCAACTCGCTCGTCAACGACATCATCATGCCGCCGATCGGGATGCTCCTCGGCGGCGTCGACTTCTCGTCGCTGAAGCTCGTGCTCAAGGCAGCGACCGGCGGCGATCCAGCGACCGAGGTTGCGATCCGCTGGGGCCTGTTCCTCAACTCGATCATCGCCTTCGTCGTGATCGCCTTCGTCGTCTGGCGTGTCTCGAAGATGTTCATCAAGGAAGAGGTCGAGGAAGAGACCAAGGGCTGCCCCTACTGCATGGAGGCCAACGCGCCGGCGGCGACGAAGTGTCGCGCCTGCGGCAGCGCGATCTGAGGCTCGACGCGGCCAGGAGCAGACGCGGCTGGTAGGATCGACGCGTCCCGGGATCGGATGACGTACGGGGCCCATCCACGGCGCGATCAGGTCGCGTCGAGATGCAAGGGCCCGCGATCAGCCAGCATCCGGGAAGGAGTGCGCACATGGCCACCGTGACGTTCGAGAACGTCTGGAAGCGCTACGGCGACTTCGCCGCCGTGAAGGACTTCAACCTCGGCATCCACGATGGCGAGTTCATGGTCCTCGTCGGTCCCTCGGGCTGCGGCAAGACCACCAGCCTGCGGATGATCGCCGGCCTCGAGGAGGTCTCCGACGGGACTCTCAAGATCGGAGATCGGGTCGTCAACGATGTTGCCCCCAAGGACCGCGACATCGCCATGGTCTTCCAGAGCTACGCCCTGTACCCGCACATGTCGGTCTACGACAACATGGCCTTCGGCCTGAAGCTGCGGAAGACGCCGAAGGCCGAGATCGACAAGCGCGTCAAGGAGGCGGCAGGCCTCCTCGGCCTGGAGAACCTCCAGAAGAAGCCGCGCGAGCTGTCCGGCGGCCAGCGCCAGCGCGTCGCGCTCGGGCGAGCCATCGTCCGCGAACCCGCAGTCTTCCTCATGGACGAGCCGCTCTCCAACCTCGACGCCAAGCTCCGCGTCGAGACGCGGGCGAACATCGCGCGCCTCCACCAGCGCCTCGGCACGACGACCGTGTACGTCACCCACGACCAGGTCGAGGCCATGACGATGGGCACGCGCATCGCGGTCATGGATAAGGGCATCCTGATGCAGGTCGGCTCACCGCAGGAGCTCTACGACAGCCCGCACAAGCTGTTCGTGGCCGGGTTCATCGGCAGCCCGTCGATGAACTTCGTGAACGTCACCCGCGACGGTGACGCCGTCAAGGGCGAGGGCCTGACCTTCCCCATCCCGACCCGCTATCGCGGCGCGATGGACGGTGCCTCCGACCTCGTGGCGGGGTTCCGGCCGGAGCACCTCGAGCTCGGCGACATCCCGGGCAGTGCGACGATCCGGGCCAAGGCCGACGTGGTCGAATTCCTCGGGGACGACGAGCTCCTGCACGTCACGATCCCGAGCCACGAGGGCGACGTCGTCGCCGTCGTGGGCTCCGAGCACCGCGTGAAGCCCGGCGACGTGCTGGATCTCAAGCTGCCGCTCGAGAAGCTCCACCTCTTCGACCGCGCCACCGGCGATGCCGTCGGCGCACCGGCCGCCGCCGCGGCCTAGTCATCCGAACGGATCGTCGACGTTCCGTCAGATCGTCATGGAGTGACCGTCAGGCGCCTTTCGCGTTTGCAATGGTGCGAAATCGTTTGTCATCTGGTCACTCCATGAACCTTCGTCAGCGAAGCGCTGTCATCTGGTCGCCGAGTGACCGTATGACAACGGAATCGCCGTCGAGCGAGCACGTTCACGTTCGAAAGCCCTGACAAAGCGGTTTGCCCCCGCTGACGAAGGGTCACCTGGCGACGAAATGACAATTTCGTGTGCCGAGAAGCGGGATCGGCCACACCATTCCGCGGCTCGCCGCCGACGTGCGCCGCCTCGCCGCCTAGTTGTAGTCCAGCTCGCCTCGCAGCTGCTGGAGCGCCCGCTCGAGCGGCTCGCGGGAGGTCTTCGCGCCGAAGGGCGAGGCGACGATCGCCGCCTCGAGTTCGAGCTTGCCCGCGTGCACGTCTCGTGCCAGCGCGGCGAGCGCGCGAAGGTTGGCGAGCTGCGTCTCCACGAATGCCCGGTCGCCCACCGCGCCATGGCCGGGCACGACCGCGCCCGTCGCGAGCGGAAGAAGTCTCTCGACCGTGTCCGGCCACTCCAACGGGTAGCTGTCGCCGAAGCTCGGCGTCGCCCCCTCCTCGAGCAGGTCGCCGGCGAACAGCACGTTCGCGTCCGGCACCTCGATCGCGATGTCCGTATCGGTATGGCCGCGGCCGAGGTAGCTGAGCC